>NZ_BAAAEL010000001.1:0-478125 GCF_039522995.1 Sphingomonas molluscorum | reverse complement strand
GTCCGTTTGCGTTGTTGGGTGGGCGCTTCGCCGTGGGTGTGGAGCGTCGGTATTCGGGAGGGAGCGCCAGATTTGCCGGAAACAGGGTGAAGGGTCCGCGCCCCTGCTGAGACGTCCCCCAGCTGGACCCCGGCCTTCGCCGGGGTACGGGATGGTTTGCCGATCAACGCGCCACCCGCGCCGACTTCCTACCCTTGTGCCTTCTTCGTACCCCGGCGGAGGCCGGGGCCCAGTTGCGGTGATCTGGCGTGGATACGCAACGCGTGCGCTTCTCCTGATTCCACCTGCGGGAACCCCGCCGCCCCTACATCAGCCCCTTGGCGCGCAGGCTGGTATGGCCTTGGGTGCCGATGACGATGTGGTCGTGCACAGCAATGTCGAGGTGCCTGGCCGCCTGCATCACGATGCGTGTGAGGTCGATGTCGGCGCGGCTGGGGGTCACGTCCCCGCTGGGATGGTTGTGGACCAGGATGATCGCCGCCGAGCCGAGCTCGATCGCGCGGCGGATCACTTCGCGCGCATAGATGGGCGCCTGGTCGATCGAGCCCTCCGCCACGAGTTCGTCGCGGATCAGCATGTTGCGGACGTTGAGGTGCAGGACGCGCACCCGCTCGATGCTGTGATAGGCCATTTCGGCGTGCAGATAGTCGAGCACCGCCTGCCAATTGGACAGCACCGGCCGCGCCGCCATCTCGCCGCGCAGCATGCGGATTGCCGACGCATGGGCGATCTTGAGCGCGGCGACGGCGGTGTCGCCCATCCCCGGCACGCGGGCGATGGCGCGGGGATCGGCCGACAGCAGCCCGCCCAGCCCGCCGAACTCGTGCAGCAGCGCCTTGGCAAGCGGCTTGGTGTCGCGGCGCGGGATGGCGAGGGCGAGCAGATACTCGATCAGCTCATGGTCGAGCAGCGCCTCGCCGCCGTCGTCGAGCAGCCGGCCGCGCAGCCGTGCGCGATGGCCGGTGCCGTCGGTGCTGGGCCCAGGCGGGGCGGATGCGTTCATGGCGCGTTGAGGCTAGGCGGTGCAGACGCCGGGTGCAATCGTGGTGCTTGACCCGTCCGGAGGGGGCCGTAACGATCGCTGGCGATGGGAGAGTGGCAATCCGCGTGACGCCCGGGAAGACCGACACGCCGGATGACCTGCCCGGGCGGCGGCGCTGGTCGCGTCGCAGGCGCGCGGCGCTGGCGGTGGCGCTCGTCCTGCTGCTGGCGCTGGTCGCGCTGTGGTTCAACCGCCGTCCGATCGCCGACAGCTTCGTGCGCCGCGCGCTGGCCGACCGGGGCGTGCCTGCCCGCTACAAGATTTCCGACCTGAGCTTCGGCCGCCAGCGGCTGACCGACGTGGTGATCGGCGACCCCCGCAACCCGGATCTCGTCGCCGACTGGGCGGAGCTGCGCACGCGCATGACGCTGCGCGGGCCGGAGGTAACGGGCGTGCGGGTGGGCCGGGTGCGGCTGCGCGGGCGGCTGGTCGACGGCAAGGTGTCGCTGGGCGCGATCGACAAGCTGATGCCGGCCCCCTCGGGCAAGCCGTTCGCGCTGCCCGAACTCGACGCGCAGATCGGCGACGCACGCATGCGGCTGGAGACGCCGGGCGGCGTGGTGGGGCTGAAGCTCACCGGCAGCGGGCGGCTGGACGACGGGTTTTCGGGCAGTCTCGCGGCGGTGTCCGATCGGCTGGGGATCGGCGATGCGTGCACGGCCGGGCAGCTGCGCGCGGCGGTGGCGATCCGGATCGCCGACGCTCGGCCGACGATTGAAGGGCCGGTGCGGGCCGGGTCGCTTGCGTGCGGCGACACCCGCCTGGCGGGGCTTGCCACTCGTATCGACCTGACGCTGGGCGAGCGGCTGGATCGCTGGCAGGGGCGCGCCGAGCTTGCCGCCGCCGAGGTGGCGGGCGCCGGCGCCCGGGTGCGCGGCGTGAAGGGCCGCGTCGACTTCACCGGCAGCGCGCGTGACACGCAGGGGCGGGCGGCGCTGGAGAGCGGTGCGTTCGCCGCGGCCGGGATCGGCGGCGAGGCGCTGGCGATCGACGGCCGCTACCGGGTCGGGGCGGAGCAGGCCTTCCAGGGCAATGCCCAGGTGCGCGGCGCTGCGTTGCCGGCCGCGACGCTGCGGCAGGTCGCCGGGCTGGCCGAGGCGGGCGCGGGATCGCCGGTCGGGCCGCTGATGGCGGCGATCGCCAGGGCCGGCGTCGCCGCGGGCCGGCGATTCGACGCGGGCGCAGAACTGGACGCCACAAACGGCGCCAAGGGCGGCCGGGTCGTGGTGCGGCGACTGTCGGCACAGGCCGCGAGCGGCGCGCAGGTCGTGCTCTCGGGCGCCGAGGGCGTCGCCTATGGCTGGCCGGACGGCAGGGCATCGCTCAACGGCACGCTGACGATCGGCGGCGGCGGCTTGCCCGAGGCGGCGGTCCAGCTGGCGCAGGCGCAGCCCGGCGGCGCTGTCACCGGCACCGCGATCGTCCGGCCCTATGCGGCGGGCGGCGCACGGCTGGCGCTCACCCCCGTGCGCTTCACCCGCGCGGGCGACGGCAGCACCCGTTTCGACACCCAGGCGACGCTGAGCGGGCCGCTGGCGGACGGGCGCGTCGACGGGCTGGTGGTGCCGCTGTCGGGGCGCTGGGACGGGGGTGCCGCGGTGGCGGTGAACCCGGACTGCACGACCGTCGCGTGGCAGCGGCTGGCCGTGTCCTCGCTGGTGCTGAACCCTGCACGGCTGCGGCTCTGTCCCACCGACCGGGCGCTGGTGGCGGTCAACCGGGCCGGGCTGGGCGGCGGCGCGCGACTGGGTGCGACGCGGCTTGACGGACGGCTGGGCGGCACCCCGGTGACGCTGGCGATGCGCGGCGGGCGGATGGACCTCGCCCGCCTCGACTTCGCGCTCGAGGGCGTGGAGAGCCGGCTGGGGGCGCCGGAGCGGGTGACGCGGATCGACGCGGGTCGGCTGGAGGGGCGGATTGGGGACGGCAGCGTCGGCGGGCGCTTCGCCGATGCGGCCGGGCAGATCGCCAACGTGCCGCTGCTGCTGTCGGGCGCGGCGGGCGACTGGCGCTTTGCCGGCGGCGTGCTGAAGCTCGCCGGCGGGCTGAAGCTCGACGACACCCAGACCGGCGAGCAGCGGCGCTTCGAAACGATGGCGAGCGACGATGTCGCGCTGACGCTCGCGGGCAACACCATCACCGCGACCGGCACGCTCAAGCATCCTGCCAAGCAGGTGACGGTGGCGACGGTCGCCATCACGCACGAACTCGGGACGGGTGCGGGCACCGCCGACCTCAAGGTGCCGGGCATCGCCTTTGCCGACGACTTCCAGCCCGAGGAGCTGACGCCGCTCACCTTCGGCGTGATCGCCGATGTGAAGGCCGTTGTGTCGGGCGACGGGCACATCGCCTGGAACGGGCAGGGCGTGACCAGCACCGGCACGTTCCGCACCGAAGACGCCGAGCTTGCGGCGGCGTTCGGCCCCGCGACCGGCATTTCGGGCGAGGTCCACTTCACCGACCTCCTGGGGCTGGTGACGGCGCCGAACCAGCTGCTCACCATCGGCGAGGCCAATCCGGGCATCCCGTTCAAGGACGGGCAGCTGCGCTATCGGCTGATCCCGGAGCAGCGCATCCAGATCGAGGGCGGGCGCTGGCCGCTCGCGGGCGGCGAGATGGTGCTGGAGCCGACCGTGCTCGACTTTTCGCCCCAAAAGGACCGGCGCATGACCTTCCGCGTGACGGGGGTGGATGCGGGCCTGTTCCTCCAGGAGTTCGAGTTCAAGAATCTGAGCGCCAGCGGCACCTTCGACGGGGTGCTGCCGATGATCTTCGACCAGCGCGGCGGCCGCATCGAGGGCGGTCGGCTGGTGGCGCGCGAGGGCGGCGGCAACATCGCCTATGTGGGCGAAGTGACCAAGGAGGACGTCGGCTTCTGGGGCAATCTGGCGTTCCAGGCGCTGAAGAGCCTAGATTACCGCAACCTCACGCTGGAGATGAACGGGCCGCTGGCGGGCGAGATGATCACCGCGATCCGCTTTGCCGGCGTGAGCCAGGGCGAGGGCACCAGCTCCAACTTCCTGATCCGGCGGCTTGCGCGGCTGCCGCTCGTCTTCAACGTCCGGATCAAGGCGCCTTTCCGCCAGCTGATCGACTCGGTGCAGAGCTATTATGATCCGGGCCGGCTGATCGAGCGCAACCTGCCCGCGCTGATGGAAGCGCAGGAACAGCAGGGCGGGACGCCCGCGCCGGAGCCAGTGACGCCGGGCGCGACCCGGCCCGTTCAGCCCCCGGAAAGCGACGATAGACCATGAACAACACGATGAGGCGTGCAGATGCATAGGTGGATGGCGGCGGCGCTCGGCGTCGCGACCGTGGCGGCGACGGGCGGGTGCGTGAACGTGAGCGCGCCGGACAAGCCGATCGAGATCAACCTGAACATCAACATCACGCAGGAAGTGGTGTATCGTCTGGATGGCGAGGCGAAGAGCCTGATCCAGCAGAACCCGGGGATTTTCTGATGCGCAACGGAATGAAGATCGTGTTCGCGGCCGCAGCGGCGGTGGCGGTCACCGGCATGGCGGGTGCTGCCTGGGCCCAGCGCGACCCGGCCTATGAGGCTGCGCGCGAGGCCGGCAAGGTCGGCGAGCAGCCCGACGGCTATCTCGGGATCGTCGGCAGTGCCACGCCGGAGCTGCGCGCGCTGGTCAACAGCATCAACATCAAGCGCAAGGCCGCCTATACCCGCGGCGCCAGCAACGGCGCGACCGTGGAGCAGTTCGCCTTTGTGTCGGGCTGCAACCTGATCGCAAAGACCCGGCCGGGCGAGAAGTACAAGGGCCCCGACGGCAGCTGGAAGACCCGCGGCGCCGGCGCGCCGGAGCGCGACCCGCGCTGCGTCTGATCGCCTGAGCCGCCGTTTCCGCGGGAGCGGCGGCGGACCGGCCGCGCTCGGGCGTCTGCGCCCCATTGTCGACCGCCGCTCCGAGGCGTAGATTTCGCGCCGTGCCGCCAAGGCACCGGCCGAAACTGCGGCTGAATGGGGGGAGGGGCGAAATGGCACCGGCGCAGCTGAGTGTGATCTTCTTTTTGCAATTGTTTGCGATCGTCGCGGTTTCCCGCGGCGTGGGCTGGCTTGCCCGGCGCTACCTGGGACAGCCGCAGGTCGTGGGGGAGATGATCGCGGGGGTCATCCTGGGCCCATCGCTGTTCGGACTGCTCGCGCCCGATCTCCAGGCGATGCTGTTTCCCAAGGAAGCACGCGGCATCCTTTACGCCGGCGCGCAGCTGGGCGTGGGGCTCTACATGTTCCTGGTCGGGCTGGGCTTTCGCGCCGATCATTTCCGCAGCAATGCCGGGAGCGCGGCCGCGGTGTCGCTGTCCGGCATGGCGGCCCCGTTCCTGGTGGCAGTCGCGATCACGCCCTGGCTGATCGGCATCCCCGGCCTGTTCACGCCCAGCGTCACCCAGATGCAGGCGACGCTGTTCATGGGCGCGTGCATCGCGATCACCGCCTTTCCGATGCTGGCGCGCATCATCCACGAGCGCGGGCTTTCGGGCACCCCGCTCGGCACCCTCTCGCTGTCTGCGGGCGCGATCGACGATGCCGGGGCCTGGACGGTGCTGGCGGTGGTGCTCGCGACCTTTGGCGACGGGCCGATGGTGGCGGTGAAGGCGATCGGTGGCGCGATCCTGTTCGCCGTGGTCGTGCTGGGCCTGGGGCCGCGCCTGCTGGCGCCGCTCGGGCGCCGGGCGGAAGCGCGCGGCGGGATTGCGCAGGGCGATCTCGCGATCGCGCTGATGCTGTTCCTGGGCGCGGCCTTCGCGATGGACGCGGTGGGCATGCATGCGGTGTTCGGCGGCTTCCTGCTGGGCGTGGTCATGCCGCGCGGGGTGTTTGCCGAGGGGCTGCGCCGCCAGCTGGAGCCGGTGACGGTGGTGCTGCTGCTGCCGATGTTCTTCGCCTTCTCCGGCCTCAACACCCAGCTGACATTGGTCGACAATCTGGGGCTGCTGGGCGTCACGCTCGCGATCCTTGCCGCGTCGGTGCTGGCCAAGGGCGGCGCCTGCTGGGCGGCGGCGCGGCTGACCGGGCAGGACAATCCGACCGCGCTCGGCATCGGTGCGCTGATGAACGCGCGGGGGCTGATGGAGCTGATCATCATCAACATCGGGCTGCAGCGCGGCATCATCGGCCCGGCGCTGTTCTCGATCCTGGTGCTGATGGCGATCCTGACGACGCTGATGGCGTCGCCGTTGTTCGAGCTGGTCTATGGCCGCCGCGCACGCAGCACCGGCGCGCTGGGCACCTTGTCCGAGGAAGAGGGCATCAGCGCGCGCGAGGCGGTCGCCGCGCGCTGATGCCGGTCACGGCCGGGGGGCGGCGGTGTCCCCCGGCCGGGCACGGGGCGCGAACTCGACGAACGCGGTCATCGCCGTCCACACGGCCAGGGTCGGCATCAGCTTGGGCGGCAGCGTCGTGCCCGCGGGACCGATCAGCGCCACCACCTGCGGCAGGCAGGCGATCCCGACCGCGGTGTAGACGAAATAGACGAGCAGCCGCTTGCTGGACGAGATGTAGAGGATGCTGATCACGATCGCGGAGCACAGCACCAGCACCAGCGTGAAGCCGGCGGTCTCCAGCGTCTCGGTGCCTGCCAGGACGAAGCCCAGCACCGCCCCGAAGAAGATGTTGATCCCGTTCAGATTGGCCCGATATTCCTCGTCGGTCATGCGGGCGCCCTCGAACAGGCGCCTGGCGAGTTTGCGCACGGCTTGCTCCCCCCGAATTCCCTTTTGCAGAACATTGCCCGAAGCCGCCGGCTTGGCAACGCGCAAGCAGCGCGCGGGGCCCTGTTGCAGCGATGCTGCACGCGTGCCGCAGCAGGCGGTGCAGAACTGTTACAAAGGTTGACTTGAAACGCACCCCTTCCTAAACGGGCGCCGCCTTGGCGGGGTTGCTCGCCGTACATGCGTTCCTCCCCCGAACAATGCTTTAGGAGAGGATGGCGCATGGCGGAAAACGGCCCCGGGCAGGACCCTTATGGTTCCGAGGATTCGCGTCTCACGTCGCTGGAACAGCGGCTGAAACAAGCGAATCATGCGGAGGCCGTGCGGACGGGGCGTGCGAAGGCGGGGGTCGATCGGAATTATTCGCTCGGCAACCGCGTGCTCGCGACGCTCCTCGGGTCCCTTGTCGGCGGCGCGCTGATCGGCTGGTTGCTTGACCGCTGGTTCGGAACGTCGCCCTGGCTCCTGCTCACGCTGCTTGCCCTTGGGGTAGGCGCCGGGTTCAGGAACATCATCAAGATTGCTGGCGAGCGCCCGGAATAACCCGGGCGTTCGTCGTATTGGCGGTTGGAAGAAACGTGGCGCAAGGCGGATCCAAGATCGACCCGATGCATCAGTTCCTGATCGAACCCGTGTTCGGTCAGAGCTGGAACCTGTTCGGGTATAATATTGCCTTCACCAACTCCGCGCTGTGGATGGTCGCGACGCTTGTCGTCCTGTGGCTGTTCATGCTCGGCGGCATGAAGGGGCAGACCGTCCCCGGTCGCTGGCAGATGGCGGTGGAGAGCTTCACCGGCTTCATCGGCGACATGCTGACGGCGAACATCGGGCCGGAGGGCAAGCGCTTCCTGCCCTATGTCTTCTCGCTGTTCATGTTCATCCTGATCGCGAACATCCTGGGCCTGCTGCCGTTCGGCCTGGTCCCGGGCGTGCATCCGTTCACCGTCACCAGCCACCTGACCGTCACCGGCGTGCTGGCGATCATCAGCTTCGCGCTGGTGCTGATCGTCGGCTTCTCGCGCCACGGCCTGCACTTCTTCTCGCTGTTCGTGCCGCACGGAACGCCCTGGTGGCTGCTGTGGCTGATCCCGGTGGTCGAGCTGTTCTCGTTCCTGGTGCGCCCGTTCAGCCTCGGTCTCCGACTGTTCGTCGCGATGACGGCGGGCCACATCCTGCTGAAGGTGCTGGCGGGCTTCGTGATCAACGGCCTCAATGCAGACGCCGTGTGGGTCGCGCCGCTGGTGGCCATCCCCAGCTTCATCCTGATGATCGGCATCACCCTGCTCGAGCTGCTGGTGTGCGCCATCCAGGCTTACGTGTTCGCGCTGTTGACGTCGCTCTACCTGAACGACGCCGTCAACCTGCACTGATCTTTTCAACCAAACAGATACCCAACAGGAGTTTTATCATGGACGCAGAAGCCGCAAAGCTGCTCGGTGCCGGTCTCGCAGCCATCGGTGCGGGCCTTGCCGCACTCGGCGTGGGCAACGTCTTCGCCAAGTTCCTCGAAGGCGCGCTGCGCAACCCGGGTGCCGCCGACGGCCAGCAGGGCCGCCTGTTCATCGGCTTCGCCGCCGCCGAGCTTCTGGGCCTGCTCGCGTTCGTCGTCGCGGTGCTGCTGATCTTCGTCGCGTAACTTCTTTTCGTGACCGGCCGTCGCCCATGCGGGCAGGCGGCCGGTGACGGAAGCACACGCGAACGAACGGGAACCACCATGCCGCAAATCGAACAGATCGCTGCGACCTATGCCTCGCAGATCTTCTGGCTGCTGATCGTGTTCGGCCTGATCTATTTCGGGATCGGGCGGGGCATGGTGCCGAGGATCCAGGGCACGGTCGAAAAGCGCGACGCGCAGATCGCCGACGACCTCGCCGCCGCCACGCGCGCCGGCCAGGAAGCCGACGCGACCGAAGAGGCATGGCGCACCCGCATGGCGGAGGCCCGCCAGGCTGCGCTTGCCGAAACCAACGCCGCCAAGGCGAAGGCGACCGCCGACGCCGCCGAGCGTGCCAAGGCTGCCAATGCCGCCATGCAGGCCCGCCTGGATGCGGCCGAGGTCGAGGTCAACCAGGCCCGTGCGAGCGCGCTCGCCAGCCTGGAGGACGTCGCCGCCGACGCCGCCCAGGGCATCGTCGCCAAGCTGGCGGGCATCGAGGTCAGCCGCGAGGCTGCCGCCGACGCCGTCCGCAAGGCGGTGACCCATGGCTAATGTGAACGGATCGACGATCGTGGCCGAACGACTGGACCATGCCGCGGCGCTGGAGCCGCTGGAGAAGCAGCCGATCCGCGGTGAGGACGGGCTGACGGCCGAGCCGATGCACAGCACCGGCGTTCCGGATCAGCATCACGAGCCGAGCCCCACCGCCTGGGGCATGGATTCGACCGGTTGGGTGGCGGTTGCCGCCCTGCTCACGATCCTGCTGCTGGTGTGGCGGCGTGCGCACAAGGGCATCGCCGGCGTGCTGGACACGCGGATCGCGACAATCCGTACCCAGCTCGACGAGGCCAAGCGCCTGCGTGCCGAGGCCGAGGCGCTGAAGGCCGAATATGCGCTCAAGGCGCAGCAGGCCGAGGCAGAGGCAGCGGCGATGCGCGAGCACGCCCATGCCGAGGCGGCGGCCATCGTCGCCAAGGCCGAGGCCGACGCGCAGGAACTGACCAGCCGTCGCGCAAAGATGGCCGAGGATCGCATCGCTGCGGCCGAGCGCCAGGCGATCGCCGAGGTGCGCGCCAAGGCCGCCGACGCGGCTGCCAAGGCGGCGGCATCGCTGATCGCCGAGCGGCTGGGTACCGAGGGCGACCGCACGCTGATCGACCGCACCATCGCCGGTCTGGGCGCGGGGCTCGGCCGACCGCACTGATCTAAAGACATGGGCGGGGACCCCGGTCCCTCCCACAGCCTGACAGGGGCGCCGCTTCTCGGGTTTCCGGCGGCGCCCTTTTCCTTTTCCAGAGCCCAGGAGTGTTTCTCATGGCCTGGATCATCCTGGGCATCGCCGTCGTCACCGAGATCTGCTGGGCGCTGAGCCTGAAGTGGGCGGGCACGCAGGCGACGATCGCCGCCTCGTCGGTGCCGATCATCCTTTCCTTCGTGAACATGGGCCTGCTGGCGCTGGCGATGCGCGGCATCCCCGCGGGCACCGCCTATGCCGTGTGGACCGGGCTCGGCGCGGTGGGCGTGATCATCGGCGGCTCGGTGCTCTTCGGCGACCGCATCGGGCCGATGCAGGCGTTCTTCATGGCGCTGATCGTGATCGGTGTGGTCGGCACGAAGCTGTTCGCGCGGGTTTGAGCCTGCGGGGGTAGGCGCCGTATCCCCGCGCACGCGGGGACCCAGGGCCAAGCAGAACCACTGGCGGTAGCGTGCGGTACCCTGGGCTCCCGCCTTCGCGGGAGCACGAGGGCGGCGCAACATCCCGCCCCTTGTTTGTACCCCGGCAAAGGCCGGGGCCCAGTTGGGGGACAGACGGGAGGGTGCGTGACCTCGCCGAAGCCTTCCCGACTGGGCCCCGGCCTCCGCCGGGGTACGGCTGGTCGGCGCAAGGCTGAGTTGCCCGACCTCAACGCTAGCGGGGGAGGGTGAGACTCCCTAGATCGGCACGCAATGTCCGATCCCAATTCTCCCAGCCGATTCAACGAGGAAAAGGCCGCCTACACCGTGCGCGGCGGCACCGATGCGCCCGACCTGGAGGCGGGCGTCGCGGCGATCCGCAACGTGCTCGCGACGCTGCCGGTGCGGCCGGGCGTGTACCGCATGCAGGATGCGCGCGGCGACGTGCTGTACGTCGGCAAGGCGCGCGCGCTGAAGAACCGGGTGGCGAACTATACCCAGGTGTCGCGGCTGTCGAAGCGGCTCCAGCGCATGGTGTCGCAGACGCGGTCGATGACGATCGTCACCACCAACAACGAGGCGGAGGCGCTGCTGCTCGAGGCGCAGCTGATCAAGCGCTATCGCCCGCCGTACAACGTGCTGCTGCGCGACGACAAAAGCTTCCCCTTCATCCTGCTGCGCGCGGACCATGATTTCCCGCGCATCCAGAAGCATCGCGGCGCGCGGCGTGCCAAGGGCAACTACTACGGCCCGTTCGCGAGCGCCGGGTCGGTTACCCAGACGCTCAACGCGCTCCAGAAGCTGTTCCTGCTGCGCAGCTGCACCGACAGCTTCTTCCGCACCCGCGACCGCCCGTGCCTGCTGCACCAGATCAAGCGCTGCTCGGCGCCCTGCGTGGGCCGCATCGACGAGGCGGGCTATGCCGAGCTGGTCGGCGACGCCAAGGACTTCCTGGCCGGCAAGTCGACCAAGGTTCAGGCGAAGCTCGGCGAGCAGATGACGGCCGCCGCCGAGAACATGGACTTCGAACTGGCGGCGGTGCTGCGCGACCGGCTGAAGGCGCTGACCTTCATCCAGGGCAGCCAGGCGATCAACGCCGATGGCGTGGGCGACGCCGACGTGTTCGCGCTGGCGTGCAAGGAAGGCACGATCGGCATCCAGGCCTTCTTCATCCGCGGCGGGCAGAACTGGGGCCATCGCAGCTTCTTCCCGCAGCACACCAGCGACGTGCCCGAGGACGAGGTGCTCGCGAGCTTCCTGATGCAGTTCTACGAGGAGGTGCCGCCGCCGCGGAACGTGTTCGTCGACCGCGAGCTCGCCGAGGCCGAGCTGCTGGGCGAGGCGCTGGCCGAGCGGGCCGGGCACAAGGTGGCGCTGTCGGTGCCGCAGCGCGGGCCGCGCCGCCGGCTGCTGGAGCAGGCACAGCGCAATGCGGTCGAGGCGCTCGACCGGCGCAATGCCGAGTCGACCACGCAGGCCAAGCTGTTGCGCGAAGTCGCCGACCTGTTCGAGCTGCCTGAGCCGCCCGACCGCATCGAGGTGTACGACAACAGCCACATCCAGGGCACCGCTGCGCTGGGCGCGATGGTGGTCGCGGGGCCGGAGGGGTTCCGCAAGGGCCAGTATCGCAAGTTCAACATCCGCAACAAGGACACGGTGCCGGGCGACGACTTCGCCATGATGCGCGAGGTGTTCCAGCGCCGCTTCGCCCGCGCGCAGGCCGAGGACCCGGATCGCGATTCGGGCGAGTGGCCCGATCTGGTGCTGATCGACGGCGGGCGCGGGCAGCTCAACGCCGCGCGCGAAGTGCTGGAGGATCTGGGCATCGAGGACGTGTGCTTGGTCGGCGTCGCCAAGGGGCCGAACCACGGTCGCGAGGGACGCGAGGTGTTCCACCTGATGGACGGGCGCGAGTTCACCCTGCCGGTCAACGCGCCGGTGCTGTTCTACCTCCAGCGACTGCGCGACGAGGTCCACCGCTTCGCGATCGGCGCGCACCGGCAGAAGCGCGCCAAGGCGATGGGCGCGAGCCCGCTCGACGAGGTGCCGGGCATCGGCCCCGCGCGCAAGAAGGCGCTGCTGATGCACTTCGGCACGGCCAAGGCGGTGCGCGGTGCGAGCCTCGCCGATCTGCAGAAGGCGCCGGGCGTGTCGGCCGCGGTCGCGCAGCAGGTGTACGACTTCTATCACGCGCGGTGAGGCGCGTGTGGATCAGTCGTTGGTGAAGCCGACGCCGCCGTTCTTCGGATGGAAAGCGGCGAGCGCGCGCGTACGTTCCTTTCGTTCGCGTATCGCGGCCCATTCCCGTTCCGTGCGGCACAGCTTGCGCGGTACGCGCGAGCCGAGCGTCGTCTGCTCGACGCAGCGCACGGCTTCGGCGGATGCGGGCGGGGGAGGCGGTGCGGCTTGGGCTTGGCCGGCGGCCAGCAGTGCGAGGGCAGAAAGGATCATGCCAGTCTCCGCATGCGATCGGCCTGCTGATTGCGGGCCAATGCCATTCTACGCTGCTCTGCGAGCAGGGTTCCAGCCCCTCAGAAGTGCGCGGTGTAGCCGCCGTCGACGGCGAGCACCTGGCCGGTGACATAGGAGGCCTGGGGTGAGGTCAGGAACAGCACCGGGCCGACGATCTCCTCCGGCCGGCCCCAGCGGCCGAGCGAGGTGCGGGTGGCGAGATGCGCGGCGATCGCGGGGTCGGCGACCATCGCGGCATTGGCTTGCGTCGCGAAGAAGCCAGGTGCGACCGCGTTGACGGTGATGCCGCGCGGGCCGAGTTCGGCCGCAAGCGCGCGGGTGAGCGCCTCCAGCCCGCCCTTGGACGCGGTGTAGGCGGCGTCCCCGCTGCGGGCGAGCGGCCCGGCGATCGAGGTGATGTTGAGGATCCGGCCGCCCGCCGCCATGCCGGGCGCGAGCCGGCGGGCGAGGTCGAACGGCGCGATCAGATTCACCTCCAGCATGCGGCGGACCGCGGCACGGTCGAGGTCGGCGAGCGGCCGGCGGTCGCGGTGGCCGGCGTTGTTGATGAGGATGTCGATCGGCGGCAGCGCGTCCACGCACGCGGCGAGCGCGGCGTCGTCTTCCAGGTCGACGACGAGCGGCTCGGCGGAGCCGCCGTCCCCAGCGATCGCTGCGGCGAGCGCCTCCAGCGCGGCGCGGCGGCGGCCCTGGAGGAGGACGTGCACGCCCGTCTGCGCAAGGCCGCGGGCGATCGTCTGCCCCAGACCGCCCGAAGCCCCCGTCACCAGCGCCGTGCGGCGTCCAAGCCTGTGGTCCTGTTCCATGGCAGCGCCATAGCGTGGCCGGGACGATTGCCGAAGCGCCGGCGCATCCGTGGGAGACGCGCCGGCGCCGGGATCAGACCAGTTCGCCGAGGGCCGAGGCTTCGAAGCCCTTCACCTTGGTGGCGTCGCCTTCGCGGATACGGGCGACCCAGTCGGGGTTGCTGATGAGCGCACGGCCGACCGCGATCAGGTCGAACTCGTCGCGTTCCATGCGCTCGATCAGGTTCTCGATGCCGACGGTCGAGGAGCTTTCACCGCCGAACGCTGCCAGGAACTCGCCCGAGAGCCCGACCGAACCGACGCTGATGGTGGCCGCACCGGTCAGCTTCTTTGCCCAGCCGGCGAAGTTCAGGCCCTTTTCGCCGTCCAGCTCGGGGAACTCGGGCTCCCAGAAGCGGCGCTGCGAGCAGTGGAGCACATCGACGCCGGCATCGACCAGCGGCTGCAGCCAGTCGGCCATCAGCTCGGGCGTTTCGGCCAGACGCGCGGCATAGTCCTGCTGCTTCCATTGGCTCAGGCGCAGGATGATCGGATAATCGGGGCCGACCGCCTCGCGCACCGCCTTCACCACCTCGCCCGCGAAGCGCGAGCGCTCGCGGATGGTGGCGCCGCCCCAGCGATCGGTGCGCTCGTTGGTGCCCGCCCAGAAGAACTGGTCGATCAGATAGCCGTGGGCGCCGTGCAGCTCGACGGTGTCGAAGCCCAGCCGCTTGGCGTCGGCGGCCGCGCGGGCGAAGGCGGCGATGGTGTCGGCGATCGCCTCCTCGCTCATCGTCTCGCCGCGCGGCTTGCCGGGGGCGAGCAGGCCCGACGGGCTTTCGACCGGGGCGTCCGGCTCCCAGCCATCCGGGCCGACCGTGGAGCCGGTATGCCAGATCTGCGGGCCCATCTTGCCGCCGGTGGCGTGTACGGTGTCGATCACCTGCTGCCAGCCGGCCAGCGCCTGCTCGCCGTGGAACAGCGGGATGCCCGCCATGTTGCGCGACGCGGGGCGGTCGATCACCGTGCCTTCGGACAGGATCAGGCCGACGCCCCCTTCGGCGCGGCGGCGGTAATAGGCGGCCTGGGGCTCGCCGGGGATGCCGGCCGGCGCGAAGCCGCGCGTCATGGGTGCCATGACGATGCGGTTGGCGAGCTCGAGCGACTTGATGCGGAAGGGGCGGAAGAGGACGTCGGCGGAAGCGGACATGCAGGGGGGCTCCGTTCAAAACAGGAGCCGCTCAGGTATACACCGCAAGGCGAAGGTCAATACCGTACCGGGCGGTATCGAAGGTGCGTTCCGGAAACGGATCGATGCCTGGGAGGGGTTCTCGATGCTTCAGCGAGTTGCGATCCGGCACGCCGCGGCAGGAAGGGCGCGGACCACCCCAAGCTTCTGAAAAAATGCACCGATACTGCATGAAATGCCCATTTGCGCGGCTCCGAAACCGGCCTAGGCTGGCGGCGGGGAAGAGGGGGAATTCATGCGATATCGTTGTGCGTCGGCGCTGGCACTGCTGCTGGCATCGGCTCCTGCCTGGGCCGGGGACAAGCCGCTGTATCAGCCGGCGCCCGGCTGGGTGAAGCCGGCGCCGCCGATCGACACGGGCAAGCTGGACGGCGAGTCGCCGGTGGTGATGCTGTTCGACCAGCAGCAGCGGCTGCACGACGGGCAGAGCTGGGCCTATACCGACAGCGCGACCCGGATCGCCTCTGCCCAGACGCTCAACCAGGCGGGTACCGTGCAGCTGCCGTGGCAGCCGGACGGCGGTGACCTGATCATCCACCGCGTCGAGATCCTGCGCGGCAACGAGCGCATCGACGCGCTCGCCAAGGGCGAACGCTTCACGGTGCTCCGCCGCGAGGAGCAGCTGGAGCAGCTGCAGCTGACCGGCGTGCTGACGGCGACCATGACCGTGGAGGGGCTGCGCGTCGGCGACGTGCTGCGCGTGACCTTTTCCAACACCAACAAGGATTCGGCGCTGGCGGGCAACGTCCAGACGGTGATGCCGCTGGTCAGCGAGCCGCTACGCGTCGGCTTCGCCCGCGCGCGCCTGCTGTGGGACGGCGCCACCCCGGTGAAGTGGAACGCGCACGGCAAGGGCATGTCGCCGATGCCGATGCGCGCGGGGGCCTATCAGGAGCTGGAGGTGACCGTACCGCTGGCGAAGGCGGAGGAACTGCCGGGCGACGCGCCGGCCCGCTTCCGCCGCCTGGAGATCCTGGAGGCGACGAGCTTCGCCGACTGGCAGGCGGTCTCGCGCACCATGGAGCCGCTCTACCGCACCGCGGGGTTGATCGCGCCGGGAAGTCCGCTCGCGGCGGAAGTCGCCAAGATCAAGGCGGCCCACGCCGCGCCGATCGACCGGACGGCCGCCGCGCTGCGGCTGGTGCAGGACGAGGTGCGCTACCTGTTCAACGGCATGGCGGGCGGCAATTACCACCCGCAGTCGCCGGCCGACACGTGGCAGCGCCGCTATGGCGACTGCAAGGCGAAGACGCTGCTGCTGCTGGCGCTGCTCCATGCCCTGGACGTGGAGGCGGAGCCGGTGCTCGCGAGCATCGGCATGGGCGACCTGGTGGCGGAGCGGCTGCCGAGCGCGGCCGCGTTCAACCATGTGATTGTGCGGGCGACCGTCAACGGGCGCACGCTGTGGCTGGACGGGACTGACTCGGGCGTCCGGCGCGAGGACCTGGGCGACACGCCGCCGTTCCGCAATGTCCTGCCGCTGCGTTCGGCGGGCGCCGGGCTGATGCCGCTGCCGACGGTCGCGCCGGCACGGCCGCAGGGCCGCTCGATGCTGGAGATCGACCAGAGCGCGGGCTTCACCCTGCCGACGCCGTTCAAGGCGACGTTGGAGGTGCGCGGCGCGATGGGGCAGGAGCTGAACCTTGCCGCCTCCCAGGCCGACCGCCAGCAGAAGGACGAACTGGTCGGCGGCATCCTGTCGCGCCTCCTGGGCGGCGCGCTGATCGTCGATCGTTCGATCCGCTGGGATGCTGCCAGCGGCATCGCCACGATCGAGGCCTCCGGCATCGCGGACAGTGCGTGGGAGCTGGAGGAGCAGAAGCTTCGGCTGGGGCTGGACCGGGCGATCGGGCAGCTGAGCTTCGAGCCCGACCGGTCGCGCACCGCCTGGCAGCAGCTGCCCGTCGCGACCAACGGCCCCTCGCATACCGAGGCGACCACCCGCGTACACCTGCCGGACGGCGGCAAGGGCGTGACGCTGGAGGGCGACCGCGAGCTGGCCGGCCGCTACGCCGGCCTGACGGTTCAGCGCCAGGTGACGCAGGAAGGCGGATGGCTGGTCGCGCGCGACGTGCTGCTCGCCGACGGGGCCGAGATCGCGCCGGGCGAGATCGCGGCGCAGCGCGCACGCGTCGCCCAGGCCAAGAACCGGCTGCTGGTGGCCGTCGCGCCCGAGCAGCGGCCGGCGCATTGGGAAGAGGTGATGGCCGCCCGCCGCGACAAGCGGCTGGGTGCGCTGGAGGCGGTCTATGCCAAGGATCTGGCGGCGAACCCCAAGTCGGCCGAGGCATTCGAGCGCCGCGCACGCTTCCGCACCGGCCTCTATGACTGGCGCGGCGCGCTGGCGGACGTGGACCAGGCGATCGCGCTCGGCGCGACGATCGACCGGTATCTGTGGCGCGCGGAGTTGCACCAGCAGGTCAACGATGACGCCAAGGCGCTGGCCGATCTGCGCGCGGCCGAAACGCTGGAGCCCGCCAGCATCCCCGTGCAGCTCGCGATCGCACAGTTCGAGGCGGAGCATGGCCAGGCGACCGCGGCGCTCGCCCGGATCGACCGGCAGAGCCCGACCGGCGGCGAGCAGCGCAGCAACCTGCAACTGGTGCGCAGCAACGTCCTGGCCGAAGGAGGGCGCGTCGATGATGCGCTCGCCTCCCTGGATACGGCAGTGAAGACGAGCCCCGGCCAGGCGACGCTGCTCAACGGGCGGTGCTGGCTGAAGGGGACGCGCAACGTCGCGCTCGACACGGCGCTGCGCGACTGCACCAAGGCGATCGAGCTTGCGGAGAGCCCGTCCAGCATCCTGGACAGCCGCGGCATGGTCTATTTCCGGATGAACCGGCTGGACGACGCGCTGGCGGACTTCGATGCGGCGCTGGAGATGGCGCCAGGGATGCCGGCCTCGCTGTTCATGCGGGGCGTGGTGCGCAAGGCGAAGGGCGATGCGGCCGGCAGCGCCGCCGACTTCGCCGCGGCAACGCTGCAGTCGCCACGCATCGCCGAGGAATATGCCCGCTACGGGATCAAGCCCTGATCCCCTGAACCGACGTTCGTCGGGCAAAAAGAAACGGGCGGCCCGGGATGTCCGGACCGCCCGTTCGCGTACCAGGAAGGTGCGCTTACTTGCTGTCGCTCGCAGCGTCCGAGACGGCATCGCCTGCCGACGAGACGTCGCGGCCCGCGCCCTCGACCGTGTTGCACGCGCTGACCATCAGCGCGCCGGCGATCGCCATCAAACCAAAAACCTTGCGCATGAAATCCTCCATGAACCGTTGAATCTGCAGGATGGGAATGCCTCGCCGCGATTTTCGTTCCGCAGTCGGATCGACCACGCAAAAACCGCGCGCAGCTGTTGCAGCGCTGCCGCGGTGGGATCTCGATGCTGGAAGGAATGTGGGCCCGGAAGCGTCACCGGGGGGGGGGGAGGGTAGACGCTTCCGGGCCCGTGTTCTGGATAGCGAGAGCGGGGGGGGCATAAGGTCGCTATCCGAAGAACAAAACGTCGCTTGGGGGCGGTGGTTCCGGGGAAAAACGCTCGGGGAGATTCTTTTTTCCGCAGCGGCGTAACGACCCGCGGAACGCCGTGGATCAGCGCGCCGAACGCGCGCTGATCGCGATTTCATAGGCGCCCACCAGCGGATCGTGGTGGAGGGGGGAGCGCAGCTGGCGCGAGAGGCCGAGCAGCACCCGGCCATAGCGCGAGGCGACCAGCTCGCTCAGTTCGGCGCTTTCGACCAGCGCCGGCGAACTCACCCGCAACACCACCTGTTCGGGCTGCGACACCTTGGCCGAAATGCGCGCCTGGGTGCTCGGATTGACCATCATCGCCAGCTCGATCAGCTCGGTCAGCAGGAACGAGACGGCGACGCCGACGTCCTGCGACACCAGCAGCGGCTCGACATCGATGGTGATGCCGAGGCCGGAGGCGTGTTCGGGGGCGGTCGCACGGATGTTGGAGGCGAGTTCGCCAATCACCGCGCGCAGCTCCAGCCCGCGATTTTCCTCCAGCTCGGCGAAATGGTGGCGGTGCACCACCGCCAGCGCGTCCACCCGGCGCTGGATCGAGGCATAGGCCTCGCTCGCGTCGGCACTGGGCGCGCTGCGCGCATGGAAGTTGATCAGGCTGGCGATCACCTGGAGGTTGTTCTTGACCCGGTGATGGACCTCGCGCGTGAGCTTGGTCTGGCGGACCAGCCCTTCGGCGAGGTTGCCCTCATGCTCCTGCACCGTGCGGGTGATCGCCTGGAAAGTCTCGCCCAGCTCGGCGATCTCGTGGGCGGGGACGGCGCCATAGTCGACGCTGCGGATCACCTCGCCCGGGGTATAGGAGGCGACGCTCGCGCGCAGGCGGCGCAGCGGGCGGATCAGCAGGCGGTCCACCACGAACCAGCCGATGCCGGCGGCGGCGGCCCACATCAGCAGCGGCAGCAGCATCGCCACCAGCACGGGCGAGGTGATCGGGGCGCTGCGCACCGACATGGAGAAGGCGAGCTCGTCGAAGCCGAGCGGCACCACCAGCGTCTCGCGACGTTCGAGCGCTCCCCTGCGCGGCAGGCCCTGGAGCTGGAGCGGCATCTCGTCGCCGCGCTGCAGCTCGGCGGCATAGGGGGGCACGAAGCCGCTCGGGCGGGCGACGTCGGCCAGCACTTCGGTCGGGAAGAAGGCGTCGGCACGCGTGCCGTTGGGCGCATCGGGCAGGTGGACCAACAGGCCCTGCGCCGGGAGCAGCGTCACCTGGAGGCGGCCGGGATCGGACAGGGCGGGCAGCGGCACCGGCAGTTGCGCACCGCACAGCGTGCGGCCGGTCGCATCGGCGATCTCGAAGCGGATGCCGGCGGCGGACTGCTGGGCGAAGATCCCCTGGACGCGGGCGCAGCTGGGGGCGTCCTGGACATCGCTGTCGATGGCCCGCAGCGCGACGCGCAGCGCCGTCAGGTCGCCGACGAGTTCGTTGGCAAGCGCACGCGACGCCTCCAGCCCGGCCACGCGCAGGCGCGCGCGCGTCTCTACGTCCACCGTCCGCGTCGTCTGCAGCGTCGCGAACAAGGCGATCAGCGCCAGCGGCAGCAGCGCGATGCTGAGAATCAGGAAAACACGCGCACCCGTCGTCAGGTGCTGAAACGCCGCCACAGGCACCATCGGCCTGCGGCGTTCGAGATCGTCTTCGGCCACGAAGGTGGCGCTATTTCAGCTTGCTGAGCAGGTCGAGCATCTCGTCGGGGATCTCTTCCCCAGCGGCATCCTGATAGACAGCGCGCAGCGCGTCACCGACGTTCTTCTGCTTGCCTTCCTCAGGCTTCTGCTTGCCGTCCGCGGTCGCGGCGCGTTCCTGCCGTTCCGTTTCGTTCGAACCCGTCACCAACTGCACACCCTAAGCCCCCTAAGCGCGGCACCCGTGCCGTGCACTACATGAACAGCCGTGCACTACATGAACAAATGCGGCCACGCCAACCCGACGGATGCATGCAGCGGCTGCCCGCATCCGCATGCAGGCAAAGCACCGGCGCATGGCGTGAAACCAAATTCGTCCTCGTTGGTTCCAACCCCGACGCGAAATCGGGGGAGAGCGTCTCTTCCGCCGTCGTGAAAGTGAATTGCAAACGTTTGGACGGCTCCCCAGAATGGCCGTCCACCTCTGGAGGAGACCTACCCGATCATGTCGCTTGGACAGCAACTGGCGCCGCATCTTCCTTTCCTGCGGCGCTACGGTCGTGCGCTCACGGGCAGCCAGTCGGAAGGCGACCGCTACGTGCGCGCCGCCCTGGAGGCGATCGTGGCGGCGCCCGAGGAATTCCCGCGGGACGTCGATCCCCGGCTTGGCCTCTATCGTACCTTCCAGGCGATCTGGTCGTCGACTCACCCGGCCGAAGACGCCGCGCGCGAAGAAGCGAGCGGCGATCAGGAAGCGATCGCGCGTGCCCGGCTCGCCCGCATCGCGCCGCTGTCGCGTCAGGCGCTGCTGCTGACCGCGATGGAAGGCTTCACCAACGAGGACACGGCCTATCTGATCGACACCAGCGAAGAAGAAGTGGAATCGCTGGTGGCCGAGGCGCTGCGCGAGATCGAGGCGCAAACCCGTTCGCGCGTGATGATCATCGAGGACGAGCCGCTGATCGCGATGGACCTGGAAACCATCGTGCGCGACCTGGGCCATGACGTGACCGGCGTCGCCGTCACCCGCGACGAGGCGGTGGCGCTGGCGATGGAGGATCGCCCGGGCCTGGTGCTCGCCGACATCCAGCTCGCCGACGACAGCTCGGGCATCGACGCGGTCAAAGACATCCTGGCCGAGTTCAACGTGCCGGTGATCTTCATCACGGCGTTCCCGGAGCGGCTGCTGACGGGCGAGCGGCCGGAGCCGACGTTCCTCATCACCAAGCCGTTCCAGCGTTCCACCGTCAAGGCGGCGATCAGCCAGGCGCTGTTCTTCGACCAGTCGACGGTGCCGACGATCTGATACGGAGCCAAAACGATCCTGGGGGGTTTAGGCAGAATGGTCGACGATAAGCGAACCCATCTGAACACCGATCGTGCCCGTGCGGGCACGACCCCCGGGATGACCCGTTACATCCTGGGGGTGTCGCTGGCGCTGGTGATCGTCATTTTCGCGATCATTCTCTGGTCCTGACCCGCGACCGGGCGTCCGGCCGGCGCGCCCGCTGGCAATCGACGGACGCATCCCCTATGTTGGCAACATGGCGCCGCCGCGAGCTTGCGGCCGCCCACCGATCGGATTTTCATGACTGAACCGGAAGTTACGGGCGAAGAGACTGGTGCGACCGAGCACGTCGCGCTGTCCGACCCTGAGTTCAAGAAGCAGCTGGCGCAGGTCATCCCGCACCTGCGCGCCTTCGGACGCTCGCTTTCCGGCAGCCGCGATCTAGCCGACGACCTGGTTCAGGAAACGCTGTTGAAGGCGTGGGCGGCGCGCCAGCGCTTCCAGGCCGGCACCAACATGCGCGCCTGGACCTTCATCATCCTGCGTAACCTCTATCTCTCCCAGATGCGCCGTGCGCGCTTCAAGGGCGAGTGGGACGATCTGGTGGCCGACCGCATCCTGGCGGCCCCGGCCAGCCAGGATCGCCACGTCGAGCTGTCCGACATGCAGCGCGCCTTGCTCCACCTGCCGCAGCCGCAGCGCGAGGCGCTGATCCTCGTCGGCGCGGGGGGCTTCGCCTATGAGGAAGCGGCCGAAATCTGCAACGTGGCGGTGGGCACCATCAAGAGCCGCGTCGCCCGCGGCCGCGTGGCGCTCGAAACCCTGCTGACCGAGGGCCAGCTTCCCACCCGTGCCTCGCACCCGGGCAATGGCGAGCAGAGCGCGCTCGAGGCGATCATGGGCGAGGTCAACGAGCTCAGCCGCGACCGCTGACGGCCGGCTCTAGCGGGCTTCTGTGCAGGCAGGGCCCGGGTCCTCGCCGCGCGACGCCGGTGGCCGCGCGCCTGCCTCCGGGCCGGTGCGGCACTTTCCAGAACGAGAAGCAAGGCCGGTGCGGCTAGGCCTCCTAGCTCGCGGTCAGCCGACGGGCCGCGTTAGTGTCGGTGGCTGATCCTGTCCAGCAGGCGGAGGTAGGGCGCGAACTCGTCCGGCAAGTTCTCCATGCCGTCGAAACTCTGACGAAGCGCGTTTCCGATCGCGTCGCGGGGCCGGGGGCGACGCACAACGACGCCGCGCGACCTGTTCGCGTCAGAAACGGCATCGGGGGCCCGGCGGGGTGGCGAAGTAACCATCGGCCTAACAACTCAACATCTTGATATTTGTTGCTTTCGCATCGCGCTTTTGTCGTTGCGCCCGCGTCCCGAACCATCGCACCAGAGGGCATGGACCTGAACTCGGCAATTCTGCGCGCGCGGGAGCACTCCCCGTTTCTTGCCCGGCTGCTCGAGCTGGAGGCGCCGCTGCTCGACGGCGCATGGGCGGACGATCCGCTTGCGCACGCACGCATCGACGATCCCGACATGGGGGTCGCGCGGCGGCTGCGGATCGAGCGGCGGCGCGTCGCGCTGCTGGTGGCGCTGGGCGACCTTTCCGGCGCCTATGACCTGCGTCGGGTGACGGGGCTGCTCAGCGCCTTCGCGGACCGTGCGCTCGACGTGGCGATCCGCGCCGCGATTGAGGAGCGGACCCCGGGCGCGCCGCCGCAGGGGTTCGTGGCGATCGCGCTCGGCAAGCAGGGCAGCCGCGAGCTCAACTATTCGTCCGATGTGGACCCGATCCTGCTGTTCGATCGCGCGACGCTGCCGCACCGCGAGCGGGAGACGCCGGACGAGGCGGCGATCAAGATCGCCCGGCGCGCGACCGAGCTGCTCCAGACGCGCGACGGCGACGGCTATGTGCTGCGCGTGGACCTGCGGCTGCGGCCTGCGCCCGAGGCATCGCCGATCGCGCTGCCGGTGGGCGCGGCGATCAGCTATTATGAATCGCAGGCGCTGCCGTGGGAGCGCGCCGCCTTCATCCGCGCGCGGGCGGCGGCGGGCGACCTGGCGCTGGGGCGGCGGTTCCTGGTCGCGATCCGCCCGTTCGTGTGGCGGCGCGCGCTGGACTATGGCGCGGTGGCGGAGATCCGGCAGATCTCCGGGCGCATTCGCGACCATTATGCCCAAGGCCAGGCGTTCGGCCCCGGCTATGACCTGAAGCGCGGGCGCGGCGGCATCCGCGAGGCGGAGTTCTTCGCCCAGGTGCACCAGCTGATCCATGGCGGCCGCGACCGCAGCCTGCGCGCGCCGGCGACCCTGGACGCACTCGCCGTGCTCGCCAGGGCGGGCTGGATCGACCCCGAACAGGCCGCCACGCTGGCGGAGGGCTACACGCTGTTCCGCACGATCGAGCACCGGTTGCAGATGGTCGACGATCGCCAGACGCACAGCCTGCCGACCTCGCCGGAGGCGCTCGACAATGTCGCACGGCTGCACGGGCTGGCGGACGGCGCCGCCCTGCTCGATCTGCTGCGCCCGAAGGTGGAGGGCGTGGCGGCGGTGTACGACACGCTGGGCGCGACCGACCGGCCGGCGGTGCCGGCGGACCCGCAGCTGCTGGAGGCGCGGCTGGACGAGCTTGGCTTCGACCCCGCCGACCAGGCGGCGCGGCGCATCGCCGATTGGCGCAGCGGCCGCTATCCCGCGCTCCGCAGCCCGGCTGCCCGCACCGCGCTGGAGGCGGCGCTGCCGGAGATGCTGAGCAGCCTGGCGAGCGCGAGCGACCCGTATCAGGCGCTGATCCGGCTCGATGGCATGCTGGGGCGGCTGCCGAGCGCGATCAACCTGTTCCGCCTGCTGGAGGCGCAGCCAGCGCTCGCCAAGCTGCTGAGTGCGATCCTCTGCCATGCGCCGACCCTGGCGGAGGCGCTCGCGCGGCGTGCGACGCTGCTCGACGGGCTGATCGATGCGAGCGCGCTGGAGCCGGTGGGGGAGGTGTCAGAGCTTGCGGCCGAGATGGCCCCGCGCGAGGCGGGCGCGTCCTATGAGGCGGTGCTCGATCATGCCCGCGCGATCGTGGGCGAGAAGCGCTTTGCCCTGGGCGCGCAGATCATCGCCGGCACCAGCGACCCGATGACGGTGGCGGCGGGCTATGCGCGGGTGGCCGAGGCGGCGATCGAGACGCTGGTCGCCGCCACCGTCGCCGAGTTCGCGGCCCAGCACGGGCGGGTGCCGGACAGCGAGTTGGTGATCGTGGCGCTCGGGCGGCTGGGTGGCGGGCTGCTCACCCACGCCTCCGACCTCGACGTCGTCTATCTCTTCACCGGCGACTATCGCGCGGAATCGGACGGGCCCAAGCCGCTTGGGGCGGTGCTCTACTACAACCGGCTGGCGCAGCGGGTGACCGCGGCGCTGTCGGTGCCGACCGCCTCGGGCCCCCTCTACGAAATCGACACGCGGTTGCGGCCGTCGGGGGCGCAGGGGCCGCTGGTGGTCTCGCTGGAGGGCTTTGCCCGCTACCAGCGCGAGAGCGCCTGGACCTGGGAGCATATGGCGCTGACGCGCGCGCGGCCCGTGTTCGGCTCCGCAGGCGCGCGCGAACAGGTGGCCGGCGTCATCCGCGCGGTGCTGGAAGGCGACCGGCCGGAGCGCGACATCGTCGCCGAAGCGCGGGAGATGCGGGCGGAGATGGCGCGGCACAAGCCGGCCGGCGGGCCGCTCGACGTCAAGCTCGCACCCGGCGGGCTGGTCGACCTGGAGTTCGCCGTGCATGTCGTCCAGCTGGTCCACCGCACCGGCTTCCATGCCGACCTGCCGAGCGCGACCGCGGCATTGGAGGCGGCCGGGTTGCTGCCGCCGGGGCTGGTGGAGGCGCATGCGCTGCTGACGCGCGCGCTGGTGACGTTCCGGCTCGTCGCGCCCGATGCGCAGCTGCCGCCGCCGGCGTCGCGGGCGCTGGTCGCGCGGGCGCTCGGCCAGGCCGATTGGGACAGCACGGTTGCCTCGCTCGATGCGGCACGGCAACGGGTTGCCGCTGCGTGGGCGGCAGTGAGCAACGGGAAGGACGCGGGATGAACGAGGGCGATGCCATTCCGGCAGTGACGCTGACGGCGAGCGACGGGACCGTCATCGACCTTCCGTCGGTGCGGCCGCTGGTGGTCTATTTCTATCCCAAGGCGGACACGACCGGCTGCACGCGCGAGGCGATCGACTTCAGCGACCTCCAGCCGCAGTTCCGTGCGGCCGGCGTCGAGGTGATCGGCGTGTCCAAGGACGCCCCTGCCAAGCTCGAGCGGTTCGTCGCCAAGCACGGGCTGGCGGTGCGGCTGGCGAGCGACGAGGGGCCTGCGTGCGAGGCGTTCGGCGTCTGGGGCGAGAAGAAGCTCTATGGCCGCAGCTACATGGGCATCGAGCGCGCGACCTTCCTGTTCGATGCCGAGGGGCGGCTGGTGCAGGCGTGGCGCAAGGTGAAGGTGCCTGGCCATGCCGAGGCGGTGCTGGCCGCTGCCCGCGGGGTGAAGGCGGCCGGATGACGAGCATTGCCGAGGCCTGCCGCGCCGTTCTGGAGACCGCCGACCCGCGCACCAAGGTGAAGCGGGCGCGGGCGGCGGCGCGGGCGTGGCGGCGGGGCGAGCTGGCGTTCGCGTTCGACGTCGCCATGCCGGACCGGCCGGGCCGACCCGAGCGGCCGGAACTGCTGCCGCCCAATCGCATGCCCAAGCGCGGCAAGGGCGGATCGGAGCGCGGGCGGCTGGCGCTGCTGCACGCGCTGGCGCACATCGAGTTCGTGGCGATCGACCTGGCGTTCGATGCCGCCGGACGCTTCGGGGCGGAGTTCCCGCGCGGCTTCACCGACGACTGGATCGGGGTGGGTGCGGACGAGGCGATGCACTTCGCGGTGCTCGAACGGCGGCTCCGGCACCTCGGCAGCCACTATGGCGCGCTGCCGGCGCACGACGGGCTGTGGGACGCAGCGATCGAGACCGCGCACGACGCGCTGGCGCGTCTGGCGGTGGTGCCGATGGTGCTGGAAGCGCGCGGCCTGGACGTCACTCCGGCCACCGTGGAGCGGGCGCGGGCGGGCGGCGACGAGGCGACGGCGCGCATCCTCCACCGCATCTACACCGATGAAATCCGGCATGTTTCGGCCGGCACCCGCTGGTTCCAACATCGTTGTAAAATCGAACGAATCATTCCCGCGCCGCATTGGCAGGCGCTGGTGCGGCGGCACTTCCGCGGGGCCGTTAAGCCACCGTTCAACGATTCAGCGCGCGCGTGTGCCGGTCTGACGCGGGATTATTATGAGCCGCTTGCAGAAAGCTGATGCGTCGGGCCAATCAAGGCTCGTCAAAGCGCGGAGGGGCTGCAGCTGAGACATCGATGAAGGGCGAACGGCCTGAAACCGCTCGCGAAACTTGGATCGCCGGACTCAGTATGACCATCAGCAACGTCGTCTCAGCCAACGCCGCGATTGCTAAGCGGTTCCGTCGTTTCTTCACTTTCCGCGATTTCATTCTGCACGATGGCCGCTCCGGCCGCCGGGTCCGCATCGCTGCCCGTACCCAGGCGCTTGCCGCGACCGCCGCTGCGCTGACCCTCGGCTTCTCGGGCTATGGCGTCGCCAACGCTGCGGTGGACACCGCAGCGGCTGCCGGCCTCACCCCGCAGGCCGAGCAGGCTGCCACCGTCGCCCAGATGCGGCAGCGGGTCCGCGCGATGGAGGCCAATGTCGCCGAGCTGCGCCAGGTCGCCGCTGCCCATGCCGCCCGCATCGACCAGCGCCAGGCGATGATCGCCGCGGTGCTGACCGGCGAGGGTGATCCGGCAGCACTCGCCGACGCCGCGCTCGCCCCCCTGCCGCAGGGCAGCAAGGCGGTCGCGAGCGTGACCGCGCCGCTCCAGCGCGCCGAGCAGCGCCAGGCAGAGCTTGCGGCCAAGGCACAGGAAGTCACCGCCGAGCGCTATGCCGAGACCGCCAAGCAGCTCCGCAAGCTGGGCCTGCGCCCCGAGAAGCTCGCCATGGGCGGGCCCTATGAGCCGGTGAGCACGACCGAGGCCGCCGCCGTCACCGCATCGTCGAACGAGGCCGATGCCCAGTTCCGCAACCTGTTCATGACCTGGAAGAAGCTCGACACGCTCGAGCAGGCGGCGATCGCGATCCCGTCGCTCCAGCCGGTCGACAACATCAAGCTGTCGAGCAACTTCGGCGTCCGCTCGGACCCGTTCCGTGGCACCGCCGCGATGCACGCCGGCATCGACCTTCCGGGGCCGATCGGCACGCCGGTCTATGCCACCGCCGACGGCATCGTCGGCCGCGCGCAGCGCGCCGGCGGCTACGGCAACCTGGTCGAGCTGAACCACGGCAAGGGCATCCAGACCCGCTACGGCCACCTGTCGAAGATCCTGGTCGGGCCGAACAGCCGCGTGCGTCGCGGCCAGCTGATCGGCCTGATGGGCTCGACCGGCCGCTCGACCGGCAGCCACCTTCACTACGAAGTGCGCATCAACGGCGCCGCCGTGAACCCGATCCCCTATCTGCAGGCAGGCGACCAGCTGCTGGCGGCGCAGGATCGCGCGGCGCGCAACCGCCAGCAGGCGGTCGGCGGCCCGGCGAACTGATCGCGCGACTTCACGAGACGGAGAGGAGAGGGGCCACGGCGACCATGGTTGCCGATGGCCCCCGTACCTCTTATCTCCGGCCCATGGCCACCATTCCCGTTTCCAAAGTCGGCCTGACGCCATCCGCCGCGGCTCGTGTCGCTGCGATCGCCGCGCGTCAGGGCAAGCCCGCCATCCTGCGCCTGTCCGTCGAGGGCGGGGGCTGTTCCGGCTTCCAGTATCGCTTCGGCCTTGCCGATGGTGCGGAGGGCGACGACAGCGTCACTGAGACCGACGGTGTCCGGCTGGTCGTCGATTCGATGAGCCTGGACCTCGTGCGCGGCGCGCAGGTGGACTTCGTGGAGTCGCTGGGCGGCGCCGCGTTCAAGGTCGAGAACCCCAATGCCGCGTCGGGCTGCGGCTGCGGCACCAGCTTTTCGGTCTGACCCCCAAGCGTGCGCATCGTCACCTACAACGTCAACGGCATCAAGGCGCGCCTGCCGCGCCTGCTGGAGTATCTCGCCGAGCAGACGCCCGACGTCGTCTGCCTGCAGGAGCTCAAGTCGAGCGACGAGACCTTCCCTGAGGCGGAGATCCGCGCGGCCGGTTATGGCGCCGTCTGGCACGGCCAGAAGGGGTTCAACGGCGTCGCCGTCCTCGCCAGGGGCGCGGACCCGGTGGAGCGCCAGCGCGGCCTTGCCGGGGAGCCGGAGGACGAGCACAGCCGCTATCTGGAGACCGAGGTCGACGGGGTGGTGATCGCGTCGATCTACCTGCCCAACGGCAATCCGGTGCCCGGCCCCAAGTTCGATTATAAGCTGCGCTGGATCGAGCGCCTGTCCGATCGCGCCCGCGCGCTGCTGGCCGAGGAGCGGCCGGTGGTGCTGGCGGGCGACTACAACGTCATCCCCAACGACGACGACGTCTATTCGGTGCGGGCGATGGCGAGCGACGCGCTGATGCAGCCGGAATCGCGCCAGGGCTATCGCGCGCTGGTGGCGCAGGGCTGGACCGACGCACTGCGCACCCGCTTCCCCAAGGGCGGGGTGTGGACCTTCTGGGACTATCAGGCCGGCGCCTGGCAGCGCGACGCGGGCTTTCGCATCGACCACCTGCTGCTGAGTCCGATCGCGGCGGACCGGATGCAGGATGCGGGCGTCGACAAGGACTATCGCGGCCGCGAAAAGGCGAGCGACCACGCGCCGACCTGGGTGCGCCTGCGTTGAGGCGGATCGCCGGGGCCGCACTCGCGGCCGCGCTGCTGGTGCCCGTGGCTGCCCAGGCGCGGGACTATTGCCCGACGCGCCCGGGCCTGGGCGAAAACCCGTGCGTGGTCGAGAAGGGCACCGTCTCCGTCGAGACGGCGCTGGCCGACTGGGAGCATGATCGCAGCGCCGAGGAGCGCACCGACACGCTGCTGGTCGCCGACACGCTGCTGCGTTTCGGGGTCAGCGACCGTGCCGAGCTGCAGCTGGAATGGCAGCCCTATGGCCGCGACGTGACGCGGGACCGGGTGCTCGGCGAAACGGAGCGCAAGGATCGCGTCGGCGACGTGACCCTCGGCGCGCGCGTGAACCTCGCCAATCCGGACGGCTCCGGCTTTTCCTGGGCGGTGCAGCCGTCGGTGACGCTGCCGGTCGGTCGCCAGCCGATCGGCGGGGGAGACTGGGCCGCGAGCCTGATCGTGCCCGTGGCCTATGCGCTCGGCGACACGCTCACGCTCGAGCTGACGCCGGAGGTGGCGGCCGAAGTCGACGAGGACGGCCGCGGCCGGCACCTGGCCTATGGCCACATCGTCGGCCTGGAACTGGACCTCACCGACGCGCTCACCACCACGCTGGAAGGCGAAGTCCGGCGCGACGACGATCCGGTCGAGCCCGCCACCTATGTCCGCGGTGCCCTCGCGCTGGCGTGGATGGCGAACGACGACACGCAGCTCGATTTCGGCACCGCCTTCGGCCTCGACCACGACACGCCGGACCTGCGCCTCTACGCCGGGATCGCCCGCCGCTTCTGACGCCTGCCGGCGCCCTGCGCAGCGTGGCCAGGTCGTGAACCCGTGAACGACCGCCGCTGGAGCGAGCGCTATACGAGGCCGAAGCATATCAGCGAACGCAATCGCCCTCCAACGGATGCCGAGCCGAACTCCTCCTGTGCTAAACCGGCAATCAGAACACGCCTACGAACCGGTCATCTTCGTCGAAGCGGCAGGTGAAAAAGGTCGTTCTCTTGCCCTCGCGATCGAACCAGCCCTGTACCAGCGACCCGCTGCGTTGGCGAATTGGCGCATTAACCGTTATCTCGCTCGGGCGGCGGTCAAAGCGAGTTGCCGCTTGACCACGGCAAAGCTGTGACAGCTCATAGGGCGCGACACTGCCAGTTGGCGGCCTGTGATCCCGGTCGCGATCACGCCCCCTGTCACGATCACGCACCGAATTGCGCTGCTCGCAATCGGGCGCCGGTGAGGTGGTGATCGAGTTGTAGCGGCCCTCCATGGTTGCGATCGTTACGCACTGGCGCCGATCGGCGTTCCACCAGTAGGTGTAGCTGCGATCGTCACCCTTCTCTCCCCCGACGTTGCGATAGCCGCGCCGCTGCAGTTCTCCCTCCGCCTGCCCGGCGCGGGCACCCACCATGTCGCGGAGATCGCGCGGCGTGTCCTGCGCCAGCGCAGGAGCCGATAAAAGGGCAGCGAGCAAGAGGAAGCGCTTCATCGTCGATCTCCCACAATTCGCTTCTTCGCTACAGGTCAGCGATTAGCGTGTGAACAGAAAACCGATGAACCGCATAAGCAGCACCGCCCCAAGCGTCGCCAGCGATTGGCATCAATGCGAGCAAACAGCCGATCACGATCGCAGTGGAGCGTAGTAGCTTCACCGCCATCCTGCTCCCCCACGCCTGCGCAAGGGAGCGGTGCACGACTGAAGAGACATCGGCGACAGGCGTTTCCAGACGGTCGGCTTCGTGAGCCTGCGACCTAGTCGAGCATGGCGGCGATGGTGCGCACCGTGCGCAGGTTGCGGGTCGTCCAGACGCCGGCGCCCGGGCCCAGCCCCATCTTCGAGCGGCCGGCGCCGTCGCCGAAATAGAGCCACAGCGCGTCCCCGCGAAGCTCGACCCGCTCCCGCGCCCCGGCACGGCTGCGGAGCGCGGCGGCATCGGCGGGCGTGGCCGCTTGCTTGCCGATGCAGAGCATCACCAGGTTCGGCTCCCCTTCGCCTTCGGCCGCGAAAGGGTGATCGACCAGATACGCCCGCCATTCGGCCGCCGACCGCGCGACCACGTCCACCGCAAAGCCGAAGCGTCGTTCGAGCGCCTGTTCGAGAACCGCCTCGGCCGTGCGAGCAGGCACGTCGCTTACGAACACCAGGTTGCCGCTCGCCACATGGGTGCGGGCGTTCTGGAAGCCGATTTCCTGCGCCAGCATCCGCAACTCGGCCATCGGCACCCGGCGATGACCGCCGACGTTGATCCCCCGCAGAAGCGCGATGTGACTGGGCATGGCGACCTGCTGTTGTTGTCGCAGATACCTATCACAGGGCGGCGGGCGCGCCATTGTCCAACCAAGTTGGGCGCTAGCAAACGCTCGCTTGGAAACCGCGCCACCTGTCGGTGAATCCACCATGGTTCGGCGGCGAAAGACGCCAGGGCCGGAGGTCCGTCGAGCTAAGTCTTTGAAAACCCATGGCGCCGCTGTTTGGCACGCATGATGCACTACCCTGTTTGTCAGCCAAGTGGCTGCCTAGTCAGGGAGAAAGATCATGACCATCCGTGTTGTTGCCGCCGCCGCTGCCCTCGTCCTGGGCGTTGCCACCGTCGCAGCCCCGGCCATGGCCGAGCCCCGCACCGTGCCGGCTCCCGCCACCACCACCACCACCGAGAGCGTCGACACCGCGAGCACGACGTCGGGCACCAAGGCGAAGCGCGAGACCCGCTACTGCGCCGAGACGGAGATCACCGGTTCGCGGCTGCCGCGCCGCCAGTGCCAGACCCGCGAAGATTGGCTGCGCGACGGCGTCGACCCGCTCGATTATCTGCCCCGCTAAGAAAGACGGTACGCCGGGGGCAGGGCCCGCCCCCGGCACCGCCGACCGGCGCTACAGCGCGCGCTGGTAGACCTGATAGACGCGATTGATCCGGCTCTGGATCGCATCGGCGATCGCGATCATCCCCTGGTTGTCGTCCAGGATCCAGCCGATCTCGCCGCGCGACGCGCCATAATGGGCGACGGCGTCGCGGCGGATGTATTCGATCATCATGAAGGCCAACTGGCTCGCCATCCGCGACGACTGCAGCCGCTTCACGACGCCCATCAGCGGCACGCGCATCGTCCGCACCTTGGGCTTGCGCAGCCACAGCAGCAGCTTGGCCCAGCCGAACGGGAGGAGCGAGCCGTTCAGCGGCTTGATCGCCTCGTTCATGTCCGGAAGCGTGATCATGAACGCCACCGGCTGCCCGTCCAGCTCCGCGATGCGGATCAGGTCCTCGAACACGATCGGCTTCAGCTTCTTGCCGACGTCGTCGATCTCGGGCTGGGTGAGCGGCACGAACCCCCAGTTGTCCGACCAGGCATCGTTGAGGATGCCCAGGATCACCGCCGCTTCCTCGTCGAACCGCGACTTGTCGACCTTGCGGATGCGGATGCGGTCGTTCTTCTCGCCCGACTGGATGATGCGGTTGACGATCGGCGGAAAGGACTGGGTGATGTCCAGCTCATAGGTGACGAGCTGCTTGGCGGGCTGGTAGCCGGCGGCTTCCACCCAGGCCTGATACTCGGCCCGGTGATGACCCATCAGCACGGTCGGGTCCTGGTCGTGGCCCTTCACCAGCAGGCCCGGCTCTTCCCAGACCGACAGGCTCACGGGGCCGACGGCGCGGGTCATGCCCTTGCCGCGCAGCCATGCCTCGGCCGCGGCGATCAGGGTAGCGGCGGTGGTGGCATCCTCCGCCTCGAACATGCCCCAGAAGCCGGTGCCGGGACCGAAGCCCTGTTCGGCCGGCATGGTGAGGGCGAGCGTGTCGAGATGCGCGGAGATGCGCCCCACCACCTTGCCGTCCCGCTCGGCCAGCATCAGCTGCACCTCGGCATGGCTGAACCAGCCGTTCTTCTTGGGATCGATCTGGCCGGCCACTTCGCTCTTGAGCGGCGGCACCCAGTGCGGGTCGTTCGCATAGAGGCGGAAGGGCAGGTCGATGAATGCCTTGCGGTCCGCCTTCGACTGGACGGGACGGATCGTCGGTTGGGTGGCCACGCATGCCTCCGGAAGAATGGAATGCGCCGCGTGTAGCGTCGCGGGACCCGGAAGGCGAGGGGAGGGATCGAGCAAGCCCGTCACAGTGATTGATTCAAGTCATCAAGCCGGCACAGTCCGGTGCCTACACATGCCACGCTGTCGCCACTATCTCAGCGCTATGGAACAGGTCATGGAACCCACGCTTGCCCTTTCGCGGGATGCCGCCGGATCGGCGGACGCCCGCGTCGTCCAGCCCAGGCCGCGCATCCTCGACGACAAGACGATGCTGCGTACGGCGGCCGAGCTGACGCGCGACCTCAACACGCCGAACCGCACCTTCTACTGGGGCGACCTGATCGGTTCGGCGGTGCTGGGCTATGGCGCGCTGGTGGTGGCGGTGCTCGCGTCCTCCACGCTGGTCACGGTGCTGGCGGCGGTGGTGTCGGTGCTCGCGCTCTACCGCGCGCTGCTGTTCATCCACGAAGTCAGCCACATGAAGCATTCGGCGCTGCCGGGCTTCCGGCTCGGCTGGAACCTGATCGCGGGCATCCCGATGCTGGTGCCGTCCTTCATGTACGAGGGCGTGCACAACCTGCACCATGCCAAGACGCGCTATGGCACCGCGGACGATCCCGAATATCTGCCGCTCGCGCTGATGAAGCCGTGGACGCTGCCGGTGTTCATCCTGGTGTCGCTGCTGGCGCCGATCGGCCTCCTGATCCGCTTCGCGATCCTGTCGCCGCTGTCCTGGCTGTCGCCCAAGCTGCGCGACCTGGTGATCGCGCGCTATTCGTCGCTGTCGATCAACCCGTCCTTCCGCCGCCGCGTCCCGGCCGGTGAGCAGCGGGTGCTGTTCGACCGCCTCGACGCCGCGGCGAGCGTCTGGGCGATCGCACTGGTGGCACTGGTTGCTACCGGCGTGATCCCGATGCGCGGCTTCCTGATCGGCCTGGGCATCGGTTCGGCGGTGGCCCTCCTCAACCAGGTCCGCACGCTGGTGGCACACCTGTGGGAGAATGAGGGCGAGCAGATGACGGTGACCGCCCAGTATCTGGACTCGGTGAACGTCCCCCCGCCGTCGCTGCTGCCGGGTCTTTGGGCACCGGTGGGTCTGCGCTACCACGCACTCCACCACCTGCTGCCGAGCCTGCCCTATCATTCGCTGGGCGAAGCCCACCGCCGGCTGAGCGCGGTACTGGAAGAGGGCTCGCCGTATCACAAGGCGAGCTACCGCAGCGCGCTGGGTCTGATGCACCGGATCGGCAAGAGTACGATGGTCCGGCGCTGAGGGGCGAGGAACGAAGAGGGCGGTCCGAGAGGCCGCCCTTATCGTATCGGCTAGCTCCAGCGCGGACGTCTGTTCCTCCCCTCCCTGGAAGGGAGGGGCTGGGGGTGGGTACCGCCGAGGCACTCGGCGGCCTTCTCCAGGATGTGCTCAACGGCGCCGTCCGGGTTGCCGAGCACCTCCGCATTCCACAGCCGCAGGACGCGCCAGCCCTGCGCTTCCAAGTATGCCGTCCGGCGTGCATCGGCCTTGACCGCGTCGAGATGCTGGCTGCCATCCAGCTCCACCGCCAGCCGCGCCTGTCGGCAGGCGAGATCGACGATGAACGGCGCGACGACAAGCTGGCGGGTGAACGCCGGGCGATATCGAGCGATGCGGTGCCAGATCGCAAGCTCCGCCGCCGTCGGGTTGTTGCGCAGGTGGCGCGCCCGGGCGGTGAGGGTCGGATCGACGCGGCGGAGCATGGGGCCAGCGTAGAGCGGCTTCGCTTCGCTCGCCAACCCACCCCCGGCCCCTCCCTTTCAGGGAGGGGAGAAGGTCAACCCAGCCCGAGAAAACTCCCCTCCCTGGAAGGAAGGGTCGGGGGTGAATACCGCCGAGGCACTCGGCGGTCGCCTCTCCGGGATGAGGCTACTCCTCCGTCCGGATCAGCACCAGTTCGCCGATCAGCAGGAACAGCAGGAACGGCGCCCACGCCGCGAGGAATGGCGGGTAAGCCCCCAGATTGCCCATCGCGAGCGCGAAATTGTCGGCGACGAAATAGGCGAAGCCCAGCGCCATGCCGATCACCGCGCGCACGAACAATCGGCCGGAGCGCGCCACGCCGAAGCCGGCGACCGCGCCTAGCAGCGGCATCAGCACGGACGACAAGGGGCTCGACAGCTTGTGCCACAGGGCGCCGTCGAGCGCCTTGGTCGGCCGGCCGGCGGCCTCGAGATCGGCGATCGCGTCGCGCAGCGCGCGGAAGGAGAGGCTGTCCGGGTCCACCGAGGCGAGCGTGAACTGGTCCGGCCGTACGCCCGAGGCGGCATGCAGCGTGCCGAGCTGCTCCATCTTGCCGGTGGCGACGGTGAAGCGGGTCGCGCCGTCCACGCGCCACTCGCGCCCGTTGAACCGGCCCTGCTTGGCCGTCAGGATCGACAGCAGCCGGCCGCCCTGGCGCTCGTAAACGGTGATTCCGCGCAGCACCGCGGCATTGCCGCGCCCCTGGATGCGATCGACGCGGATCAGGTTGGCGCCGTCGCGTACCCACACGTTGCCGCGCTCGCCGCTGTCGACCGGCAGGGGGCCGTAGTCGACCTTCTCCCACTGGGTGAGCGTGGCCGTTGCGCGCGAGACGATGCGGTCGTTGAACAGGAAGGAGATGGCCGCCACGCCCAGGCTCGCCACCAGCAGCGGGGCGAGCACCTGGTGCGCCGACAGCCCCGACGCCTTCATCGAGATGACTTCGCTGTTTTGGTTGAGCTGCATCAGCGTCAGGATCGTGCCGAGCAGCACCGAGAAGGGTAGGAAGCGCGCGATGATCTGCGGCATGCGCATCGAGACGTAGTGCCAGACCTGCGCATCGGTGTTGCCGGGATAGGCTAGGATCTTGGCGCTTTCGCTCAGCAGGTCGAGCGCCTGGAGCACCAGCACCAGGGCCGCCAGGATGCCGAAGGTGCGCACCAGGAACAGCCGCACCATGTAGAGCGCGATCGTCTTGGACGGGAAGGGGGAGTTGGCCTTCATGCCCGTTTCTCCCGCCGGCGGCGGCCGGGCAGGAAGCGCACCAACGCCTTCAGCCCCTTGTCGAACACCCGTTCCAGGGCGCCGATCGGCTGGCCGCCCGGCACATGGGCGATCGTATAGTACATCCAGAACACCAGCCCGGCGAAGATCAGGAACGGTCCCCACAGCGCGATCGCCGGGTCGACGCGGCCGAGCGATCCGAAGGCTTCGGCATATTCGTTCACCTTGTGATAGGTGACGATCATCACGATCGACAGGAACACGCCCAGCGCCGAGGTCGAACGCTTGGGCGGGACCCCCAGCGCCAGCGCCAGCATCGGCAGCAGGAACATGGTCGCCACCTCCACCAGGCGGAAGTGGAAGTTCGCCCGCGCGCTGGCGCGCGTCTCCGGCGTCTCCCCTTGGTCGCGGCCGATGATCGCGAGCTCCGGCAGCGTGCGTTCGAGATCGCGGCCGCCGCGGGCGCGGAAATTGCCGAACTTGGGCAGGTCGATCGGCAGGTCGTGCGAGCTGAAGCTCAGCACCCGCGGCGTTCGAAAGCCCGGCTGGTCGTGCAGCAGCGTGCCGTTGGTCAGGCGGAAGATGATGGTGTTGGGATCGTCGGTGCCGAGGAACTGGCCGCGCTCGGCGGTTGCCGCCAGCCAGCCGCCGTTCGGCCGCGCCACCCGCACGAAGATGCCGCGCAGCTCGGCGCCGCCCTCATGGCTTTCCTCGATGCGCAGCGTCATGCGGTTGCCGAGGTTGGTGAACTCGCCGATCTTGATCGACGCACCGAGCGCACCCGAGCGCAGCTCGAACCGCAGCCCCTCGTAATTGTAGCGCGCCCAGGGCTGGACGAAGCCGACGATGGTCAGGTTCAGCAGCGCCAGCGCGATCGCGTAAAGATAGGGCGTGCGCAGCAGCCGGCCGTAGCTCATGCCGACACCGCGCAGCACGTCGAGCTCCGAGGTGGTGGCGAGCTTTCGGAAGGCGAGCAGCACGCCAAGCATCAGCCCGATCGGGATGCCAAGGCCGAGATATTCGGGCAGCAGGTTGGCGAGCATCCGCCACACCACGCTGACCGGCCCGCCTTCGGATGCCACGAAGTCGAACAGCCGCAGCATGCGATCGAGCACCAGCAGCATCGCTGCGATGATGAGCGTCGAGAACAGCGGCACCGCGATGAGCCGCGCCATGTAGCGATCGATCGACTTCATGCGGGGGGCGATGTGCTTTCGAGGGCGGTTGCAGGAATCCCGCAGCTATAGCGGAGGGGCGGGCCTGTGCCAGCCCCTCGATCGGTGTTGGTCCCGCGCCGCCGGCAATCCGTCATGCGGACGAGAATGCGCGTTCGACCGCCGCGAAGGAGAAGCCGTACCCCGGCGAAGGCCGGGGTCCAGGTGCGAAGGTCTTGGCAAGGGAGCGCAACGCAACACGCGCCTTCCCAACTGGGCCCCGGCCTTCGCCGGGGTACGGGGACGCTCGAGTTGAGGTGCTTACCCGAGTACGCCCACCGCCTTGCCGGCCGCCTGGAACATGCCCAGCACCTTCTGGATCTGCTCGGGCGTGTGCTCCGCGCACAGCGAGCAGCGCAGCAGGAACGTGCCGGCCGGGGTCGCGGGCGGGCGGGCCATGTTGACGTAGAGGCCACCCTCCAGCAGCGCCTGCCACATCGCCACCGCCTGGGTCTGGTCCTCCAGGATCACCGCGAGGATCGCGGAGTCCGGCGTCTCGGTGCCGAGACGGAAGCCCATGTCCTTGAGGCCGGCGTGCAGCGTGCGCGCGCTTTCCCACAGGCGGGCGCGCTTTTCATGGGCGTGCTGCAGTTTGCGGATCGAGACGGCGGCGGTCGCGACCACGCTCGGCGGCAGCGAGGCGGTGAAGATGTACGGGCGGCAGGCGAGGCGGATCGCCTCGAACTTCGGGTGGTTCGACACGCAGAAGCCGCCGACGGTGCCGACCGATTTGGAGAAGGTGCCGACGATGAAGTCGACGTCGCCCTCGCAGCCTTGCGCCTCGTACACGCCGCGGCCGTTGGGGCCGTAGAAGCCCATCGAATGCGCCTCGTCGGACAGCACCATCGCGCCATGCTTCTTGGCGACGGCGACCATCTCTTTCAGCGGGGCGACGTCGCCGAGCATCGAATAGACGCCCTCCAGCACGACGAGCTTGCCGGCGTCCTTGGGCAGGCGGCCGAGCCGCTTGTCGAGATCGGCGATGTCGTTGTGGCGGAAGCGAACGACCTCGGCATAGCCCTGCTTGCAGCCGTCGTAGATCGAGGCGTGGCTGTCGGCGTCGAGGATGACGTAGTCGCCCTTGCCGGCCAGCGTCGAGATCATGCCGAGATTGGCCATGTAGCCGGTCGAGAACACGATCGCGCCCGACACGCCGTAGAAGTCGCGCAGCGCCTGCTCGACTTCCATGTGGTCGCGGAAGGTGCCGTTGAGCATGCGGCTGCCGTTGGTGCCCGATCCGAACTGGTCGAGCGCATCCTTGCCGGCCTGGATCACGTCCGGGTCGAACGTCATGCCCATGTAGTTGTAGGTGCCGAGCAGGATCGTGTCGCGGCCGGCGATTACTGCCTCGGTCGGCGACTTCACCTGCTCCATGACGATCGCGAACGGATCGGTCACGCCCGTGTCGATCAGCGCCTGGCGTTCGGCGATCAGCGCGTCGAACTTGCTCATCAGGTCACGCTCCGGCGCGGCGGCCGGCGGATCGACGGGGAGCTGGTGCTGGGTGGCGGCGGCTTCGGTCATCTGTGTTTTCCCGGGAACACCATCGGGCGGTTCCGGCGCGCGCCGGTTCGCCCGAACGGCGTTAGTCCTGCTTGAGCTTGGCGACGGCGTCGGTGAGCTGGCCGACGGTCTCGATCTCCGCCTGCATGTTCATGGTGATGAGGATGTCGAACTCGTCCTCGACCGCTGCCACGAAATCCATCACGGTCAGGCTGTCCCATTCGAGGTCGCCCGCGAAGGTGGTGGTCTCGGTCAGCGCCACGCCCTTCTTGTTGAACGGCTCGATCAGGCGGGAGACGGTGTCGAAGATGGCGGCGCGATCGCTCACAGGGCGTCCTTTGCAGATGGGGCGGTTCCTGGGCTGCGTGGCGCAGAAATCCGGCACGATTTTGGCGCTCTATAGCAGCCGGTTGGCGCGATACCATGCCGCGGTGGCGGCGAGGCCGTCGGCGGTCGCGATCCGCGGGCGCCACAGCGCTTCGGGCGGCTGCGTATCGGGCGACGAAGTCCAGTCGGGATGCGCCATATAGGCGGCGCGGTCCGGGGTGAGCTTCGCCTTGTCCCCGCGCGCCAGCCGGTCGAGCCGCGCGCCCAGCCGCAGCACGCCGGCGGGAAGCGACAGCGGCAGCACGCGGCGGCCGACGGCGGTGCCGATCGCGCGCGCAAAGCCGGTGTGCGTCCAGGCGCCGGGCGTGCCGTCGTCCGGTTCGTAGATCGCGCGGCCGGTGTCCTGCCCCGCCAGCGCCAGCAGCAGCCGGGCGAGGTCGTCGACATGGATCAGCGACAGCCGGCCGGCCGGCGGCATCGGCAACACGCCAAACCGCGCGGCGCGGAACAGCTCCAGCATCTCCAGGTCGCCGGGGCCATAGACGGCGGGCGGGCGCACCATCGTCCAGGCGAGCGGGGAGGCGCGCACCGCATCCTCGGCCCCGGCCTTGGAGCGGCCATATTGCGAGAGGCCCGGCTCGCGCGCGGCGAGCGAGGAGACGTGGACGAAGCGTCCGACGCCGGCGGCTTCGGCCGCGGCGAGCACCGCGCGGGTGCCGTCGATGTTGCCGCGGGTGAAGCCCTCCGGCGTCGGCGCGTTCACCACGCCGGCGATGTGGATCACCGCGTCGGCGCCGCGCACCAGATCGGCGAGCGCGTCCGGCGTGTCGAGTGCCCCCTGGACCCAGGTGACGCCCGCCTGCGGAGGCTGCGGCCGGCGGGTGAGCGCGCGCACGCTGTGCCCGGCCTCCAGCGCTAGCGCGAGCGTCCGGCGGCCGACGAAGCCGGTGGCGCCGGTGATCGCGAGGACGCTCATGCGACCACCATGTGGTTGCGGTGGACCAGCGCGGCGCGCGGTGCGTGGCCGAGGATCGCGTCGAGTTCGTCGCTGCGGCGGCCGACGATGCGCACCGCCTCCTCCGCGTCATATTCGCTGAGGCCCCGTGCGACCGGCTGGCCGGCTTCGTCCAGGATCATCACCAGGTCGCCGCGCGCGAACCGTCCTTCGACGCGGGTGGCACCGGCCGGCAGCAGGCTGCGCCCGTCCTGGAGCGCGCGCGCCGCACCGGCGTCGATGTGGATGGTCCCGCAGGCGACGAGGCGCCCTTGCAGCCATGCCTTGCGTGCGGGCTGGGCGGGGCGGGCGACGAACACGGTGCCGCGGCCGGTGTCGGCAAAGCGGGAGAGCGGGCGATCGACACGGCCCGAGGCGATGGCGAGGTGCGCGCCGGCGGCGGTCGCGATCCTGGCTGCCTGGACCTTCGACACCATGCCGCCCGATCCCATGCCGGAGGCGGAGCGGCTGTCGGCCATCGCCTCCACCGCCGCGTCGATGCGCTCGACCCGCTCGATGAAGCGGGCATCCGGATCATGGGTGGGATTGCGGTCGTAGAGCCCGTCGATGTCGGACAGCAGCACCACGCCGTCGGCCCCCGCCGCCTGGCCGACGCGCGCGGCGAGCCGGTCGTTGTCGCCGAAGCGGATCTCTTCCGTGGCGACACTGTCGTTCTCGTTGACCACCGGCACGACGCCTAGCGTCAGCAGCCGGCCGAGCGTGGCGGCGACGTTCAGGTAGCGGCGGCGCTGCTCCAGGTCGTCCAGCGTCACCAGCAGCTGTGCGGCGGTGAGGCCTCGGTCGGCCAGCAGCTCGGCCCAGGCGCCCGAAAGCGCGATCTGCCCGGTGGCAGCGGCCGCCTGCGCATCCTCCAGGCTGGCACGGCCGCCCTTGGGCAGCCCCAGCCGGCGCGCACCGAGCGCGATCGCGCCGGAGGAGACGACGATCACCTGCTGGCCGGCGGCGTGACGCTCGGCGATGTCCTCGACCAGGCCGCCCAACCAGTCGCGCCGGATCGCGCCGCCGGCGTCGACCAGCAGCGCGGAGCCGACCTTGACCACCAGGCGCGGGCAGGCGGCGGGGGCGAACAGCGACATGGGGCTAGGCCGCCTGCCTCAGATCGGCGACCATTCGATCGGATCCTCGCCCTCGTCGCTGTCGTCGACCTGCGGGTTTTCCGGATCCATCAGCTCGATCAGCTGGTCGAGCACCCAGTCGACGCCGACGCCGCTGGCACCCGACATCGGGATCACCGGCGCGCCGCTCGCCTCTTCCAGCTCAGCCGAAAGGGCGGCGATGAGTTCGTCGTCCAGCGTGTCGATCTTGTTGAGCACGACGATCACGCGCTTGTCGGTCAGGCCCGCGCCGTAATTCTCGAGCTCCGCGCGCACGATCCGATAGCTCTCGGCCACGTCGGCGTCATTGGCGTCGACCAGGTGCAGCAGCACGCGGCAGCGCTCGATGTGCCCCAGGAAGCGGTCGCCGATGCCGGCGCCTTCGGCCGCACCCTCGATCAGGCCGGGGATGTCGGCGATCACGAACTCGCGCATCTTGTGGCTGACCACGCCCAGCTGCGGGCGGGTGGTGGTAAAGGCATAGGCGCCCACCTTGGCCTGGGCGTTGGTCACGGCGTTGATGAAGGTCGACTTGCCTGCGTTGGGCAGGCCCACCAGCCCGACGTCGGCGAGCAGCTTCAGGCGTAGCCACACCCAGGCTTCGTCGCCCGGCCAGCCGGTGCCGTGCTGGCGCGGCGCGCGGTTGGTCGAGGTCTTGTAGCTGGCGTTGCCGCGGCCACCGTCGCCACCGCGCAGGAACACCTCGCGCTGGCCGGCGCGGGTGAAGTCGAGCAGCACGGTTTCCTTGTCCTCGGCGAGGACCTGGGTTCCCACCGGCACCTGGATGACCAGATCGTCCCCGCCGCCGCCGGTCTTGTTCGAGCCCGAACCGCCCTTGCCGCGCGGTGCCCGGAAATGCTGGGTGTAGCGAAAGTCGATCAGCGTGTTGAGGCCGGGAACGGCTTCGAACACGATGTCGCCGCCCTTGCCGCCATCGCCGCCGTCCGGGCCGCCATACTCGATGTATTTTTCGCGGCGGAAGCCGACGGCACCCGGGCCGCCCGTTCCGGAGCGGACAAAAATCTTGGCTTGGTCGAGAAAATGCATGGAAGCCGCTTTACGTGCGCGCGGGGCTTTTATCCACCGCCCTCGTGCAGGTCGGCATAGGAGGACAGCAGCCGCTGCCGGGCGAGCGTGCGGGCGCGGTCGCGCGGCAGGCCCAGCGCCTTGGCCATGGCGCCGCCGAGCAGCGCGTCGCCGAGCGCGATCAGGACGAGGTGCAGCGTCTCGTCCGCGAGCGGCAGGTCGCCGAGGCCGGAGTCGGTTGCGAGTTCGTCCACCAGGCGATGGATCGCATCCAGCACCGGATCGAGCAGCTGGTGGTTGCCCGACAGGATCATCCAGCTGGCGAGCGCGCCCGCACCCTGGTGCCCGAACGCGTCAAAGGTGAGGTCCACCACTTCGCTCGGATCGCCCTTGCTGCGCGCGCGCAGCGCCGCGGCGGCGATTTCGGCGGTGATGGTCGCGGCCATGCGTTCGGCCAGCGCCTCCTGCAGCCCGGCGGCCGAGCCGAAATGGTGGAGCAGGTTCGCATGGGTGCGGCCGATCCGCGCGGCGACGGCCTTCAGCGTCACGCTCTGCGGGCCGCTTTCGACCAGCAGCGCGCGGGCGGCCTCGAGCGCTGCATCCCGCGACTCTGCCGAAGATAGGCGCCGGCGCGTTATTGACATGAATGTAAGTAGTTCATAGCTCCAGAATGACTGGAGGAATTTCATGGCGAAGGCAAAGACTCCTGCGGACCTCATGATCACGCCGCGCGACCTGCGCTTCGGGCGTGGGCAGGCGCGGCGGCGCTGGTGGCTGAACGACGATCCGGTGGCGACCGCGCTGTTCAACGCGCTGTCGGTCACCTTCCCCAAGGGCGAGGCGTTCTTCATCGAAAGCGTGCGGCGGTTCCGGGAGGGCGTGTCGCCGCGGCTCGCCGACGAGATCGCCGCGTTCGTCCGGCAGGAGGCGATTCACACCCGCGAGCATGTCGCCTTCAACCGCCACGTCGCCGAGCAGGGCTATGACGTGTCGCGGCTGGAAGCACGGGTGGACGAGGAACTGGCGATCGCCCGCGCGCGCCCGCCGATCGTCTCGCTGGCGGCGACCCTGTGCCTGGAGCATTTCACCGCCATCCTGGCGCACGCGATCCTGGCCGATCCGCGCCATCTGGAGGGCGGTGACCAGAGTGCGGCCGACCTGTGGCGCTGGCACGCGATCGAGGAGATCGAGCACAAGGGCGTCGCCTATGACGTGTGGATGCACGCCACCCGCGACTGGAGCCGCTGGCGGCGCTGGGTGGTGAAGGCGCATGCGATGCTGATCGTCACCGCCCGCTTCCTGAGCGGCCGCACCCGCGGCATCCTCGACCTCTTGGAGCAGGACGGGCTCACCGGGCCCCGCGTGAAGTGGCGGCTGTTCCGCTATGCGTTCGGACGGCCCGGCGTGGCGCGCAGCCTGGTGCGGCCGTGGATCGCCTTCTTCCTGCCGGGCTTCCACCCCTGGAACCACGACGACCGCGCGCTGATCAACAAGGCGGACAGCGAGTTCGCGGCCGCGCGGCTGGCGGTGGCGTAGGGGGCGCACGCCCGCCCCTTCATCTCCAGCCCGTTTGTCTCGAGTAGGGATCGAGCTTGTCGAGAGCCCGTATCGAGAGAGCCGCAACGGCCGACCTCTCGATACGCCGTCTCGACAAGCTCGACGGCTACTCGAGGCAAACGGGTGGGGAGGGGATCCGGAGCAAGGGGGACGGACAAGACGCCCTGCTTGCCTCCCCCCACTGGAACCCCATCGCCCGATGCGGCATGGCGGGCCCATGCGCACCATCTCGCACGATGTCGCCGTCCGGCTCTACCACCTCGATGACGAGGGCGGCGTGGCCACCACCATCCTCTACGGCACGCTGGCCGAGGCGCTGGCGCGCGCGGCGGCCGAGCCGGAGGAGGTCCAGGCCGGCCTCTACCTCCAGACCAGCAACGACGTGGTGTCGTACCTGGATTACTGCGAGGGCTGAGGCGCGCCCATGCACCTGATCGCCGAGGCCATCCTGCTGTCCGTGCGCGGGCATGGCGAGCATGGCGCGGTGGTGCGGGCGCTGACCGAACGCGCCGGGGTGCAGCCGGGCTATGTCCGCGGCGGACGCTCGCGGGCGCTGCGGCCGGTGCTCCAGCCGGCGAACCTCGTGCGCGGCGAATGGCGCGCGCGCACCGAGGAGCAGCTGGCGGCGCTGACGGTCGAGCTGGTCCACAGCCGCGCGCCGTTGTTCGCCGAGCCGCTCGCGGCCGCCGCGATCGAATGGGCATGCGCGCTCACCGCCACCGCCTTGCCGGACGGGCTGCCCTATCCGCGGCTGCACGCGGCGCTCTCGGCGGTGCTCGACGCGGTGGAGGCGGCGCCGGCGGCGCGGGGCTGGGCGGCGGCGCTCGCCCGCTACGAACTGCTGGTGCTGGCGGAGCTCGGCTTCGGCCTCGACCTGGAGCGCTGCGTCGCCACCGGCGTGGACGAGGACCTCGCCTTTGTGAGCCCCAAGAGTGGCGGCGCCGTCAGCCGCGCCGCGGCCTCAGGCTATGAAACCCGGCTGCTCCCGCTGCCCGCCTTCCTGCGCGAAGGCGGCGAGGCGGATTGGCCCCAGCTGTTCGACGCGCTGCGGCTGACCGGCCATTTCCTGGAGCGCGACGTGCTGGTCGGGCGCGGGGCGGAGGCGCTGGCGGCGCGGCAGCGGCTGGTCGAAAGGCTGAAAAGGGCGGTTGCGTGAGCGAGGCGGGCGGGGCAATTCGCGAAACCCAGCCGAAGGGAATGGAATGTCGCTGATCGCCTTGTTGCCCGGAGACGGGATCGGACCCGAAGTTGTCACCCAAGCCCGCCGCGTGCTCGAGGCCTTGTCGCTCGACCTGGTGTTCGAGGAAGCGCCCGTCGGCGGCGCCGCCTATCTGCAGGAGGGGCATCCGCTGCCCGCAGCCACGCTGGCGCTCGCCAAGCGCGCCGACGCGGTGCTGTTCGGCGCGGTCGGCGATCCGCGCTTCGATGCGGTCGAGCGTGCGTTCCGGCCCGAGCAGGCGATCCTGGGGCTGCGCCGCGAGCTGGGGCTGTTCGCCAACCTGCGCCCGGCCAAGCTGTTTCCGGGGCTGGAGGACGCTTCCGCGCTCAAGCCCGAGGTTGCGGGCGCGATCGACATGGTGATCGTGCGCGAGCTCAACGGCGACGTTTATTTCGGCGAAAAGGGCCGGCGCACGACGCTCGAAGGTCTGCGCGAAGGCTATGACCTGATGAGCTACGACGAACGCGAGGTGGAGCGGATCGCCCGCGTCGGCTTCGAGACCGCGCGTGTGCGAAGCAAGCGCCTGTGCTCGGTCGACAAGGCCAATGTGCTGGAAACCAGCCAGCTGTGGCGCGACGTCGTCAACAGCGTCGCCACCGAATATCCCGACGTGCACCTCACCCACATGTACGTCGACAACGCCGCCATGCAGCTGGTGCGCAACCCCGGCCAGTTCGACGTGATCGTCACCGGCAACCTGTTTGGCGACATCCTGTCCGACCAGGCGAGCATGTGCGCGGGCTCGATCGGCATGCTGCCCTCGGCCGCCCTCGATACGGGCAAGAAGGGCCTGTACGAGCCGATCCACGGCTCCGCGCCCGACATCGCTGGCCAGGGCAAGGCCAATCCGTGCGCGACGATCCTGTCGGCGGCGATGATGCTGCGCTACTCGCTCGACGACGAAGCTTCGGCCGAGCGGATCGAGCGCGCGGTAGAGGGGGCGCTGACCGCGGGCGTACGGACGCCCGACCTGGGCGGCACCGCCACCACCGCCGAAATGGCCGACGCGGTCCTGGCTCGGCTGGCGTGAACCCGGCGCTCGCGCTCGCGGTCGTCGTCCCGGTCTTCAACGAGCGCGCCAATGTGGCGCTGCTCGTGGAGAAGCTGGCGGCGGCGCTCGCGGGCCGGGCGTGGGAGGTGATCTTCGTCGACGACGACAGCCCGGACGGCACGGCCGAGGTCGCGCGCGCCCTGGCGGCGACCGACCCCCGGGTGCGGGTGATCCAGCGGATCGGCCGGCGCGGCCTGTCGACCGCGTGCATCGAGGGGATGTGCGCCACCGCCGCCCCGGTGGTGGCGGTGATCGACGGCGACCTCCAGCATGACGAGACGCTGCTCCCGCGCATGCTCGACGCGCTGGAGGGCGACGCGGACCTCGACCTGGTGATCGGCTCGCGCTTCGTGGACGGCGGCGGCACCGGGGAGTGGGACGCCGACCGCGTCGCCAAGTCCGCCTTCGCCACCAGGCTGTCGCGCCGGCTGCTGAAGGCCGATCTGTCGGACCCGATGAGCGGATTCTTCGCGATCCGCACGCCACTGGTGCGTGCGCTGGTGCCGTCGCTGTCGGGGATCGGCTTCAAGATCCTGCTCGACATCGTGACGGCAAGCCCGCGGCCCCTGCGGTTCGTGGAGCTGCCCTATGTGTTCCGCACGCGCGTAGCCGGCGAGAGCAAGCTCGACCATGTCGTGGCGCTCGAGTATCTGATCGCGCTCTACGACCGCATGTTCGGGCGGATCGTGCCCGTGCGCTTCGTGCTGTTCTCCGCGATCGGCGCGGCGGGCGCGGCGGTGCACCTGGGGCTGCTGGCCCTGCTGCTCGAACTCGCGCCGATCGGCTTCGTCGCCGCGACCATCCTCGCCACCGTCGCCGCGATGACGTTCAACTTCTTCCTCAACAACGCGCTCACCTATCGCGACCGCCGGCTGAAGGGCGCGCGGGCGCTGCTCGACGGCTGGGTGTCCTTCTGCCTCGTGTGCTCGGTGGGGGCCGTGGCCAACGTCGGCGTCGCCGCGTTCCTCTACGACGTGCGGGGCGGGGCCTGGGCGGTGCCGGCGCTCGCGGGCGTGCTGGTGGGCGCGGTGTGGAACTTCGCCCTGTCGAGCCGCTTCACCTGGGGACGCTATGGCCGCAGGGCGGCGGCGTGAGGCATCGGTCGGATTGACATCCCTCCTTTCCCGTTTGTCTCGAGTAGGGATCGAGCTTGTCGAGAGCCCGTATCGAGAGAGCCGCAACCGCTGACCTCTCGATACGCCATCTCGACAAGCTCGATGGCTACTCGAGGCGAACGGATAAGGCGAAAGGGCGCAACGCCTGCGCTGAACGTCGCTTCACCGCCAGCTGTCGAACCACATCCACCGGTTGAACGCGCCCGGACCGTCCAGCGGTGCCGCGCTCAGGATCGGCCAGAAGTGGAAGAAGGCGAACAGCGCCGCGAACAGGAAGATCTCGTCCAGGTAGCGGCGCCGGCTCTGCGGAAAGGCGTGAAAGGCCGCGGCGATCGCCACGCACAGGAAGATTCCCGACAGGTGGTAGTAATAGAAGAAGCCGAGCGACTTGGGGATCGCCGCCCAGATCGCCAGCGAGGCCACCCACAGCAGCCCCGCGCCGCCGATCGCGGCCGAGCGCCGCCGCAGCCCCGCCCATAGGCAGGCCGCCACCGCGACCAGGCCACCGTACCAGATCACCGGATTGCCGATCAGCAGCACGCCGCGCTGCACGCCCCCGTCGGGCTCGTAGAAATACCAGATCGGGCGGATCAGCAGCGGCCAGCTCCACCAGTCCGACTGATAGGGATGCGGCGGCAGCAGCTGCGTCTGGCGCTCGTACATATAGTGCTGGAACGGGATCAGCTCGCCCAGCGTCATCGGATCGAGGCGGTAGAAGAAGGCCGGCAGGAAGGTGAGGAAATAGGTGGCGATGCTCACCAGCCCCAGCACCAGCACGGCGGCGAACCCGTTGACGCCGGAGAAATAGCGGTCGCGGTCGCGCCACTTGGTCCAGAGGATCAGCAGGCAGGCAAAGGCGACATAGGGCGCCGCCACCCATTTGGTGCCGACCGACAGGCCGAACAGCACCGCCGACAGCAGCAGCCGCGGCCACACGCGTCCGCGGGGGCCACGCATCGCCCACAGCAGCGACGCGATCGCGCAGGTGACGAACGCGCCGAGGAACCCCTCCAGCATCGCGATCCGCGCCTGGATATAGACGGTCTGGTTGAGCAGCACGAACGCGGCGCCCAGCACCGCGATGCGGGCGCGGCCGAACAGCAGCCACAGGATGGCGAACACGCCCAGCACGGTTGCCGTGCCCGCCAGCGTCGACAGCGCCCGCCACCCGATCGGGTTGTCGCCGAACAGATGGATGCCGAGACCAATCAGCTCCTTTGCGACCAGCGGATGTTCGGTATTGGCCGGCTCCGCGAGCGCCCACAGGGTTCGTGCGGCCGGGACATAATGGACCTCGTCGAAGGTCAGCACCGACGGGGCACCCAGTCGATAGCAGAACAGCAGCTGCGCGGCCGCGCCGATCAGCAGGGCCAGGGTCCACGGGCGATCGCGCAGGCGGGAGAGCATGGCCGTGCTGATAGGTTGGAAGCGCCGCCGGGGATAGGGCGCGCAGCGTAGGCGCCGTACCGCCGCGGCGGAGCATCGGGCCTGCCCCAAGTGCTTGCACGGCCAGCCTCAAGGGAGCAAAGCGAGCGCCATGAAGCGTACCACCGGACAAGACCGCACGATCACCCGCAACTGGCGCCCGGCGACGCAGGCCGTGCGTGGCGGCACCGCCCGCAGCGAGTTCGGCGAAACCTCCGAGGCGTTGTTCCTCACCTCGGGCTATTGCTACGACAAGGCAGGCGACGCCGCCGCGCGCTTTGCCGGCGAGCAGCAGGGGATGACCTATTCCCGCCTCCAGAACCCGACCGTGGAGATGCTGGAGGAGCGGATCGCGCTCTTGGAAGGCGCCGAGGCGTGCCGGACGATGGCGTCGGGCATGGCGGCGATGACCGCGGCGCTGCTCTGCCAGCTCCAGCAAGGCGACCATGTCGTCGCCGGCCGGGCGCTGTTCGGGTCATGCCGCTGGCTGACCGACACGCTGCTGCCCAAGTTCGGCATCGAAACCACCGTGGTCGACGCGCGCGACGCGCAGCAGTTCGCCGACGCCGCGCGGCCCAACACCAAGGTGTTCTTCTTCGAAACGCCGTCCAACCCCACGATGGACGTGGTCGACCTGAAGGCGGTGTGCGGCATCGCGCGCGAGCGCGGCATCGTCTCGGTCGTGGACAATGCGTTCGCCACGCCGGCGCTGCAGCGGCCGATGGAGTTCGGCGCCGACGTCGTCGCCTATTCCGCGACCAAGATGATGGACGGGCAGGGTCGTGTGCTCGCCGGTGCGGTGACCGGCAGCAGTGCCTTTATCAACGACGTGCTGCTGCCCTTCACCCGCAACACCGGCCCGACGCTGTCGGCGTTCAACGCGTGGGTGGTGCTCAAGGGCCTGGAGACGCTCGACCTGCGCATCCGCCGCCAGAGCGAGAATGCGCTCGCGGTCGGCCACTTCCTGGAAACGCGCGTGCCGCGGATCAACCATCCCGGCCTGCCGAGCCATCCGCAGCATGCGCTGGCGATGGCGCAGATGGATGCGGCCGGTCCGATCTTCTCGTTCGAGGTCGATGGCGGGCGCACCCAGGCGCACGCGCTGCTCGACGCGCTGGCCCTCATCGACATCAGCAACAACATCGGCGATTCGCGCTCACTGATGACGCATCCGGCCTCCACCACCCATGCGAGCGTCGCCGAGGACAAGCGCGTCGAGATGGGCATCGGCGAGGGCCTGTTGCGCCTCAACGTCGGGCTGGAAGACCCGCAGGACCTGATCGAGGATCTCGACCAGGCGCTCACCGCGGCGGGGCTGTGAAGGCGTTCTTCCCCTATGTGGCCGAGACGCGCGGGATCACCGTGCGCGTCTCCGTCAGCTATCTGGCGGAACAGTCGGAGCCGGCGCAGGCGCGCTGGTTCTGGGCCTATCACATCCGCATCGAGAACAACGGCGAGCGCGCCGTCCAGCTGCTGACCCGCCACTGGGTCATCACCGACGGCCGTGGCGAACGGCACAGCGTCGAGGGCGAGGGCGTCGTCGGCGAGCAGCCGCTGATCCTTCCCGGCGCCAGTTACGACTATGTGTCGGGCTGCCCGCTCACCACTTCCACCGGATCGATGCAGGGCAGCTATCATATGCTCGACACCGAAGGCGCCGCGTTCGACGTGGTCATTCCGAAGTTTGCGCTGACCGCACCGGCGGTGGGCGCGTGAAGCGGACGCACCTGCCGCTGAACGGCCTGCGCGTGCTCGACGCGGCCGCGCGCCACCTGTCCTTCACCCGCGCGGCGGACGAGCTGGCGGTGACGCCGGCGGCCGTCGGGCAGCAGGTTCGCGCGCTGGAGGACACGCTGGGCGTGGTGCTGTTCCGCCGCACCACCAAGGGGCTGGAGCTCACGCCGGAGGGCGAGGCGGGCCTCGCGGCGCTGCGCGATGGTTTCCTCCAGTTCGAGGAAGCGGTGCGCGCCATGCAGGCGGGCCAGTCGTCCAAGTCGTTGACCATCGCTGCGCCGCGTGACCTCACCCAGAAGTGGCTGATGCCCAAGCTCGCGGAGATTGCGCGCGTCGACCGCGAGCTCCGCTTCGTACTGGTCGCCGCCGACGATGCCGTCGAGTTCACCGAGGCGAACCTCGATCTCGCGATCCGCTGGGGCGAGGGGCCGGGCGTCCACGAGGGCGAGGCGCTGGAGTCCGAGGGGCTGGTGACGGTGGCCGCCCCCGGATCCGCCACCGACACGGTGATCGGCTGGCCGGGCTGCCCGGGTGGCGAGGCGCAGGCGCTGGTGCAGGTCGCCGATGCTGGCCTCGCGATCGACGCGGCGGCCGCCGGTCTGGGGCGTGCGACCGTGCCCGAGCTGCTCGCGCGCGCCGATCTCGCCGCCGGCCGGGTGGTGGCACTCGGGGAGGCGCAGGTGGGGCGGGAGGGCTATTGGCTGGTCGCCCCGCTGCCGCAATGGCGCCAGAAGAAGGTCCGGGCATTGGTCGAGGCGCTCGGCGCGTGAACCCGGTGCCGGCGGCACTGCCGGTGCTGGCGACGCCGCGGCTGCGGCTGCGCGCGCTCGAAGCCGCCGATGCGGAGGCGCTGCACCCGACGCTCTCCGATCCCGCCAGCATGACCTGGTGGTCGCATCCGCCGATGGAGAGCCTGGCGGCGACGCGCGCGCACCTGGAGCGCAACGCCGCCTCCTCCGATTGGCGCAACTGGGTGTTCGTGCCGCGCGAAGGCGGGTCGGCGATCGGCTTCGTCGCGGTGGGCGAGAAGCGCAACGGCGCGTGCGAGCTCGGCTACATGATCGCCCGCGAACATCGGGGCTCGGGACTGGCGCGCGAGGCGGTGTCGGCCGTGCTCGACCACCTCTTCGCCGCCGAGGGCCGCCGCCGGGTGTTCGCCGATACCGACCCCGACAACTTGGCCTCGCGCGCGCTGCTGGAACGCCTGGGCTTCACCCTGGAAGGCCGCCTGCGCGCCGAATGGGAAACCCACATCGGCATCCGCGACAGCCTGATCTACGGCCTGCTGCGCGACGAGTGGCTGGACGCCCGCCCGCGCTGAGGCGCCCGGCTACAGCGTGCTCAGGTCGATCTCGCCATTGCGGTCCAGCCAGTTGTCGGCCGGCGGCATCGGGTACTTCAGCCCCGTCGCGCAGTTGAACAGCACCGTGCGCTCCTCGGGATCGACCAGCCCGTCGGCGAGTGCCTGGCGTAGGCGGCAAGCGTCGCGCCGCCCTCCGGACAGAGCAGCAGGCCGTCCTTGCGCGCGGCCTCGTCCACCGCAGCGAGGATCGCAGGGTCGCCGACCGCAAGCGCCCGGCCGCCCGACTCGCGCACCGCCCGCAGGATCAGGAAGTCGCCTACCGCGCGCGGGACGCGGATGCCGGCGGCGACGGTGGCGGCATCCTCCCAGCGCTCGGCATGTTCCTCGCCCGCCTCGAACGCGCGCACGATCGGCGCGCAGCCGGATGCCTGCACGGCGTACATGCGCGGGCGCTTCGACCCGATCCAGCCGAGCCGCTCCATCTCGTCGAACGCCTTCCACATGCCGATCAGGCCGGTGCCGCCGCCGGTGGGGTAGAAGATCGCGTCGGGGAGCTCCCAGCCGAACTGGGCGGCGAGCTCCAGACCCATCGTCTTCTTGCCCTCGATCCGGTACGGCTCCTTGAGCGTCGAGAAGTCGAACCAGCGGCCCTCGGCGGCTCCGCGCGCGACGATCGCGCCGCACTCGTCGATCTGGCCGTTGACCCGCCAGACGCGCGCGCCCTGCGCGGCGATCTCGCGGACGTTCACCTCCGGCGTCTCCTCCGGGCAGAGCACCACCGTCTCGATGCCGCAGCGCGCGGCATAGGCAGCAAGCGCCGCGCCCGCATTGCCGTTGGTCGGCATCGCGATGCGGGTGACGCCCAGCTCGCGCGCCATCGCCACCGCCATCACCAGCCCGCGCGCCTTGAACGAGCCGGTGGGAAGCCGCCCCTCGTCCTTGACGATCGCGCCCGGGCCGCCCGAGCGCGGGATCGGCACCAGCGGCGTCTCGATCTCGCCCAGCGATACGATGCTCTCGGTCCGTCGGACTGGCAGCAGCTCGCGCCAGCGCCATAGGTCGGTCGGCCGCGCGGCGATCGCGTCCCGCGACACCGCCCGCCCGAGCGCCGCCAGGTCGTAGCGGACGAGCAGCGGCCGCCCCACCCGGGAGAGGCCATGCAGCCGGTCGGCTTCATAGCGCTCGCCCGTCATTGAGCATTCGAGGTGGCTGACGAAGGTCGGCCGATCGCGGTGCAGATTCTCGTTCACACCGCCTGCTTAGACCGCGTGCCGCCGCGCTGTCACGCACCCGGGGGCGGGCCGCCGCACACGACTCGCCCCTCGTCGATCAGGCCGCGAGCGGCGGTGCGTCGCGGGGATCGGGCAAGGCCGGATCGCCCGCGAGCCCGCGCGAATACTGCAGGGCGGGCACCTCGCCGCCGCGCGCGCGACAATGGGCGAGGGCCTGCTCACCGGTCGGGCGGAAGCCCAGCTTGCGCAGCACCCGCCCGGAGGCGGGATTGTCGACGAAGTGGTAGGCAGAAACCTCGGGAATCCGCAGCGTGTCGGCGATCGCAAGCACGGCCCGCGCCGCCTCGGTCGCATAGCCGCGGCCCCAGGCATCGGGCGTGATCCAGTAGCCGAGCTCGTGCGCGCCCGCGTCGCTCCGGTGGAGGCCGGCGCCGCCCACCAGCCGGATGCCGTCGCCCTCGTGTGCGAACACCAGCAGCGAAGGGGTGCGCGGGGCCTGCGGCATGCGCAGGAATGCCTCGGCATCGCCCAGCGCATAGGGCCAGGGCATGCGGCTGGTGTTGCGCGCGACGGCTTCGTGGCCCGCGGCGCGGGCGAGCTGAGGCGCATCCTCGACCCAGCCGGGCCGCAGCGTCAGGCGTTCGGTACGGGCGAACATGTCCGCTCTCCTCTTGCGCGGGCGCCTACGCCGTCATGATGACAGCGGCGCGACCGTTTCGGGCAGAGGGAGCAATAAAAAAGGGAGCCGGGGCGGACCCGTCTCCCTTGTTGGCTGGTCCCGCTGGCTGCGGGACCCGGGTCGCCCTGGTGGGCAACCCGGTTGGTTGCCCTATTTATTCAGCCGCAATCGCCGGCATGTCGACCGAGCAGAATTTACGGCCAAGCTTGCCCTCGCGGAACGACACGCGGCCGTCGACGAGCGCGAACAGGGTATGATCCTTGCCCATGCCGACGTTGGTGCCCGGGTAGAACTTGGTCCCGCGCTGGCGCACGATAATGTTGCCCGCGACCACTTCCTGGCCACCGAACTTCTTCACGCCAAGGCGACGGCCGGCCGAATCACGACCGTTGCGCGACGAACCGCCTGCTTTCTTATGTGCCATGGTTCAAACTCCTCGTGTTCGCGCTCAGGCGGCTGCGCTGTCGTCAGCGCGGCTGTCGCCGATCGCGGTGATCTTCAGGATGGTGTGCTGCTGGCGATGGCCGTTCTTGCGGCGATAGTTGTGGCGGCGACGCTTCTTGAAAACGATCACCTTCTCACCCTTCGCCTGGGCGACGATCTCGGCGGAGACCGTGAGGCCCTCGACCGACTTCAGCTCGCTGCCCTCGCCGGCGAGCAGAACGTCGCCCAGGGTCACGTTGCTGCCGGCGTCGCCGTCCAGCTTCTCAACGACGATCTTGTCTCCGGCGGCGACGCGATACTGCTTGCCGCCCGTGCGCACGACTGCGAACATGGCCCTCATCACTTCCCAAAAGCATGTGCCCGCGCAGGGAAGCCCGGCGCAGGAGAGAGGGCGAGCTAGGCGAGCCCGGCCGTCGTGTCAAGGCGGAATGCCCGCAAGGGGCCGTGCAGGAGGGGCGCAGGCCGGGCGGGAGGGGGCGGTTAGCGCCGCCTGCGGGCGGAGACAAGCCCTGCGCGACTCGGGCGCGAATCACTCGGGAATGGAGTCGCTTCCCGTGGTCGCCGGCTGGGCCGGGTCGTAGCGTGCCGGGGAAGCGGAAGAAGGGGGCGCGGATGGGTGCGGGCGATCTGGTGGCGGCGGTGCTGGTCCGATGGCGGCTGGTGGTGCTGGTCGCGGCGGCGGTGCTGCTGCTGGTCGCCGGCTGGACGCTCGCCCAGCCGCGACTCTACCGCGCCTCGGCATCGGTGCTGTTCAACGTCGCCCAGTCCGATCCCGAAAGCATGGCCGGCGATGCGCCGCAAAGCAGCAACGCCCTGCTCGCCACCCAGGGGGACGTGCTTCGCAGTGCCCGGGTCGCGCACGACGTGGCGGTTCGGCTCGGCGGCGGCGCAGCGGGTGCCGGGGCGGACGGCGCCGGGCTGGAGCGGGTGGCGGCGGCGCTGCGCGCGAAGGTCAGCGTCACCAATGCCAAGGCCAGCAACGTGATGGTCGTCAATGCCGAGGATCGCGATCCGGAGCGGGCGGCGCGCATCGCCAACGCCTTTGCCGAATCCTACCTCGCGCAGGTGCCGCAGCTGCGGGCGGTCGCCGCCCAGGGCTATTCGAGCTGGCTGGAACGCCGCACCCGCGACGTGCGCGGGCGACTCGAACGCGCGCAGGAGGCGCTGGCGCGCTATCAGCGGGAGCGGGGGCTGGTCGGTGCCGGCCGGTTCGATCTGGATGCGGAATCGCTCCGCACCTTGAATGCCGAACTCGCCCAGGCGGAGGGAGCCGCCGCCGAAGCGCAGTCGCGCGCCGGCTCGCGTAGCGTGCCGGAGGTGGCGTCCGACATGGCGGTGCAGCAGCTGCGCACCAGCGTCGCCACCCAGGCGGCGCGCGTCGCCGAACTCTCCCGCACGCTGGGACCGAGCCATCCGGACATGCAGGCTGCCACCGCGCAGCTGGCGGCCCTCCAGGGCCAGCTGTCCGCCGCGATCGGCAGTGCGGCCGAATCGGTCCAGGCCGCCAGCACCGCGTCGCGCCGGCGCGAGGCGAGCATTCGCGCCCGTCTCGCGGCGCGGGAGCAGGCGATGATCGCGGGCTCCGACGACCAGAACCGACTGACCGTCCTCCAGCGCGACGTCGACGCGGCACAGCAGATCTACGACCAGATGCGCCGCGAGATCGGGCAGCAGTTCGTGCGCAGCCAGGCGAGCCAGGCCAATGCCAGCCTGCTCGATCGCGCCGACCCGCCGCGCCTGCCCTACAAGCCCAACCTCCCGCTGATGCTGGTGCTGGGAACGGTGCTGGGCATCGCCGTCGGGCTCGCCTCGGTCATGGGGCTCGAGTTCCTGGAGCCGCGGGTGCGCACGGATCATGGCGTCGAGCTGGCAACCGGTGCGCCGGTGATCGCACTGGGCTGAGGTAGAAGTAGCCCCGGGGTGACGTGGGTGTTCGACTCGAGGTTTTCGTGCGGAGGTCCTGCGTCCCGGCCAAGCAGGAGGCGCGACGCAGCGGAGGAGCGCAGCCGAGTCCGGCTCCTTGTATAGTCGCTTTCGCGCCCGAGCCTCTATGCGCCGCGCGTCCCGTACTCCCGCGGAAGCGGGAGCTTAGGGTTCGAGGCCCCTTGACCGCTGTCTCCCTTCGTTTCCGGAGCTCGCCGCAGGGTGCTGGTGCCTGGAGTGTTAGGGAGCCCATTACCTCCTGGTGTGCCCATGCCCGGCAGTTGATCCCTGAACCTGCGCGGCTCTCACTGGCAATCATCCTGCCCTTCGCGGCCGAGTGCCTCTTCGCCATCATTCGTGAATCATGGACGGCTTCGTTGGGGTAAAAGTCGGTTACTGTATCGCGCGAACGTAGATGCGCGGGCGCTGCATGAGACCGCTCGTTTCAACCACTTCTGACACGACTGCGTCGCCATTCGAGTCTCGCACGCGCAGCACGCCAGCCGCAGGTCACGGCAAGCCGCCGATCAAAGCATCTCTTTTGGCCCCCGAAGTTATCGTTTGTGGTTTCCGCTGCTTTCGAGCCCCTCCTAAAGTTCCGCTTCTACCCGCCCAAGATCTCTCCGGGACGGACGGAGTAAATGGGGCAATTCGCCATTGTATGGCCCGGAACGTTCTGCCAACTCCGGGTCATGAACGCCTCTTCGCCCATTCGCCGGCCGTCCGGGTCCAGCCTCACGCACCTCCAGCGGCTCGAGGCAGAGAGCATCCACATCCTGCGCGAAGTGGTGGCGGAGGCAGAGCGGCCGGTGATGCTCTATTCGGTGGGCAAGGATTCGGCCGTCATGCTGCACCTCGCCAAGAAGGCGTTCTTCCCTGCGCCGCCGCCGTTCCCGCTGCTCCATGTCGACACCACCTGGAAATTCCGGGCGATGTACGACCTGCGTGACAAGGCCGCGGCGGATGCCGGCATGGAGTTGCTGGTCCACCATAATCCGGACGCGATGGCGCGCGGGATCAACCCGTTCGACCACGGCAGCCTGCACACGGATCTGTGGAAGACGGAGGGGCTGAAGCAGGCGCTCGACAAATACGGCTTCGACGCGGCGTTCGGCGGCGCCCGCCGGGACGAAGAGAAGAGCCGCGCCAAGGAGCGCGTGTTCAGCTTCCGCTCGGGGAGCCACCGCTGGGACCCTAAGGCGCAGCGGCCTGAACTCTGGCGCCTCTACAACGCGCGCAAGGCCAAGGGGGAGTCGATCCGCGTCTTTCCGCTCTCCAACTGGACCGAGCTCGACATCTGGCAATATATCCTCGCCGAGGGGATCGAGATCGTGCCGCTCTACTTCGCCGCACCCCGGCCCACGGTGGAGCGCGACGGCATGCTGCTGATGGTGGACGACGAGCGCTTTCCGTTGCGGCCGGGCGAGACTCCCGTCGAACGCTCCATCCGTTTCCGCACGCTCGGCTGCTACCCGCTGACCGGCGCGGTGGAGAGCGAGGCGGCGACCCTGTCGGAAGTAATCCAGGAGATGCTGCTCACCACCACCTCCGAGCGCCAGGGCCGCGCCATTGACAAGGACGAAGGCGGCGCCGGCATGGAGAAGAAGAAGCAGGAGGGCTATTTCTGATGCGGGTCGCGTCCCTTCTCTCCTGCCACCCTGGACCTGTTTCCGGGTTCCTTCCTCCCCGCGCACCGACGCTGCCTGCGGCGCGGTGGATGCTGAAACACGTTCAGCATGACGAGGCCTGCTGATGTCCGTGCTCGACGATCCGATCTACAAGACCGACGCCCTCATCGCCGAGGACATCGACGCCTATCTGGAGGCGCACCAGAACAAGACGCTGCTGCGCTTCATCACCTGCGGGTCGGTGGACGACGGCAAGTCGACGCTCATCGGCCGGCTCCTCTATGATTCGAAGATGATCTTCGAGGATCAGCTCGCGGCGCTGGAGAACGACAGCCGGCGCATCGGCACCCAGGGCCAGAACATCGACTTCGCGCTGCTGGTCGACGGCCTGGCCGCGGAGCGCGAGCAGGGCATCACGATCGACGTCGCCTACCGCTTCTTCGCGACGGAAAAGCGCAAGTTCATCGTCGCCGACACACCCGGCCATGAGCAGTACACGCGCAACATGGTCACCGGGGCCTCCACGGCCGATCTGGCGGTGATCCTGATCGACGGGCGCAAGGGCGTGCTCACCCAGACCCGCCGCCACAGCTATCTCGCCCACCTGATCGGCATCCGTCACATCGTGCTGGCGGTGAACAAGATGGACCTGGTCGGCTATGATGCCGATCGGTTCGCGGAGATCGTCGCCGACTATCGCGCCTTCGCGAGCTCGATCGGCATCGAGGACTTCACCGCCATCCCCATCTCGGGCCTGGGCGGCGACAACATCGCCAGCCGCTCGGACCAGACGCCCTGGTACCAGGGGCCGACGCTGATCGAGCATCTGGAGACGGTCGAGGTCGACCTTGCCGCCGACCGGCGCCGCCCGTTCCGCATGCCGGTGCAGTGGGTCAACCGCCCCAACCTCGACTTCCGCGGCTTTGCCGGCCTGATCGCCAGCGGCACCGTAAAGCCGGGTGATGCGGTGCGCGTGCTGCCTTCCGGCCGCACCTCCACCATCGCCCGCATCGTCACCCTGGACGGCGACCTGGAGGAGGCCGGCGCCGGCCAATCCGTCACCCTCACGCTCGCCGACGAGATCGACTGCTCGCGCGGCGACGTGCTGGTGGCGGCCGACGCGCCGCCGCAGGTTGCCGACCAGTTCCAGGCGACGATCGTGTGGATGGATGCGGAGGATCTGCTCCCCGGCCGCGGCTATTGGATGAAGATCGGCACCCGCACCGTCAGCGCGACGGTGCAACCGCCCAAGCATGCCGTCGACGTGAACACGATGGCCGAGTTGTCGGTGAAGACGCTGGGCCTCAACGACATCGGCGTGGCGGAGGTCTATACCGACCGCGGCATCGCGTTCGAGCCCTATGCCGACAGCCGCGACCTCGGCGGCTTCATCCTGATCGACAAGCTGACCAACGCGACCGTCGCCGCGGGCATGCTGCAGTTCGCGCTCCGCCGCAGCCAGAACGTGCATTGGCAGGCGGTCGAGATCACCCGCGAGGCGCACGCCGCCCAGAAGCACCAGGCGCCCAAGGTGCTGTGGTTCACGGGCCTGTCCGGATCGGGCAAGTCGACCATCGCCAACCTGGTCGAAAAGCGGCTGCATGCGCTTGGCAAGCACAGCTTCCTGCTCGACGGCGACAACATCCGCCACGGGCTCAACAAGGACCTCGGCTTCACCGATGCCGACCGCGTCGAGAACGTCCGCCGCGTGGGCGAGGTCGCCAAGCTGATGGCCGACGCCGGCCTGATCGTGCTCACCGCCTTCATCTCGCCGTTCCGGGCCGAACGCGAGCTGGTGCGCGGCATGCTGCCCGAGGGCGAGTTCGTCGAGGTGTTCATCGACACGCCACTTGAAGTGGCCGAGGCCCGCGACGTGAAGGGCCTCTACCGCAAGGCGCGCGCCGGCGAGCTCAAGAACTTCACCGGCATCGACAGCCCCTATGAGTCGCCCGAAACGCCCGACATCCATGTCGACACCACGCGGGAGACGCCGGAAGCCGCTGCGGAACGGATCGTCGCACAGCTGCTCGGCACCGCAGCGTGACGACGCTGGCGGAGGACGCCGCGCTCGCGCGCCGCGTTGCCGAGAGTGCCGGCCGGCTCTTGATGGAAATCCGCGGCTCCGGCCTGTTCGCGGGCAAGGCGCTGGGCAAGGCGGGCGATTGCGTCGCCAACCGCTTCATCCTGGAGGCGCTGGCGCAGGCGCGCCCCGACGACGCGATCCTTTCCGAAGAGGAGCAGGACGACGCTGCGCGGCTCTCGGCGGAGCGCGTGTGGATCGTCGATCCGCTCGACGGCACCCGGGAGTATAGCGAGGGGCGCAGCGACTGGGCGGTGCATGTGGCGCTGTCGGTCGGCGGCCGGGCCGCGGCAGGCGCCGTTGCGCTGCCGGCGCTCGGCGTGACGCTGGCGTCGGATACGCCGCCGGTCCTCCCGCCGCCACACCGCGGCGCACAACGCATGCTGGTGAGCCGCAGCCGTCCGGCCGAACAGGCCGTCGCCGTCGCGCAGGCGATCGGCGCCGAACTCATCGCGATGGGATCGGCCGGGGCGAAGGCGATGGCAGTGGTTCGCGGTGAGGCGGACATCTACCTCCACACCGGCGGCCAGTATGAATGGGACAATTGCGCGCCCGTCGCCGTCGCCGCTGCGGCCGGGCTGCACGTCAGCCGCATCGACGGCCAGCCGCTCGTCTACAATTGCGCCAACCCCTACCTCCCCGACCTGCTGATCTGCCGGCCGGAAGCCGCGCCCCGCCTGCTCGCGCTGGTCGCCGAGCGGTCGGCCTAGCCGCCGCAGCGGGGGGCGATGGACCTGTACAATGTGATCGCCGGCCTGGGTGTCGGGCTGCTCGTCGGCGTGACCGGCGTGGGCGGCGGATCGCTGATGGCACCCATCCTGATCCTGCTGCTGGGGGTGACGCCGATCACCGCGGTCGGCACCGACCTGTGGTTCGCCGCGATCACCAAGTCGGTCGGCGGCTTCATCCATCATCGCCACCGCGGCACCGACGGCGGCCCGGACTTTCAGGTCGTGCGCCGGCTGTGCCTCGGTAGCCTTCCTGCCGCCGGGCTTACCCTGTGGGTGCTCGCGCGGACCGACACCCATGCGATCAAGGGCGGGCTGATCCTGCACGCGCTGGGCGTGGTGCTGCTGCTGACGGCGGGGGCGACGCTGCTGCGCCCGCGGCTGCAACGGGCGGCGATCCGCTTCCGCGCGCGCTCCGCCGCCCGCTTCCACCACCTCCAGCCGCCGCTGACGGTGCTCGCGGGGGCGCTACTGGGGGTGATGGTGACGCTCACCTCGGTGGGGGCCGGCGCGCTCGGCGCCGTCATCCTGTTCGGCCTCTACCCGCTGCGCCTCACCACGCGAAAGCTGGTGGCGACCGACATCGTCCACGCCGTGCCGCTGACCTTGGTCGCGGGGCTGGGTCACCTTTCGCTCGGGAACGTCGACGCGCCGCTGCTCGGCGGGCTGCTGGTGGGCTCGATCCCCGGCATCATCGCCGGCTCGCTGTTCGCGTCCCGCGCCTCCGATCGCGTCCTTCGCCCCACCCTCGCGCTGGTGCTGGTGGTCACCGGGCTGCGCTTGCTGGCCTGACCGCGTTCGAGCGCTTGACCCGGCCGCTGCCGCGGGACAGGTTGATGCAGGTTTAGAGGAGTGGGTCCGCATGGGGGTCGACACCTACGGCAGGAGCGCGCGCCAGCGGCTGCGCTACGCCAATGTCGCCATCGCGCTGCACTGGGCGATCGCCGCGCTGATCCTCTACAATCTCACCTCCGGGCTGCTGCGGCCGGTGCTGCCTCGCGGCTTCTTCGCCTTCCACGTATCGTCCGGGATCTCGATCCTGGTGCTGACGCTGGTCCTTGTCGGCTGGCGGCTCACCCACCGACCGCCGCCCTTCCTGCCCATGGCGCGGTGGGAGAAGGGGCTCGCCAAGGCTGTCCACTTCCTGCTCTACGCCGCCATGGTGCTGATGCCCTTCTCCGGCTGGGCGATGATCTCGGCCAATCCGCCGGCCGACTCGGCCGGTGCGGCCTGGGCGGCCGAGAACCCGCCCGGGGCGCCCCCTGCACCCACGCTCAAGCCCGACACGACCTCCCGCGGCGGCCCTGCGGGAGAGGGCAAGGGCGGCGGGCTGCCTCCACGCAAGCGCGGCCCGACCGAAATCTGGGGCCTGTTCCCGCTGCCGATGATCGGCCCGGTCCAGGAACTCGGCCGCACGCCCGCTGGGGTGCCGGAGCAGCGCACCGTGCATGAACGCATCGAGACCTTCCACGCCATCGGCGCCTGGATCCTGCTCGCGCTGCTGCTGCTCCACGTCGCCGGCGCCCTCAAGCACCAGTTCGTCGATCGCCAGCGCGAGCTCGCTCGCATGGGGCTGGGCCGGCCCGAGCCGCGCTAGACCTCGTACAGCATGTAGGGCTTGCCGAACTGCTCGGTCAGCACGAACTGCGCGACGTTGTGGACGGGGATGCCGCGCCGGGTGCGCCCCTCATAGCTGCCGCGGTGCGCATGGCCGTGCAGCACCAGCCGGACGTTGTCGAAGCGGTCGACCGCATCAGCCAGGCGCGACGAGCCCAGGAACGGCCAGATCTCCTTGGGCTCCCCTTCCACGGTAGCAGCCACGGGAGAGTAGTGGAGCAGCGCCACCGCGCGGTCGGTGCGCAGCGTCCGCAGCGCATTCTCCAGCTTGCGTGCCTCGGCGAGCGATTCATCGACGATGTCTTTGATCGCCTTTTCGCCGAAGGCGCCCAGTTCGGCGCGATCGAAGCCGCCGACGAAGCCCTTCACGCCCGCAAAGCCGACCCCGGCGATCTCCACCGCCTGCTCGTCGAGCACTGTCACGCCCGCGCCCTGGAGGATGCGCACCACCTCCTCGGGCTGTCCGCACTCGTAATCATGGTTGCCGAGCACCGCGACGACCGGGATCGTGCAGTAGCGCAGGTCCTCGGCCAGATTCTCGGCCTCGCGGGTCCGACCGAAGTTGGTGAGATCGCCCGTCAGCGCCAGCACGTCGGCCTTTTCGGAAATCTCCGCAAACAGGTCACGGTAGCGGTTTGCGTCGGCGTCGTTGACGTGCAGGTCGCCGGTCGCGGCCAGGACGATGCGCTCAGGCTTTTCGCTCATGCTGCTCCTCAAGTCCCTTGCCGACCACGTCGGCGAAGCCCCAATCACAGATGTCGATGAGGTAGTCGCGCGGGCTCAGCAGCCGGCCGCGGCACACCTTCACATTGGCCGGCGGCAGGTCCGCCTGCAGCCGCGCGCGCTCCATCAGTTCGTCGAACAGCCAGCGCGGCACGCAGTCGCGCTCGGTCGGGTAGATGAAGCGGAAGTTGAGCAGGTGGATCAGCAGCACTTCCCACTGCAGCTCCATGGTGGCCAGCAGCCGCTTCCAATCGATCTCGTCGTGCTTCTTCAGGATGACGTGCGCGACGTCGGCACCGTCGTAGCGATAGCGATCCTGGATGAAGAGCTTTGACAGGATGAACTCGGTCGGCGGCGTCACCGGCACCGTGCTGCCGTAGATCTCCACCTCATAGGTGTCGCGGAACCAGTCCTCGGTCACGGGGATGCTGGCCGAGGACAGGTTGTAGATCACGTCGAAGAAATGCTCGCCCTGCCAGACCTTGCCGATCCAGCGATCGTCCTCGACCTCGATCTCGTAGCCATGCTGCTTGAACCAGGCGAGCAGCCGCGGCGCGTCACCCGCCTTGCAGAACACGTCCATGTCCTTGGTCGGGCGGATGATTCCGGTGTGACAGCTGAGCGCATAGGTGCCGGACAGCAGATAGGGCACGCCCGACTCGCCCAGCAGCCGGAGCGAGTCGGTGTAGAAGCCTTGCGAATGGGGCGGAGGATCGAACGCGGACGCATCCAGCACCGGGGGTGTGTCGGTCATGCGCACGCGGTTTCCTTCCCTGATCTGCCGGGGGGGTGGCAGGACGGAAACAACGGGCTGCCGGGACAAGCGTTCCGGATGGCGCCATTCCGGCAGGTCGTGCCCGGCCGGGCGAACGGCTCCGGCCGCGGCCATGCGACCGCGGAAAGTTAGTCGAAAGTTAGTCCAAGAACAGGCTCCGCGCACTCCCGGCGAAGCGCCCGCGCGGCGGCCGCGGCCCGCGGGAGAATCGGCAACGGGATGAGGGCCTTGGTCCAACACCGCTTCCGCCTCCTGGAGAACGAAACTGGGTTTAGCGCGCGCATTCTCCGGTAGGAAAGACGGGCGTGGCGTGTGTCCGGAAGCGGACGTGCTGTCCTCGCGGCAGGAGCAGGGCCTGACGCCCGTCTGCGTTCGGATGCGTGCTGGCGGTGCTGGCGAAGGACGAGGCAACCCATCATCTGCGCTGGGCGGGTCCGCGATGTATGCGAACGCCACCGCCGGGGATCGGGCTTCGGCAAGGCTACCTTTGCTTTGGAGCCTCGCTTAGCAGCAAACGTGCTTGCGACGATCCAGCAAGCGACAAGAACCTTCGAGTGGGTTCCGTCTCCTGATTTCGCCGCGACAACAGCGATGAACGGGACCACGGCGTTGGCGAGGCAAGTGTTGGCCTCCCCGTCGGGTGCAGTCCGCAGAGGATCGTCTGCGCTCGATCGCATGGGCGCGGAGCTTCTTCTCCGGAGTCGGCAGGCCGGCGTCCTAGGGCGACGGAAGGAGGGCGCGCTGCCCGCTCGGGCTCGACGATCCGGAGAGACGACATGGACTCCCTCGTCGCCGCTGCGCGTCCTATCGCGCCAGGTGGCGGCGTAGGACTCGCATCTGCGGCCGCTCGCCGCCCGTGCGGCTCGGCTGCACGCTGAAGGCGTAGCTGGCCGGCCACCAGGGACCCGCTGCCCAATAGGTCCAGCCGGACCAGACATCCCCGTTCCGGTCCATATAGGCGAGCATGCGGTCGAGGGTTGCCAGGCATTCGGCGTCGCCGCCGGCGCCGAATTCGGCGAGGAAGCCGCGCGCCCGCACCGAGCGCAGCCAGGCGGTGGCAGCACGGAGTCGGTCGACGCCGGTATCCGGGCCGCCGCAGCCGGGGAGGGTGCCGGAGGAGTCGCTGTCGAAATACTGGTGCATTTCAAATGCGAAGTTGCCGCCGGGGTCGCGAAACCCGGCAAACGCATCGGCATTGGAGCCGCCACCGCCGGTGCGCGTCCAGCTGTGGGCGCCGGTCCACTTCGTACCGGGCACCAGCACCAGATTGCGGGCGCCCGTGGCGCGGATCACGCTCACCACCCGATCGACGATCCTGCGCCAGTCGGTGGCGGCAATGCCGTGTGGCTCGTTCATCAGCCCGAAGGCGACACGCTTGCCCTTGTAATGCGCGGCGAGGCGCTTCCAAAGATCGACCAGCCCGTCGGCGACCACCGGCTCCGTCACGCTGCGGCCGGCATATCTGCCGTAGTTGTGCACATCGAGGATCACCGTCAGTCCGTAGGCGAACGCCCTGGCGACAACCGCATCGAGCCGCCCGACTTCCTCGGGTGAGAGCGCCTGCGAAAGCCCGGGCTGAACGCGCTCCCAGCGGAGCGGCACGCGCACGACGTTCATGCCCGCTTTGGCGAACGTCGCCAGATCGACGTCCCGCGGGTAGAGATAGTCCTTGCCATAGACGCCCGGGCGCCTTGCAGGCTTGAACTCGCCGCCTGCGAGGTTGACGCCGGTCAGCTGCGGCCTGGCCTGCGCGGCAGCGACGGCGGCGGCGGGCGCGGGCAGCAGCAGCGCGACGAGGAACGGGAGCACGACCGTGCGAACGCCGCCGGTCACGGCACGATCACCGTCCCCAGCAGCGGCACCCCGCTTTCCTCCAGCAGCATCGTCAGCCGCTGGAGCGGGCGGAGCGCGCTGGCGTTGCGGCTCGCCAGGACCAGCGCGCCGTCGAAGCCGCTCAGGATCGTGTCGACCGCGCCGAAACGGGTCGACTCCCCGCGGGCGGAAAGGCTGAGGAGGAGCAGCCGGTACCGGCCGACGCGGCCTTCCAGCGCTTTTGCCAGCGGTTTGCGCTCGATCAGCTCGGCGCCATCCGCCGCTGCGGGACCGGCGGGCAGCAGCGATAGGCGCTCGATCGCGGTCGGCCGGACGGCGGCGCGTCCCTCCGCCTCTTGGAGCAGCGTCGACAGACCCGCTTGGTTCGCTGTGCGAAAGAGCCGGTCCTGCGCCGGGGCATGGATATCGCCGTCGATCAGCAGCGTCGGCCAGCCGAGCTGCGCGCAGACGACCGCGAGGTTCGCCGACACACATCCCACCTCCACCGTCGTGTCGAGGCCGATCACCGCGACGGCTCGGCGGTCATCGGGGGTGTCGCTGTGCCAGCGGCTCGACAGGGCGCTGCGTAGGTCGCGGATGCGAGCCACCGCGTCGCCGCCGGCGTCGAACGCGGCAAAGACGGACGGGTCGACGCGAGGGTCGCCCGGATGCAGCAGAGAACCGTGCCGAAGCGCTCCCGTTGCGGCACTGCGGGACGCTGATGCACCGTCGTGCACCGCGCCTCCGACCTCCCGCGGATGCAACGCCATCGGATCGCTGAAGGAGTCGAAGGGCGGCATACCCGGCGACGGCAGCGGGCCTCGACCCGAGTCGCCGGGGGCATCGTTCGGCCACAGCCGCACGCCTTCCGGGCTGCGTGCATCGAATGCGGTGGAGCGCAGTCTCATGGCAGGACTCTCCCGATTTTCATTCTGCGGCCGCCATCGCCGGCCGATGCTCGGAGGCTGCGAGCTGAAGCCGCGCGAGCAGGAACTGGGGTGCGAGCGAGTCCGCGAAGACGGCGGTGCCGGCATCGTTGAACAGCAGAGCGGGGGCGAGCGCCTGCGGTACCCGCTCGGCGGCAACCGTCTGATGCGCGGCGGCATCGCAGGCGAGCGCCCGCAGCCGCTCGCGAAGATCGGCAAGCCGGCAGAGGCGTTCGAACAGCGCGGCGGCGGACGCGTTGACGCTGGCCCATTCCTCGAAACTCGCGGCCAGTCCGGTGCGCACCGCCGCCACATCGACCGTGTCGGTGCCGGCCTCTGCCGCCGCCAGGCCGGCTGCCTGGCAGAACAGGCGGACATGATAGGGAGAGCCCGCCGCGGCGGCGCCGATCAGCACGCGCGCCTCGGCAGGGAAGAGCATGCCGCTGCGCCGCGACCCCTCGTCGATCACCGCCTCCACGGCGCGCGATCCGAACGGGCGGATCGGCACGGCGGTGAGGTGACGGCGCAGCGACGGGTGGGCCTCGAGCAATTCGTCCACATCGGCGGCGATTCCGACGAGCAGGAACTGGAGCGGGGCGCGTGTGTCGGACAGCAGCTTCAGCAGGCTCGCCATCTGCGCCTTCGTCTGCGCGTTTTCGATGCGATCGAACTCGTCCACGATCAGGAAGACTCGCCGCGCGAGCCCGGGCGCGGCCGCGCTTACGAAGTCGCGCGCCGTGAAATCGCGCTCCGCGAGCGCGGCAAGTGCGGCCCGGCCGGCGGGACGCGCCTCCGCCTGCAAGAAGGGAAGATAGGGACGCAGCAGGTCCACGAACTCGGTGTCGCCGGTCGCTGCGTGATAGAGGGCAACGCATTCTGCCTCATCGGCAAGATCGCCGAAGATCCGCGCGAGCGACGTCTTGCCCGAGCCGCGGGCACCGAAGATCACCGCATGCTGGCGCCGCTCGACCACGCCATCCACGAGCCGGTTGAGCTCGGCCATGCGCCCGAGCAGTTCGTAGCGGTCGTCCACCGGCTGCGCGGCATTGAAGGCGGCGATGACGCGGGCGCGCTGCGACCGGGCCCCCATCGCCGCCGCAAAGCGCTGCGCCGGAGCCTGGGTGCATTCCGCCGCGGGGCGGACCGGCATTGCATCCATGTTGGAAACAATCGCCGTGTCCGGGCCCGCCGGCGCTTCCACCGGGATTGCCGGTGCGCTGCGGTGGTGCAAGGCCGAGGGGGCAGGCGACGGCCGCTCGTTCACCGCCCAACGCACGATGCGATGGACGGCGCGTCGAACCTGGTGCCACCACCCGCGTGTCTTGCCATCGTCTGCCATGTCCAAGTCGTACGGCGCATGCGGCAAGTAGAAAAGTGGACGGGTCCAACAAGTACGGCAGTATTGAACCAATCCAGCATTGTGCGGACCTGGAAGCCGAGCGAGCGTGACTGGCAGCTGCGTTGCAGCCGGTGGATTGAGGGGCGGGATGGCGGCCGATATTTTGTTCGACAGCGGAAAAGACGGCAGCGTGGACTCGCCTGCCGCATTCCTCTTCACCCAACAGACGATCGGCCTACAGGCGCGCAAGACCAGCATGGTGTTCCTGGCGGAGGCGCTGGTGCGGCGGGGCTACCGGGTCCATGTCGTCACCGTGCAGCTGAGTTGGCTCAGCGGGCTGCGGCGAGGGAGCAAGCTCGGCGCCCTGCGCGGCGTGCCCCGCAATCGCTGGTACGCGGCCGACGGAATGCGGGGATTCCTGTGGGTCCCGCCGGTGCATCCGGTGGGTGCACGCCGCCGGCTGTGGCAGTGGGCCGCGGCACCGCTGATCGCCGCCTACTCCGCCCTGTTGCCGCGCGCCGTGGTGGAGCCGCTGCAGGCTGCGGAGCTGGTGGTGATCGAAAGCTGCGCGGCGGTCGCGCTGTTCCGGCGCATCCGCCGGATCGCCCGACAGGCGCGGATCCTCTACAGCATGAGCGACCGGTTGACGGTGGTGGGCATGCATCCGGGGCTCGAGCGACGGCTGCGGGCGGACGCGGCGGGCTATGATCTGGTGCGTGTCCCCGCGGCCGCGCTGCTGGATGACCTGCCGGGCGCGCGCGCGGCGCTTGTCCGCCATGGCATCGATCGGCGCGCCTTCGACCGCGTCTCGGCCTCCCCGTACAGCAGCGGCCCGAACGCGGTGCTGATCGGCGACATGATGCTGGACCAGCCACTGCTGGAGCGGCTTGCCGGTGCGTTCCCCGACGTGCGGTTCCACTATTTCGGGCGCACGCCGCTCGCGTTCCCGCTGCGCGCGAACCTCACGGCATGGGGGGAGCAGCCGTTCGAGCGACTCGTGCCGTTCGTCCAGCATGCGGACGTTGGGCTGGCGCTCTATCGGCGCGTGCCGGGGCTCGCCTACCTGGCCGAATCCAGCCTGAAGAACCTCCAATATCGCTACTGCGGGCTGCCGGTGGTGGGGCCGGCGTTTGCGATGCGCGGCGTGCCGGGGGCGCTGTCCTATGACCCGGATTGCCAGGAGAGCGCGGCGGATGCGCTGCGTAGGGCGCTGGAGAAGGGGCGAGGCCCTCCGGAGGCGGTGGCGGATTGGGACGAGGTTGCCGGCGAATTGCTGGGCCTTGTGGGCGCGGTGGGAGCAACTTCGCCTCCATCCATTTCGGACCTCCAAAATGGACGAATTGCCCAGCCCAATCGGAGCAATCTCCGGAGATGAGGCTGTGCATGGAATTGCAAGAAGATGAACTTCGGAAGTAAATTGCGCCGCGGTGCGTAGTACCGATTTCACAAACTATTCAAATCAGGCAAGTCGCCTGATAGACGATACTGCGCCCTTTGTCGGGAGGTAAGCATGGCCTATTATAACGGTACTTCGGGTGACAGCGTGATCGTCGCGGATGGGAACGGAGAGGACGTCCTCAAAGGCGACGCCGGCAATGATCGTCTGAACGGCACCCATGGCACGGACCGGATCAAGGGCGGGTCGGGCAACGACAATCTCGCCGGGCAGCAAGGCAACGACTATCTGCAGGGGGACGCCGGCGACGACATCCTCTTCGGCGGATCGGGAAGCGACTTCCTGTTCGGTGGATACGGTGCCGACAAGTTCGTCTTCGACGACTTCAACCACAGCGACGGCACGAACGACATCATCAAGGACTTCAAGTTGACGCAGGGCGACACGCTCCTGCTCAAGAACGGGGTGACGATCACCGCCGCGGTGATCACCGATCTTCCCGACAGCCTCTACGCCGACAATGAGCGGCCGGACATCCGCATCACCCTCACCTCGGACAACGGCTCGACCCAGCAGCTGTGGCTGGCGGACGTGATGACCGAAAAGGACAATGCGGCGCAGGACCGTCAGATCGCCGCGCTCGAGGATTATCTCGAGAGCCTGGGCTACACCGGCGGCCTCGCGTTCGCGGCGTGAGCGAGGCACCGGCACTCCGGCTGGTCTCGCAGGATATCGGCTCCGCCTCGCGCGGGGCCGGTATCCCGGCCGACCACGAGCCGATGACGGCGCTCGAGACGCAGGTCGTGGTGCCGTGTCCGTTGTGCGACCGCCGGGAGGCGTGGGGCTGGGGATGCGAGAACGGCTATTCGGCGGTGAAGTGCGTCGGATGCGGGCTCGTCTATGTCTCGCCACGCCCGGCCAATGAGACGATCAGCGAGGCGACGCGCACCGGTCAACACCGGCATGAGGTGGGCGCGATGTCGGTGGTCTACTCGCCCAGCCGCCGCAAGCTCGCGCGCTATCGCAACCGGATGCAGCGGGTGCTCGCCGGCGAGATGGGGAACGATCCGGTGACCTGGCTTGACATCGGTGCCGGCTTCGGCGAACTGCTTGAGGCGTTGCGGGACGTGCTTCCTGCCGGCTCGCGGATCCGGGGAATCGAGCCCATGGCGGCCAAGGCGGCGCACGCGCGGGCGCGTGGGCTGCCGGTCACCTCCGAACCGCTTGCGCAGGTGACCGAGCGGTTCGACTTCGTGTCGCTGATCAACGTGTTCTCGCACTTGCCGGACCCGGGCAGTTTCCTGTCCGACCTCCGTCGGCTGGTGCGCCTCGGGGGCACTCTGGTGCTGATGACCGGGAATGGGGCCGAGCTCGACAGCGCGGACAGCTATCCCGACCGGCTCGACCTGCCCGACCATCTGGTGTTCGCCGGGCGTCCGCAACTCGACGCCTTCCTCGGCGAGGCGGGGTTCGAACCCTATCGTCGCGACCTGGTGCGGCTGGACACGGCGAGTTGGGCAGCCAAGGCTCTGATCAAGAAGACGCTCGGGCAGCCGGTGCCGCTGGTGATCCCCTACCGCTCCCGGTTCCGAGACATGCTGTACCTCGCAAGGCGGGTGCGATGAGCGTTGCGCTGCGTGACCGGCCGGAGGTCGACGCCGGTGCGGCCAGCGTGCCGATCGACTTCCTGGTGCTGGGCGCCCAGAAGTGCGGCACCACCTGGATCCACCACGTGCTGAGCCAGCACCCCGGCGTCTTCATCCCGCCGGCCAAGGAACTGCACTTCTTCAACAAGTCGTCGGCGCTTTCGCGAGGATGCGGCTGGTATGCGGACCAGTTCGCCGCTGCCGGGGCGGGACAGTTGCGCGGGGAGTGCACGCCGAATTACCTGTGGAATCACCTCGATCCCCGCGACCGGCCGGTGCCGGGCGAGCACCATGATCTTGCGCCCAAGCTGGCCGAGCTGCGCCCGCAGCTGCGGCTGGTGGCGACGCTGCGCAACCCCGTCGACCGGGCAATCTCCGCCTTTCACCATCACATCAACCAGGGGCGGATCGCGCCGGATGCGCGCATCCTCGACCATCTCTGGACGCTGGGCATCGCGTCGATGGGCATGTACGCGCGCCACCTGCGGCACTGGATCGACGCGTTCGGGCGGGAGCCGCTGATGGTGCTGATCTATGAACAGGACGTCGCGCCCGACACGGTCAAGCCCGCGACGGCGCAGCGGCTGTTCGCCCACCTCGGCCTGGCGCCGTTCGAGGTGCCGTCGCTCTACGAGCAGCTGAATGCGCGCCGAAGCTATCTGGCATTGCGGCTCGCGCGCCATTTGCCGCCTTCCGGACTAGCCGGGCGTGTGGTGCGTCGCGGAATCGAATCGGTGACGCCCGCGCGCGTGGATCGCCTGTTCCGCTTCGGTGTGTCGAAGGAGGAGCGCGTGGAGCTTTCGAGACTCTTCGCCCCGCACCAGGCGGAGCTGGAGGCGCTGCTCGGGCGACCGATGCCGTGGGGATGATGGCATCCAGCAGCCGGTCGGTCCCACCCGCCAGCGCTTCGCCATTGCACGAAGCGGTGTGGCAGGTTGGGTGGTTCCTATGCTCGGGCAGTCGCGCCATGGCGCGCCCGATCGCGGCATCCGGAACTGGGCGTTCGGCACACTTGGCCCATCGATGCGGGACACGGCTCGCCGCCTGTGGGGCAACGGCGCCGCGATGGCGTGCGACTTGGAAGTCGCCAAGACCCGATCGGCTTGTGCTGGCGCTGCACCAGGCAGCAGAGGGGGAAGCGGTTCGCCCGACAATCAGGAGGATGGCACCGAAACGCAACGATTAGCCGGTGCGGATTCGAGCGGCTCACGAAGCTGGGGCGGTGCAACGGTCGAGACGCTGGCTGCCGCCGCTGCCCGCCAAGGCCCCGCAGCCGGTGCGGAACTGTGGCGGCAGCGCCTCTTCGGCCCGATCGCTGCTCACTGGAGGATGCCGGTGCCGCTGCGCCCCGATCAATTCTCTCAAGGCTTCGTCGGCGCAGGGGTGAGGCGGCGGACGTGCAGCCCCTTGGCGGCGAGGGCGTCCTGGAGCGATCCGGGGCCGACGAGGTGGCCGGTGCCGACTGCCATGAAGACACGGCCCGGTCGCTCCATGCGCCGCGTGACCCAGTCTGCCCAGGCGGCGTTCCGGTCGGCGAGCACGCGCTGCTGCACGGCATCCGAAGTCTGGCGCAGGTCGTGGGCGATGATCGCGGCGAGGGTGTCGGTATCGCCGCGGCTCCACGCCTCGGCCGTGCGGCGCATAAGATCGGCGGCGGCGTCCTGCCCGTCGAGGACGCGGGTCAGCATCGCGATCTGCTCGGCCTCCGGCAGCTGGTCGAACATCGCGATCTGGTCGCGCTGGGTCTCGAGGCCCTCGATCGGCTTGCCCGCACGCCGAGCGGACGCGGTGAGCACGGCCTCCACGCCCGCTTCCCGGCTGTAGCCGGTCCGGCGGAGCGGCAGGATCGAGAGCGAAGTCGCCGCCAGCCACGGGTCCATGCGGTCGAACGCCCCTTCCGGATAGCCGGCTGCGCGCGTCGCGGCGGCCAGCTTCTCCGCATAGCCGGGAGGCAGGCGCTCCGGGAGCGGGGGCGCATCGGCCGGCGGCGCCACGCGGCGGAGTGCCGCCTGCACCTCCCCCTCGGGCGGGGCGACCAGTTCGAGCACCAGCGCGTCGCTTTCCTCGAACGCGCGGCGTACCGGCCCCTGGAACCAGGCGAGGTCCGGGCGCAGCTCGTGCACCGATCCGAACAAATAGACGATGGTGTCGGCATCCTGGACCGCCCACAGCGCCGGCTGCGGCGGCGGTCCTGCCGGGCGCGCGGCAGGGCCGGCGAAGAACAGGACGAAGGCGGCCAGGAGCAGGCGGACGAGCGGCATGCCGGTGTTCTTAGAGGCTGGCGGGTGCGAGCAGAAGCGGGCCGATGTGCCGAACGCAGCATTGTCGCCGACGCGATCCGAATTTCGCGCGATTTGTGCTTTGTCGACCGAAGGCCCGGGGTCGTCGGCCTGGGGCTGCGCCAATCCAGCTTTCCCGGAAGAGGAAGCTCATGCACGGATCGTGAAATTGGGCGGGAAGCGGACCGCAGCTTTTGGACGGCAACGACGCGTAGCGGACATCCATCCGTTGCGGAACATAGAAGGCTCGGCCAAGAGCCGGCTGCTACTAATCGGGAGCGCTAGCATTGACGGTTCGCCAAGCCACCATCGCCGATCTGGACACTCTCGTTTCGTTGTTTGATGCGTACCGCCAATTTTACGGACAGCCTTCGAATCCCGCTGCTGCACGAACATTCTTGAAGGACCGATTGGAGCATCAGCAGTCCGTGATCCTGCTTGCACGCAAGGACGGGCGCGACGTCGGCTTTGCGCAGCTTTATCCGAGCTTCTCGTCTGTCAGATTATCTCGAACCTTCATCCTCAATGACCTGTTTGTCACACCCGACGCGCGTGCGTCTGGCTTTGGCAGGATCCTGCTAGATGCTGCCTGCACCTATGGCCGGCAGATTGGCGCGGCACGGTTGTCGCTCTCAACCGCGGCCGACAACGCGAATGCTCAATCCTTACATGAGCGCGCTGGCTGGACGCGGGATACCGAATTCTATGCTTACGACTTCGTGCTGACGTGACGGCGGTTCATGTCTATGCGCCAAGCCCGGAATCGGATTCATCGTCGATGCTCAATCCGCACTTCGGAGGGATCTATTACCCACGGTTAGAAGACCGCGCCGCGCTGGTTGATGAGTCGTGGTGACATGGTCGCCATGTAATGGAGCCACCCGGGCGCGGTCAGCGGGAAACCGCTGGAACGGGTGTTGCGCCTGCCGCCCTCACTCCGGCGCTTCCCAGCCCGGTAGCTGGGCGGCGGTATCGCCATCTCCGGGCGTCGGAGAGGCTCGATGCTTGACCCCTTTCAGGCCATGGGTCAAAGCGCGGCCGTGTCCGAGCCACTCAGCTTCCAGCGCATGATCCTCACGCTCCATGACTATTGGAGCGATCGGGGCTGTCTCATCCTCCAGCCGTACGACATGGAGATGGGCGCCGGCACCTTCCACACCGCCACGACGCTGCGCGCGCTGGGGCCGGAGCCGTGGAACGCCGCGTTCGTTCAGCCGTGCCGCCGCCCCACCGACGGGCGCTATGGCGAGAACCCGAACCGGCTGCAGCATTATTACCAGTATCAGGTGATCCTGAAGCCGAGCCCGGCGGACCTGCAGGAGCTGTATCTCGGCTCGCTGGCGGCGATCGGCATCGACTTCACCCGTCATGACATCCGCTTCGTCGAGGACGACTGGGAGTCGCCGACGCTGGGCGCCTGGGGCCTGGGCTGGGAAGTCTGGTGCGACGGCATGGAAGTCACCCAGTTCACCTATTTCCAGCAGATGGGCGGGTTCGACTGCAAGCCGGTGGCGGGCGAGCTGACCTACGGGCTCGAGCGGCTCGCCATGTACATCCAGAACAAGGATTCGGTGTACGACCTGGCCTTCAACGACGCGGGCGTCACCTATGGCGACGTGTTCCACGAGAACGAGGTCCAGATGTCGACCTGGAACTTCGAGGTCGCCGATACCGACACGCTGTTCGACCAGTTCCGCAAGGCCGCGGCCGAGTGCGAGCGGTGCCTTGCCGCGGGCCTGCCGATCCCGGCGTACGAGCAGGCGATCAAGGCCAGCCACACGTTCAACCTGCTGCAGGCGCGCGGCGTGATCTCGGTCGCGGAGCGCCAGGCCTATATCGGCCGGGTGCGCGACCTTGCAAAGGGCGCATGCGCCGCGTGGATCGAGAAGAAGACGCCCGAATGGCAGGCGCGCTTTCCGGGGTGGACGGCATGAGCGATTTTCTTCTCGAACTCCGCTCGGAGGAAATCCCGGCGCGCATGCAGGAGCGGGCGCGCGAGGACCTGGCCAAGCTGTTCGCCGCCGAACTCGGCAAGGCGGGGCTGAAGGCGGCGGAACTCGTCACCTATGCAAGCCCGCGCCGGCTGGCGCTGATCGCGCGCGGGCTGCCGCTCGCGACCGAGGCGGTGCGCGAGGAAGTGAAGGGTCCGCGCGCCTCTGCGCCGCCGCAGGCGCTGGAGGGTTTCCTGCGCAAGACGGGCCTCACCCGCGAGGATCTGGTCGAGCGCGACGGCGTGTTGTTCGCGGTGACTGACAAGCCGGGCCGCGCGACCGCCGAGGTGCTGGCCGAGGCCGTGCCGGCGGTGGTCCGTGCGTTTCCGTGGCCCAAGGCGATGCGCTGGGGCGCGGCATCGGTATCGACCGAGAGCCCGCGCTGGGTGCGCCCGCTGCAAGGAATCGTCGCGCTGCTCGACGACACGGTCGTGCCGTTCGAGGTGTTCGGGGTGGCGTCCGGTGCGGCGACGCTTGGCCATCGCTTCCACCACCCCGGTGCCATCACCATCGGATCGGCGCACGACTATGTCGAGAAGCTGCGCGCCTGCCACGTCATCGTCGACGGGGCCGAGCGCCGCGCGAGCATCGCGGTGGGCGCCAAGCTTGCCGCGCAGGGCGCCGGGCTGACGCTGGTCGAGGACGAGGGGCTGCTGTTCGAGAACGCCGGCCTCACCGAATTCCCGATGCCGCTGCTCGGCCGCTTCGACGCAAGCTACCTGTCGGTGCCGCCCGAGGTGATCCAGCTCACCGCGCGCGTGAACCAGAAGTATTTCGTCTGCCGCGACGGTGAAGGGCAGCTTGCCGACGCGTTCGTCTGCACCGCCAACATCGATGCCGAGGACGGCGGCGACAAGATCGTCGAGGGCAATCGCAAGGTGCTGGCCGCACGGCTGTCCGACGCCAAGTTCTTCTACGAGACGGACCTGAAGACGCGGCTGGAGGACCTGACCCCCAAGCTGGAAAAGATCGTCTTCCACGAGAAGCTCGGCACGGTCGCCGACAAGGTCGATCGGGTGGCGAAGCTCGCCCGCTGGCTGGTGGAGCAGGGCATCGTCGGGGCGCGCGAGGCGCCTGCGCATGTCGAGTTGCCGCTCGATCCGTCGTCCTCGCCGATCGACGCACGCGACATCGCCGCGGGCACCGCGAGCGCCGATCGCGCGCGGCTGGCCGACATGGCCGAACGCGCGGCGCGGCTTGCCAAGGCGGACCTCGTCACCGGCATGGTCGGCGAGTTTCCGGAGCTGCAGGGTCTGATGGGCGGCTATTATGCCGCCGCGCAGGGCGAACCGGCGGAAGTCGCCGAGGCGATCCGCGACCATTACAAGCCGGTCGGGCAGGGCGATGACGTGCCGACCGCGCCGGTGACGGTGGCGGTGGCGCTGGCGGACAAGCTCGACAGCATCACCCAATTCTTTGGCGTGGACCTCAAGCCGAGCGGCTCCAAGGATCCGTTCGCGCTGCGGCGCTCGGCGCTTGGCGTCATCGCCCTGCTGCTCGACAACAAGCTGCGGCTGCCTCTGTCGCAGGTCGCAGGCGAGGACGTGCTCGACTTCTTTGCCGATCGCCTGAAGGTGCAGCAGCGCGAGGCGGGGGTTCGCCACGACCTGATCGACGCGGTGTTTGCGCTGGGCGGCGAGGACGATCTCGTCCGGCTGCTGGCGCGAGTGCATGCGTTGCAGGGGTTCGTGACCACCGAGGACGGCACCAACCTGCTTGCCGGCTACAAGCGTGCGGCCAACATCCTGAAGAAGGAGGGCTACACCACCCCCGATCACCCCCGTACCCCGGCGGAGGCCGGGGCCCAGGCCCGCACTCTCCCGGATCACGCCGCGCGTGAGTCCCTGGACCCCGGCCTTCGCCGGGGTACGAAAGAAGAAGGGACGGCGGAAATCCCTGCGGCCGCGCTGGGCCAGCGCCGCAGCGTTGCCGCCAATGCTCCGGATGCGACCGACGCGTCGGTTCCGACCGGCAGCACCGGCACGCCCGGCAACCTGCGCCACCAGGACGAAGAGGCGAACCAGGCCGTCGACCGCCAGGGCACGACCGAGCACGATGGCACGGCGCATCCCTTTGCCGGCGGCCGGCCCGACGGCATTCCCCAGACCGGCGAGGAAGACCCGCTGGTCGAGGTGGAGCAGGGCGAATTCACCGGCTCCGTCGCCGCCTTTGCGCGCAGCGAGCGCGCGCAGTCGCTGTCTTATGAGCCCGAACCGGCCGAGGATGCGCTGATGGCGGCCCTCGACGTCGCCGAGCCGCGCGCGGCCAAGGCGATCGCCGACGAGGATTTCGAAGGCGCGATGGCGGCACTCGCGTCGCTGCGTGCGCCGATCGATGCCTTCTTCGACCAGGTGACCGTCAACGACGCCGATCCCGCCAAGCGCACGGCACGGCTCGCGCTGCTGGCGCGGGTTCGGGCGGCGGTGCATCGCGTGGCCGATTTCTCCCGGATCGAAGGATAGCGGACAGCCCGAGGCGCTGATGCTACCCTTCGCCCGAAGGTCTGGTTTGTGATCCTCCTCCCCAGGGAACGCACTCCAACCCACGCAAGGAACCACGATGACGCAGTATGTGTACCGTTTTGGCGGCGGAGTTTCGGACGGGGGCTCCGGCGACAAGACGCTGCTCGGCGGCAAGGGCGCCAACCTCGCGGAAATGGCGTCGATCGGCCTGCCGGTGCCGCCGGGGTTCACCATCTCCACCCAGATGTGCACGCGCTATTATGAGGAGGGGCAGAGCTTCCCCGACTCGCTGCGCCAGGAAGTGGCCGAGGGGATCGCGCACATCGAGGGCGTGACCGGCAAGACGTTCGGCGACGCGGCCGACCCGCTGCTGGTGTCGGTGCGCTCGGGCGCGCGCGTGTCGATGCCGGGCATGATGGACACGGTGCTGAACCTGGGCCTCAACGACCAGACGGTCGAGGGGCTGGCGACCGCGTCGGGCGACGCGCGCTTTGCCTGGGACAGCTATCGCCGCTTCATCCAGATGTATTCGGACGTCGTGCTTGAGCTCGATCACGGCCGCTTCGAGGAAGCGCTGGAGATCGCCAAGGAGGACAATGGCTACAACCTCGACACCGAGCTGACCGCCGAGGACTGGCAGAAGCTGGTCGCCGAATACAAGGCGCTGGTCGAGGAACTGTGGGGCAAGCCGTTCCCGCAGGACGTGCACGACCAGCTGTGGGGCGCGATCGGCGCGGTGTTCGGATCGTGGCAGGCGGAGCGCGCCAAGGTCTATCGCCGGCTGAACAACATCCCGGGTGACTGGGGCACCGCCGTCAACGTGCAGGCGATGGTGTTCGGCAACATGGGCGACACCTCGGCCACCGGAGTCGCCTTCACGCGCAACCCGGCGACCGGCGAGAACGCCTATTATGGCGAGTTCCTGATCAACGCGCAGGGCGAGGACGTGGTCGCGGGCATCCGCACGCCGCAGTACCTTACCAAGGCGGCACGCGAGGGCGCGGGCGCCAAGCCGCTGTCGATGGAAGAGGCGATGCCGGACGCCTATGGCGAGCTGGCGGCGGTGTTCGACCGGCTGGAGCGGCATTACCGCGACATGCAGGACATCGAGTTCACGGTGCAGCAAGGCAAGCTCTGGATGCTCCAGACGCGCTCGGGCAAGCGCACCGCCAAGGCCGCGCTCAAGATCGCGGTCGACATGGCCGAAGAGGGGCTGATCACGCGCGAGGAGGCGGTCGCGCGCGTCGACCCGGCGGCACTCGACCAGCTGCTCCACCCGACGCTCGATCCGGATGCGCCGCGCGACGTGCTGACCAAGGGTCTGCCGGCATCGCCGGGCGCCGCATCGGGCGTGGCCGTGTTCGACAGCGACACCGCAGAGCGCCGTTCCGCCACGGGCGAGCCGGTGATCCTGGTGCGCGTCGAGACCTCGCCGGAGGACATCCACGGCATGCATGCGGCCAAGGGCATCCTGACCGCGCGCGGCGGCATGACCAGCCACGCGGCGGTGGTCGCCCGTGGCATGGGCCGGCCGTGCGTGTCGGGTGCCGGTAGCCTTGCCATCGACAGCCGTGCGCGCGTGATGCGCGTCGGCACGCGGGAGATCCGCGAGGGCGACACGCTCACCATCGACGGCTCGACCGGCGAGGTGATGGCGGGTTCGGTGCCGACCGTGCAGCCCGAGCTTGCCGGCGACTTCGGCACGCTGATGGAATGGGCCGATGGCGTCCGCCGCCTGAAGGTGCGCGCCAATGCCGAGACGCCGCTCGACTGCCGGACGGCACGCGACTTCGGTGCCGAGGGCATCGGCCTTTGCCGCACCGAGCACATGTTCTTCGAGGGCAGCCGTATCACGGCGGTGCGCCAGATGATCCTGGCGGAGGACGAGAAGGGTCGCCGCGCGGCACTCGACAAGCTGCTGCCGGAGCAGCGCCGCGACTTCATCGAGATCTTCGAGGTGATGGCGGGGCTGCCCTGCACGATCCGCCTGCTCGATCCGCCGCTGCACGAGTTCCTGCCGCACCAGGAGGCGGAGTTCGCCGAGGTCGCATCGGCCGCGGGCGTGGGCGTCGAGCAGCTCAAGCGCCGTGCGGCCGAACTCCACGAGTTCAATCCGATGCTCGGCCATCGCGGCTGCCGCCTGGGCGTGACCTACCCCGAGATCTACGAGATGCAGGCGCGCGCCATCTTCGAAGCGGCGTGCGAGGTCGCGGAGAAATCGGGCGAGGCGCCGATCCCGGAGGTGATGATCCCGCTGGTCGGCACGCGCAAGGAACTGGAGCTGATGAAGGCGGTGGTCGACAAGGCGGCTGAGGCCGTGTTTGCCGAGAAGGGCCGCACGATCGAGTATCTGGTCGGCACCATGATCGAGTTGCCGCGCGCGGCGCTCAAGGCGGGCGAGATCGCCGAGGTGGGCGAGTTCTTCTCCTTCGGCACCAACGACCTGACGCAGACGACGCTGGGCGTCAGCCGCGACGATGCCGCACGCTTCCTCGGCACCTATGTCGACAAGGGCATCTATGCGCGCGATCCGTTTGTGAGCCTGGACGTCGAAGGCGTGGGCGAGCTGATCGAGATCGCGGCGGAACGCGGGCGCAAGACGCGGCCGAACATCAAGCTCGGCATCTGCGGCGAGCATGGCGGCGATCCGGCCTCCATCGCTTTCTGCGAGACCGCTGGTCTCGACTATGTCTCGGCGTCGCCGTACCGCGTGCCGATCGCGCGGCTGGCGGCGGCACAAGCCGCGCTGAAGGTCCAGGCATGAGCATGCGCCGCTCAGGCGAGGGGCAGAAGCTGACGCGGGAGGGGTTCGACCGGATCGGGCCCTTCCACCCCTATGTCGTCTGGGCGGCGATCCTGCTGTTCGACCTGCTGGTGGTGCTCGCGATCCTGGCGGCACTCACCATGGCCGGCGACCGGATCGAGGACCAGCTCTGGCCCGGCGGCACGGAGTGGGTGACGATCTAGGACGGCACCCGGCCGCCTTCTTCAACTGTACCCCGGCGTAGGCGGGGGCCCAGCTTCGATGGGATCGGGTTGGATTGCCAACGCCTGCTTTCCCAACTGGGCCCCGGCCTTCGCCGGGGTACCGTTGTGTGTAAGGGCGAGATTGTCACCCCAATCGCTGCCAAGCGATTGTCCGGAGGACGTTCTTACCCCCAGCGGCGGACGTGTTCGTCGTCGCGGCCTTCGCGGATCATCGCCGCCTGTTCGCGCCAGCCTTCGCGGGCGATGGTGCCGGGGGCGAGGCGGAGCTGGACTTCGAGGGTCTGCTCGTCCTCGGCGGTCATCGTCTCGATGCCCTTGAAGGTCTTGATGCCGCGATCGTTGAGCTCGCGTTCACGAACTTCGTCGATGCCGCGGATGCGCGACAGATTGTCGCGACCCCAGCCGAACCAGCCGCCCAGCCCCTCGTGATGGCGATGCGAGTCATGCGTGTGCGACGTCGCCGCAGCGGCCGCAGTGGTGGCCGCGACCGGAACCGCGGTGCCGGCAACGGTGCCGGTGGTGCCCATGGGTGCGGCACGCAGCGCACGATCGCGCTCGGCCTCCAGCTCGCGGATGCGGGTATCGCGCGCCTTCAGCTCGGCCACCGTCTCATCCCGGTAGCGGCGGTGCTCGATCTCCTCGGCATGGTGCCGCTCGCGCCACTTGCGGCCTCCCGAACTGGAGGCGAGGCCGAACAGCCAGCCTGCGACCAGACAGAGCACGAGGACGAGATATTGAGTCGGCGTGTGGAACAGCATGGCGGCCTCCGGATCGATTCGGAGCGTCAACGACGCGGGCGAGCCCTGCGTTCCTTGAGGATGCCTACTGCGGGCTCAACGCGTCGGAGATCGAGCAGGCGGCGGGACCCAGGATTACCACGAACAGCGTCGGCAGGATGAACAGGATCAGCGGCACCGTCATGATCGCCGGGAGCCGCGCGGCCTTTTCCTCGGCACGCATCATGCGCTCGTTGCGAAACTCTGCCGACAAGACGCGCAGGGCCGAGGCGAGGGGCGTGCCGTATTTCTCCGTCTGGATCATGGTGGTGGCGACGCTGCGGATCGCATCCAGGTCGATGCGCTGGGTCAGGTTCTCGAACGCCTGGCGCCGCTCGGTGAGGAAGCCGAGCTCGATCGCGGTGAGCGAGAACTCCTCGCCGAGCTCGGGATAGGCGCGTCCGAGCTCACGTGCGACCCGCCCGAAGGCGGCATCGACGGTCAGGCCCGCCTCGGCGCAGATCACCAGCAGGTCGAGCGCGTCGGGCAGCCCCTTGCGGATGGCGTCCGACCGCTTGGTGATGCGGTTCTTCAGGTAGATGTCGGGGGCCTTGTAGCTCGCGACCAGCGCAACCGCGACGACCAGATAGGACTTGAGCGGTCCCCAGGTGGCGAAGGTGTCGGTGCCATACACTATGAACGCCACGGGGCCGCCGATGAGGATCGGCAGGACCAACCGCCCGAAGATCACCGCCACCGCCCATTCGCGCGAACGGATGCCGGCCTGGAGCAGCTTGGTCTGGGCAGCCTTGAGCTGTTCGTCCTGCAGCACCTTCAGGGACGACAGGGTGGCGCGCATCCAGTCGGTCGTCTCGTTCTTCTTGACGAGTTGTGCCCGGCGCCGGGACACCGGCGCGACGATGCCGGCCTTGAGCTGTTCGCGCCGCTCGTGGAGCGCCTTGACGCGCTTGGACATGGGATCGCGTACGGACAAGGCGGCATAGATCGCGATCAGCACGGCGAACGCGGCGACGCCGGCGAGCAGCGTCGCCACCATCAATACGTCCACGCCCATGATAGTCGGGCCCTCGGGGTTGCTCAGCATCGCGTCAGATCTCGAAACTGACCATCTTGGCCATGATGAAGCCGCCGATCGCCATCCAGATGAAGCCGCCGACACCGATGACCATCAGCCGCTGGTCCACGAAGAACTTGGCGAGATAGTCGCTGTTGACGAACCAGATGAGCCCGAACACCACGAACGGCAGCGAGCCGACGATATAGGCGGATGCCTTGGATTCGGACGACATCGCCTTGATCTTGAGCTTCATCTGCGATCGCTTGCGCAGCACGTCGGCGAGGTTGCTCAGCGTTTCCGACAGGTTGCCGCCGGTCTCGCGCTGGATGGCGATGGTGATCAGGAAGAACTGGAACTCCGGGGTGCCGATGCGATCGGCCGTTTCCTGAAGCGCCGCGTCCAGGGTGCGGCCGATGCGCATGCGGTCCGATACGGCGCGGAACTCCTCGCCGACAGGACCGGGCACTTCCTGGCCGACGACGCCCATCGTCTCGGTGATCGGCAGGCCCGAGCGCAGGCCGCGGACCAGCAGCTCGATCGCGTCGGGGAACTTGGCGGTGAACTTGTTGATCCGGCGATTGATCGCCATGCCGACCACCTTGTGTGGAATGCCTGCCCCCAGGAACAGGCCCACAAACAGGCTGAGCAGCAACGGCATGCCCCGGCTCCACAGCAGGATCGTCGCCGCGATGGCGATGCCGAGCGTCGCCATGCCGTACTGGCCGACGGTCCAGCTCTTGCCCGTCATCGACAGCCGCTTCTGGAGCTGGGCAGGGTTGGGCAGCAGACGCCCCGCGGCCACGTCCATGCGCGTGGCGCGCGCAGTCGTGATCCGGCGGATCTGTGCTTCCATGCTCGTGCCGGAGGCTGCCGCCTGGTGCCGCTCGCGCACCGCGGCGAGCCGGCGCGCGCGGGCCTTTCCCGTGGACGGGCCCATGAAGGCGAACGCCAGCAGCAGCAGGACCAGCGCCGATCCCAGGATCATCAGCAGGAACGGCATCGGGTTCATGCCCGCCGTCCCCTGATCTGCCTCGTGCCCCGCATCCGGCCGCGCCTATCGCTTCGCCGGCTTTGCAGCGAAGCGTGAACGGAACTGCCCCAGGCGGCCGAGCAGCGACGGTGCCCCCGCGCCCGGTGCGGCCGGGCGACCCGCGCCGCCCTCGCCGAGTGCGTCCGCGACCGCCACGACCTGCGCTGCCAGGTCGACCAGCGGCGCGATCGTCTTGGACCCCTTGCCCACGTCTGCCATCGGCTTGCCGAGCTTCGCGGCCTGGGCCGCAAGCTTCTGGTCGAACGGCAGCTGATAGTCGACCGGCCGCTCGATCGAATTCTCGAAGTCCTTGCGGCTGATCTCCAGCTGCTGCGCTGGGTGCACCCGGTTCGCGACCACGAAGACCGTTGCCTCCGGCGCGTTGCTCTTGAGCCAGGAGAGGATGCGGATCGCGTCGCGCGCGGCGGCGAGCGTATATTCGGTCACCACCACGACCACCGGCATCTCCTGCGCCAGTTGCGGATGGTTGACCAGGATCGAGCGCGGCAGATCGACCACCGTGCATTCATAGGCGCTGCGCATCTCCTCACGCAGGCGGCGGAAGACGCTGCCGTCGGTCAGCACGGGGCTGCTGATCGGCGCTTCGGCAGAGAGGACGGCCAGCCGGTCCGAGGCGCGCACCATCGCGCGCTCGATGAACAGCCCGTCGATGCGACTGGGATTGTCGATCGCGTCGGTAAGGCCGCGCCCGGGCTCCAGATCGAGCGCGAGCGCATCGGTGCCGAAGTGCACGTCGAGGTCGAGGAGGGCGGTGCTGCGCCCGGCGCGCTCGCTCACCAGCCAGGCGATCGAGGTCGCGATCGTCGAGGCGCCCGCCCCGCCGCGCGTGCCGATCACCGCGACGGCACAATGCGGTCGCTGCACCGCCGCTGCGGCCGCCTCGCTCGCCTTGGGGGCGGCGAGCGTCGCCTGCGCCTGGGTAAAGGCGTCGCGCACCGCGTCCGGGTTGAGCGGCTTCAACAGATAATCCTGGATGCCGCTGGCGATCAGGTCGCGGTAGAGCCGGACGTCGTTGACCTGGCCGGTCGCGATCACCGCCGTACCCGGCTCGCACACCTCCGCCAGCGCGTTGATGTCGTTGATCGGATCGCTGGATTCCGAAAGGTCGACGAACAGCACGGTCGGGCTGGAGGCGACGGAGAGCGCCTGCACGGCACTGCGCAGGTTGCCGCGCTGCACCCTGTCGGCGGACCAGCCGAAGGCGTGGACGATCGGGCGCAGCGTGTCGGCAGAGGCTTCGTCGGTGACGAAGCCGGCGAAGGGATCGCGATTGGCGGGACGGCTGGCCATCAGTTGCCCGCCGATCCGGTGGTGCCGGCGCCAATGCTGCCGCCAAGGCCTCCGCCGGCGCCGCCGGTCGTGTTGCCGCCGCCGGTGCCCTGGTTGCTCGAGCCGCCTGCGCCGCTGGGTGCGGCACCGCGATAGGCCTGGATTGCACGCGTGGCGTTGACCGGATCCGTGATGCCGGTGCCCGACTGGCCGTGGATCAGGTCCTCGGGTTGCGCGACCATGGCAGCGAGATTGGAGTTCACGGCGCACCCGTGATTGGGACTGGTGTGCGAATCGAGGGTGAAGCCGTTTGCGGGATCGGCCCGCGGGCAGGTCGGCACGCTGGCGGACGCGCGGGTCAGGACGACGCGCACCGTGCCCGCCGCCACGCCACCCGGCGCCGGCGAGGCGGTGTCGGCAAGCAGCAGGCCGTAGCGTGCGGCCTCGGCCGCCACCTGCGCGCGGGCACCGGTGGCGCCGGCGGGATCCTCGACGGCGATCCGATCGCCATATCCGGGCTTCAGCGCGGCCATCCAGCCGGCCAGCCGCCCAGCCTCTCCCTCGCTCAAGCCATAAGGAGTGGTCGCCAATTCGACCGCATAGTCGCTGCGCGTGACGACCGGCTGGTTGACGGATTCCAGGCCGCGGTGGGCGTTGGGATCGCAGGCGGCGAGGAGGAGGGCGGGGGCGCAGAGCGCCAGGGCCGCAAGACGCGAGTACATGTTCTTCTCCATCGGCGGCGTCATTGATTGCTGAAGCCCGGGGTGGCGGACCGCTTCTTGCGCTTGCCCGATCGCTCTTCGGCGAGCACCGGAAGGCCGGGGCCGGCCGGCAACGGGGCGCCGACTACGGGCGCGCCGACCACGGGCGGAGGCGCCATGGTGGGCACCGGCCGCGGCCCGCCAAAGGTGGGGCTGGTGGCGTTGCCGAGCAGCACGCGATCCGCGTCGTCGGGCGCGCGATAGGCATCGGTGGGCAGCACGATGCGGTTCGCGTCGACCGGCTTCACCAGATACGGCGTGATGACGATCACCAGCTCCGTCTCGTTGCGCTGGAACGCGTTGGACCGGAACAGCGAGCCGATGATCGGCAGGTTGGCGAGGAACGGCGCTTGGTTCACCGAATTGTCGTGCGTGTTCGACAGCAGCCCGGCGATCATGAAGCTCTGGCCGGAGCCGAGTTCCACCGTCGTCTCCGCACGGCGCGTGGTGAGCGCGGGGATCGTGATGTCGTTGAGCTCCACCGAACCGGTGCTGGTGATCTGCGATACCTCCGGTCGGACGCGCAGGGAGATGCGGCCATCCGTGAGGACCGTCGGCGTATAGGCGAGGCTGACGCCATATTGCTTGTATTCGACCGAGATGCTCCCGAGCCCGCCCTGGCTGATCGGGATGGGGATCTCGCCGCCTGCCAGGAACGTGCCCGTCTCGCCCGAGACCGCGGTCAGGTTCGGGTTGGCGAGCGTCGTCACCTGGCCGTTGCGTTCCCCCAGGTCGAGCGAGGCGAGCAGATCGAGCCCCAGCAGCCGACCGGCAGCGCCGATCGTGGTCCCGATCTCGGGAACGCCGGGAGCGGTGAAGCCGGTCCCTCCGGAGGGCAGGGTCTCGATGGTGCCCTGGCGACCCTGGCCGATGTTGAACAGGAACCCGCCCGTGCTGTCGCGCGAGGTCAGGTTGACGCCGATGTTCTTGACGTAGCTGCGGCTGACCTCGGCGATGCGGACCTGCAAGTTCACCTGCAACGGCGTGGCCGTCTTCAACCGGCTGAGCACGCGCGTGTTCTCGCCCACGAATGCCTGCGCCAGGGACTGCGCCTCTGCCACGTCCTCGGGAGAGCGGACGGTGCCGGTCAGCAGCACCATGTTGTTCATGGGCGTGGCGACGATCTGCGCCTCGGGCATGGCGAGCGCGAGCATCTCACCAAGCGTCGTGATGTTGTTCCCCACGCGGACGGTCGCCGCATAGACGGTCGCGCCGCTGCGGGAGACGGCGTGGACGGTAGTCTCGCCCGGGGACTTGCCGAACACATAGAGCTGCCGGGCCGAGCGGACCTGCACGTCGGCGATGCGATCGTCGGCGACGAACACGTCCGTCATGCCCGCAGGCAGGTTGATCAGCTGGCCCCGGCCGGAGTTCATCTGAACCACCGGCGGCGAGGGTGCGGCCGTCTGTGCGTTGAGCGGGGCGGGCGCGGCCATTCCGGTCGCCAGGGCGGCGATCAGTGCGAGCGGCGTGCCCAGCAGCCTTGCCTGGATACGCATGTCAGTTCCTCCCCCCGACCGGGACAACGGAAACCGCGCTGCCACGCGCGATGCGGACGCTCGGCCCGGTGACGGCCATGGCGCTGCCGGCGGCACCCGGCATGGTCGGGAAGACCGCCGGTGGCGCCCGGTCCGTGTTCTGGGGCTTGCCCGGCACCGAGCTGCGCTGGAAGCGCGAGACGTCCGCGCCGGTCGACACGGTGCTGCCACCCTCGACCGGACGCGCGGCGAGGCGCGCGAGGGCGGCCCGTTCCGCGTTGGGATCGTCGCTGTCGGGAAGACCGGCGTCTTCGCCGCTTGCGATCGCTTCCTCGAGTTCGGTGCCGCTGTCAGCCAGCGAGCGGAGCGAAAGGGAGATCTGGCCCACGGCCTGAGCCACGGAGATCTTTTCAGCGATGCGCGGGGTCGCCTCAAGCGTCACGGTCGAGAAGGTGTTGACGACCGTGTTCCCCTTTTCATCGACCTGCTTGTCGGTCCGCTGGTCGGTGGCGAGCACGCGCAGGTTGCGCAGCATCGTCTCCGAAGCCTTCAGCGGCGGGCCGTCGCCGCCACCCTCGATGTTCTGGGTCAGGATCAGGTCGACGCGGTCGCCCGGGAAGACGAAGCCTCCGACCGCTCCCTGCGCGGAAACCGGCACCGTCACCGCCCGCATGCCCGGGCCAAGCGCCGCCGCCAGGAAGCCGCGGTCGCCCGGCTTCACCAGCGCGCCCTGCGTGATCGGCTGGCCGGCGGGAATCGGATAGCGGACCACCGTTCCGACCAGCTTCGTCGCGTCCGGCGACCCTTCGGTGTAATAGGCATCGGTGACGAGGTCCTGCGGCCACGGCTGAAAGGCGAGCGCGCCGGCATCGATGATTGTGCCCACCGGGAGCGCGCGCTTGGCGACCAGCACCTTGGGGCCTGCGACCACCGTCGGTTCGCCGGCTGCGGTGGCGGTAGGGGTCGATGCGCCCTGCATCAGGCTGCGCGCCATGAAAGCCGTAATGGCCGCCACGAAGAGCGCGCCCACCAGCAGCAGGACTTTACGAGAATCCATGACGTCGAGACCTTTCCGTCCCTAGGCAGCGATGTTGCGGCATTAGGCAGTCACCGGAACTGGTTAAGAATGGGTTCGCGGATCACGAGGAGCGCCGCCAGCGCGATCGCAACCCCATAGGGTATCTCAGGAAGTTGTTTCTTTTTTCTCAACAGCTTGTCGGCGACCATCAGCAGAGTAAGGGCGCCGCCCAGCAGCGACATCAGCACCAGCATCCACAGCAGCGGCTGCGGCGGCAGCCACAGCGCCAGCGCGCCGATCAGCTTCACGTCGCCGCCCCCCATCTGCCCGAGCCAGAAAGCCCCGACGAACAGGCCGAAGACCGCCACCGCCACCGCCAGCTGGATCGCGACGCCCGGCCACAGGCTGAGCCCGCTCGCCATCCACCAGCCGGGGGCGAGCAGCGCGATCAGCGCGTTCTTCCAGTTCGCGATCTCCCGCGTGCGGACGTCCTCGATGCCTGCGGACAGCAGAAGGACCACCAGCGCGAGCAGCAGAAACGAGGCAAGGGACAGCGGCATCGTCCAAGGGCCTAGACGCAGCCGCTTACGAAACCGTAACCGGGGGCATGGCTGCCCACGCCCTGTATCGCCGCGCGATTCCCGCCGCGGCGCGGATTACCCGATGGCATGCACCCGACGGGTGGGTGCATCGCCGGTTCGACTGGCCAGCGGCAGAGGGTGCCCGCCAGCGCGGCGCCATGCTGTTTCAGGTCGGGCGCGGCGACATATTCGAGAAATATCTGGAGAGCTTCGCCCACTGGCGTGCGTGCGGCTGGTCGATGACGAGCTTCGACTGGCGCGGGCAGGCGGGGTCGGGCCGGCTGACCGACGATCCCCATTGCGGCCACATCGATTCGTTCGACACCTATGTCGACGACCTCGCGGCCTTTGCCGCCGCCTGGCGGGAGGAGCGGGCGGGGCCGCACGTGATGGTCGGCCATTCGATGGGCGGGCACCTGGTGCTGCGCGCCCTGGCAGAGGGCCGGGTGACGGCGGATGCCGCAGTGCTGGTCGCGCCGATGCTGGGGCTGAAGTCGCCGGTGGGCCCGCGTTTCGGCGAGGGTGCGGCGCGGCTGCTGGCCGGACTCGGCCGCAGCAGCCGCCGGGCGTGGCGCGCTAACGAGCGACCCTTCACCCGCGCCGCGCGCCAGACGCTGCTCACCTCCGACCGGGCGCGCTATGAGGACGAGCTCTGGTGGATGGAGGCGAACCCGGCCCATCGCACGGGCCCGCCGAGCTGGGCGTGGGTGCTGGAGGCGTTCCGGTCGACCCGCACGTTGAACGCGAGCCCTGCGCTCGCCACGCTGGACGTACCGGTCCAGCTGCTGGTGGCGGAGGGGGATGCGCTGGTCGATCCCAAGGCGGCGCTGGCGGTGGCGGCGCGGCTCAAGCGGGGAACCCTGGTCCGGTTCGGACCGGAGGCGCGCCACGAACTGCTGCGCGAAAGCGATGCGATCCGCGATCGCGCGATCGGCGAGATCGACCGCTTCCTGGCCGAAGTGCTGGTACCGGCGTGACCCGCCGGGTCGCCATCGTCGGCGCAGGCATGGCCGGCGCCAGCCTTGCCGCGAGCATCGCCGGTAGCGACTCGGTTGTGCTGCTGGAGGCGGAGGGGCATCCGGGCTTCCACGCCACGGGCCGCTCGGCCGCCTTCTGGTCGGAGACCTATGGCGGGCCGGGGGTGCAGCCGCTCACCAGCGCGTCGGGGCCGTTCCTCCACCGGCCCCCGCCGGAGTTCGGTGGCGAACCGTTCCTGGCCGAGCGGGGCGAATTGATGATCGCGCCGGCAGCGGATCCGGCGGCACTGGACGCGTTCGAGGCGCGGTTTGCCGGGTCGGGGATCGCGATGATGCGCGAGGATGCGGCGGGGCGCGTGCCGGGCCTGAGAGGCGGATGGCAGGGCCTGTGGATGCCGAGCTGCGCGGACATCGACGTAGCGCGATTGCACGGGGCCTTCCTCGCCCGCGCGCGCCGGCTGGGCGCCACCCTGCGCTGCGACGCGATGCTGGTGGAGGCGCGGCGCGAGGCGGGAAGCTGGCGGCTTCGGCTGGGCGATGGCGGGGTGGTGGAGGCCGACGTGCTCGTCAATGCGGCCGGCGCCTGGGCGGACCGGGTGGCGGCGCTCACGGGTGCGCGGCCGGTTGGCATCCAGCCCTATCGCCGCACCATGGTGCAGCTGCGCGTCGATCCGCCCGCACCGCCGTCCCTGCCGGTGGTGATGGACGCGGCGGGTGGTTTCTACTTCAAGCCCGAGCCCGGGGGGCGGGTGTGGCTGACGCCGCATGACGAGACGCCGGCCGAGCCCGGGGACGTCGCGGCGGAGGAGATCGACGTGGCGCTCGCGATCGATCGCATGCAGCGCGTGGTCGACTGGCGGGTCGAGGCGGTCGAGCGGCGCTGGGCGGGCTTGCGCAGCTTCGCGCCGGACCGACTGCCGGTCTATGGCTGGGACCCGCGGGTCGAGGGGCTGTTCTGGTGCGCCGGGCAGGGGGGCTTCGGCATCCAGACCGCGCCCGCGGGCGCGGCCCTGTGCGCGGCGCTGATGGGGCGGGGGACCGTGCCGGCGGGCGTGGACGCCGCTCTCTACCGTCCGGAACGGTTCGGCTGACGCCTCAGGCGGCGGCGCTCCGGCTGCCCACCGCCATCGCGGCGTCGCTCGCGAGCTTGTCGGCGCGCTCGTTCTCCGGATGGCCGGCGTGGCCCTTCACCCAGACCCACTTGATCTGGTGCGGCTTGGCGGCGGCGAGCAGCGCCTGCCAGAGCTCGGCGTTCTTCACCGGCTTGCGATCGGCGGTCTTCCAGCCGTTTTTCTGCCAGCCTTTGATCCACTTGGTGAGCCCGTCCATGACGTAGCGGCTGTCGGTCGACAGCGTCACCTGGCACGGCCGCTTGAGGGCGTTCAGCCCCTCGATCGCGGCCATCAGTTCCATGCGGTTGTTGGTGGTATGCGCTTCGCCGCCCGACATCTCGCGCTCGTGCTCGCCAGAGCGGATCACCACGCCCCAGCCGCCGCGGCCGGGATTGCCCTTGCACGCGCCGTCGGTGAAGATTTCGACGGGGGTCAGTTCGGTCATGCAAACGCGTTCCTGTTGTTCTCGTACCAATCGAGCCGCCGCAGATAGGCGAGCGGGTCCTTGCGCGTCACCAGCGCATCGGCGGGGGTGTTGATCCAATCCCAAGCGCGCGTCAGCAGGAAGCGAATGCACGCCCCCTCCGCCAGCACGGGCAGCGCCGCACGTTCGTCGGGCGAGAGGCCGAAGCCGGCTTCATACCCCGCCAGCAAAGCGCGTCCAACGGCGGGGTCGAGCGGCGTGCCGGTGCCGTCGAAGCTCCACGCGGAGTGCATCACGGCGAGGTCGTAGGCGCGCACGTCGGTGCAGGCGAAGTAGAAGTCGATGAGGCCGGTGACTTCGTCGCCCAGCATCAGCACATTGTCGGGGAACAGGTCGGCGTGGATGGCGCCGACCGGCAGCTGGTGCGGCCAGGCGGCGAGCACCCTGTCGAGCGCGCTTCCCACCCGATCCCGCAGGCCCGGCTGGATGCTGTCGAGCCCGGACGCGCATTGCTCGAACAGCTGCGGCCAGGTCTCCACCCCCATGGAGTTGGGGCGGGTCGGGGCAAAGTCGGTGAGCGCCGCATGCATGCGCGCCATCGCAGCGCCCCCGGCGCGGGCCTGCGCCGGCGTCGGCTGGCTGAGCGATACGCCGGACAGGAACTCGATCAGGCAGGCGGGGCGCCCCTCCAGCGTCTGGATCACCGTGCCGGTGCGGTCGGGCAGCGCGGGCGGCACCGGATTGCCGGCGTCGGCGAGTCGATCGATCATCGCGAAGAAGAAGGGCAGGTCGCCCGCATCCACGCGCTTTTCATAGAGCGTCAGGATGAAGCGGCCGCGGGTGGTGTCGACCAGATAGTTGGAGTTCTCGACCCCTTCGGCGATCCCCTTGGCCGAGACCAGCGCGCCCACGTCATAGCGGGCGAGGAAGGCGCCGAGCGCCTCCGCCGAAACCTGCGTATAGACGGCCACCGGTCAGGCGGCGGCGGCTTCGAGGCCGCGGGGCAGCTTGAAGGTGAGGGTCTCGCGGGTCATCTCGACCTCGCGCTCGCGGATCTCGAAGCGCTCGGCAAGGCGATCGACCACTTCGCGCACCAGCATTTCGGGGGCGGACGCCCCGGCGGTGAGGCCGAGCGAGCCGACACCCTCCAGCCAGGCGAAGTCGATCTCGCTGCCGCGCTGGATCAGATGGGCGGGCGTGCCCTCGCGCTCGGCGACCTCGACCAGCCGCAGCGAGTTGGAGGAGTTGGGGGCGCCGATCACCAGCACCAGGTCGACGGACGACGCGATCGCCTTCACCGCGGCCTGGCGGTTGGAGGTCGCGTAGCAGATGTCGTCCGCCTTGGGCGCGACGATCGCGGGGAAGCGGCGCTGCAGCGTCGCCATGATGTCGGCAGTGTCGTCGACCGACAGCGTGGTCTGGGTGAGGAAGGCGAGGTTGTTCGGGTCGATCGGCATCACCGCCTCGGCATCCGCCACCGTCTCGATCAGCGTCATCTGGCCCTGCGGCACCTGGCCGAAGGTGCCGATCACTTCCGGGTGGCCGGCGTGGCCCACGAACAGGATGTGGTGGCCGGTGGTCACCAGCCGCTCGGCCTGGCGGTGTACCTTCGAGACCAGCGGGCAGGTGGCGTCGAGATATTCGAGGCCGCGATCTTCCGCCTCGGCCGGCACCGACTTGGGCACGCCATGGGCGGAGAACACCACCGGCACGCCGGCAGGCACCTCGTCCAGTTCCTCGACGAATACCGCGCCCTTGGCGCGCAGGCTGTCGACCACGAACTTGTTGTGGACGATTTCGTGCCGGACGTAGACGGGCGCGCCGTGCTTCTCGATCGCGAGCTCGACGATGCGGATCGCGCGGTCGACGCCGGCGCAGAAACCGCGGGGCGCCGCGATCAGCAGCTCGAGGACGGGCTTGGCAGCGGGCGGCGTGGCGGGATCGGTCATCACCCCTGCGCATCTACGCGATTGCTTGCGTGCTTGAAAGGCGCTTCCTATGCTGGCGGCGGTCCGGGTCGGCGCTGCATGCGACGGCCCGTTCGTCGTGAAAGGTGTACTCCCCTGTGATCGTCCGAACGCTCGCTGTTTCCGCTGTCGCGCTCCTCGCCCTCGCGGGGTGCAGCCGTAAAGGCGAGATCGACGTGACCCGTGGCGTCGGCATCACCACGGTCCGCTCCGCCTGCCCGGCGGCGGGCGTGCCCGCCGGCACCGGCGACATCACCCTGTTCGATCCGGCCGGCACCCAGCTGGCGAGCGCGATCGACGTGACCGCGACGATCACCAACGTGCGCGCCACCTGCAACGAGACGGGCGAGGACATCGTCTCCACCGTCACCTTCGACATCCAGGCGCGCCGCACCCGCACCGATGGCGCCCGCCAGGTCGACCTGCCGTACTTCCTGACGGTGGTGCGCGGCGGATCGCAGGTGGTGGCCAAGCGCATCAACCACGCCGTGCTCGACTTCGCCCCCGGCGAGGCGCGCGCCCAGGCGACCGGCAGCGCGACCGCGGTCGTGCAGCGTTCGGCGGCCACGCTGCCGGACGAGATTCGCCAGCAGATCACCCGGCCGCGCAAGGCCGGCGCAGAAGATGCCGCGGTCGACCCGCTGTCGACTCCGGAAGTGCGCCAGGCCGTGCTCAACGCCTCGTTCGAGGCGCTGGTCGGCTTCCAGCTCACCCAGGACCAGCTGCGCTACAACGCCACGCGCTGATCGGACGCCGGTCTAATCGACGCTCACCGCGCGAGGCCGATTGACTCGGCCCCGCGGTCGAGCCAGAGCGGGCGCGTCGATGGCCGGGAACGGCCATGGGCACGCGCGGGAGAGCGCCGCCGGCCTTGGAGGCCGCATGTGGCCGCCGAAGGAGCAACCGCCCCGGAATCTCTCAGGCTAAAGGGACCGCGCGCGCCAACGACACTCTGGAAAGCGCGCCGTGGTTCCGGCGCCACCGAAGGGGTAAGCGCACAATCGCTGCGCGAAAGCTCTCAGGTTCCGTGACAGAGGGGGCGGCGGGGATGCGGGGAGGCCTGTGTCTGCGTCGTGCCAGACCTGCCGGAGACTGCGCGAATGAGCGACTCGATTTCCTCTTCCGATGCGGACGGCTTCGAGCCGATCGCGCCCTCGTTGCTGCCGCTCGACGCCTGGCATCGCGCCAAGGGCGGTCGCATGGTGCCCTTCGCCGGGTACGAGATGCCGGTGCAGTATGAAGGCATCATGGCCGAGCACCTGTGGACCCGTAGCCACGCCGGCCTGTTCGACGTCAGCCACATGGGCCAGCTGCTGTTCACGGGTGAGGGCGTGGCCCAGGCGCTGGAAGCGCTGCTGCCGGGCGACCTCCAGGTGCTGGCTGCCAACCGCATGCGCTATTCGCTGCTGCTCGCCGACAATGGCGGCATCCTCGACGACCTGATGGTGACCCGCCTGCCGGAAGCGCACCCGTTCGGCGAAGCGGGCGAGCCGGCGCCGGCGGGCGAGGCCTTCTACATGGTCGTGAACGGCGCCACCAAGTATGACGACCTGGGTCACCTGCGCGAGGCGCTGGCCGATTCGATCACCATCAACCACCTCGAAGACCGCGCGCTGCTGGCGCTGCAAGGCCCGGAGGCGGTCTCCACGCTTGCGCGGCTGATCCCCGGAGTCGATGCGCTGCGCTTCATGACGGCGGGTGCATTCGAATGGGCGGGCCACGCGCTGTGGATCAGCCGCTCGGGCTATACCGGCGAGGATGGCTGCGAGATCTCGCTGCCGGCCGAAGCTGCCGAGGCGTTCGCCGACGCGCTCGCCGCCGAGCCGGAGGTCCAGCCGATCGGTCTCGGCGCGCGCGACTCGCTGCGCCTGGAGGCCGGCCTGCCGCTCTATGGCCACGACCTGGACGAAGAGACTACGCCGGTCGCCGCCGACCTGGGCTTTGCGCTGTCGAAGCGCCGCCGCGAGGAGGGGGGCTTCCCCGGTGCCGAGCGCATCCTGGCCGAGCGTGCCGTGGGTCCGGCGACCAAGCGCGTCGGCCTGCGCGTCGACGGGCGCCAGCCGGTGCGCGAGGGCGCGGCCGTCGTCGACCAGTCCGGCAAGACCATCGGCCGCGTGACCTCGGGCGGCTTTGCCCCCAGCGTCGGCGCGCCGATCGCCATGGCGTATGTGCCCGCCGCCCTCGCGGTCGCCGGCACCGAGATCACCCTTTCCCAGCGCGGCAAGGCGCACAGCGCCGAAGTCGTCGCCATGCCGTTCATTGCCCACAACTACGTCCGCTAAGGAGCGCCGTCGATGAGCCGTTATTTCACCGAAGAGCATGAGTGGGTCGAAGTCGACGGCGACGTCGCGACCGTCGGCATCACCGAATATGCCCAGAGCCAGCTGGGCGACATCGTGTTCGTCGAAGTCCCCGAGGAAGGCCGCGAGCTGACCAAGGGCGACGAGGCCGCGGTGGTGGAGTCGGTCAAGGCCGCTTCCGACGTCTACACGCCGGCATCGGGCACCGTGGTCGAGGGCAATGCCGAGCTCGAGGCGAGCCCGGCCCTCGTCAACGAGGATCCGGAAGGCGACGGCTGGTTCTTCCGCCTGACCCTGTCCGACCCGTCCGAGCTCGAAGGGCTGATGGACGCGGACAAGTACGCGGCGTTCGTCGCCAAGCTCTAAACCCCAAGTCCGCCAGCCTTAGGCTGGCATCTCGGGCCGCGGGCGCGCCTCTCCTCGAAGACGCGCCCGCGGCGTGAGACCCTGGCGGTGGCCGGGGTGACGTCCCGAAGGATTGCCATGCGCTACCTGCCCCTGACCCAGCCTGACCGTGAGGCGATGCTCGCCGCGGTGGGCGCGTCCTCTGTCGACGCGCTGTTCGCCGATGTGCCGGAGGCCGCGCGCCTCGACGGCCCCGTGCCCGGCCTGCCCAACCACGCCAGCGAACTCGCCGTCGAGCGCCACCTTTCGGCGCTTGCCGCCAAGAACCTCGCCGCCGGTACCGCGCCGTTCTTTCTCGGCTGTGGCGCCTATCGCCACCATGTGCCGGCGAGCGTCGACCATCTGATCCAGCGCGGCGAGTATCTCACCGCCTACACGCCCTATCAGCCGGAAATCGCGCAGGGCACGCTGCAGATGCTGTTCGAGTTCCAGACGCAGGTCGCACAGCTGTTCGGCTGCGACGTAGCGAACGCGTCGATGTACGACGGCTCCACCGCGTGCTGGGAAGCGATCACCATGGCGCGCCGGGTCACCCGCCGCGGCAAGGCGATCCTCTCGTCGGGGCTGCACCCGCATTACGTCTCGGTCGCCAACACCATGGCGAAGTTCACCGGCGACGTGCTGGATACCTCCGCGCCGACGCTCACCGCCGACACCGATGCCGAGGCGCTGATCGCCGCGATCGACGGGGATACGTCGTGCGTGGTCGTCCAGTATCCGGACATCCTCGGCCGCATCCCGGACCTGCGCCCGATCGCCGAGGCGGCGCACGCCAACAAGGCGCTGCTGATCGCGGTGGTGACCGAGCCGGTGGCGCTGGGCGCGATCGCCTCGCCGGGCGAGCTGGGCGCCGACATCGTCGTCGGCGAAGGCCAGTCGCTGGGCGTCGGCCTGCAGTTCGGCGGGCCGTACGTCGGCCTGTTCGCCTGCTCCGACAAGCTGGTTCGCCAGATGCCGGGCCGCCTTTGTGGCGAGACCGTGGATGCCGAGGGCAAGCGCGGCTTCGTGCTGACGCTGTCGACCCGCGAGCAGCATATCCGTCGCGAAAAGGCGACGTCGAACATCTGCACCAACTCGGGGCTGTGTGCGCTTGCCTTCTCGATCCACATGACGCTGCTGGGCGAGAAGGGCCTGCGCCAGCTCGCGGCGAGCAACCACGCGCGCGCCTCGGCTGCGGCCGACCGGCTGGCGAAGGTGCCGGGCGTCGAGCTGGTCAACACCAGCTTCTTCAACGAGTTCACGCTCAAGCTGTCGAAGGAAGCGCGGCCGGTCGTCCGGACGCTTGCGGATCGCGGCGTACTCGCGGGCGTGTCGCTCGGCCGGCTGTATCCGGACGCGCCACAGCTTGCGAACGGACTAGTGGTGGCGGTGACCGAGACGGTGACTGCAGAAGATATCGAGACGCTCGCAACCGAGCTCGAAGAGGTGCTGGCATGACGATCAACCAGAGCGGCTGGCGCCCCGAGATGGGCGGCGGCGACGAGGCCACCCAGGCGACCTTCACCGGCAACCGCGCCCTGATGCTCGAAGAGCCGTTGCTGTTCGAGATCGGCTCGGTGGACACGACCGGCGTCGACTTCGACGAGGCGCCGCAGGCGCCGTCGCGGCTCGGCGGCATGGAGCGCAAGGACTCCATCGGCCTGCCCGGCCTGTCGGAGCCGGAGGCGGTGCGTCACTACACGCGCCTCAGCCGTCAGAACTATGCGATCGACCTGGGCCTGTTCCCGCTCGGCTCGTGCACCATGAAGCACAACCCGCGCTTGAACGAGCGCATGGCGCGGCTGCCGGGCTTTGCCGACGTGCACCCGCTGCAGCCGGTCGACACGGTGCAGGGCGCGCTGGAGGTGATCCACCAGCTCGCCCACTGGCTGGTGACGCTGACCGGCATGGACTCGGTCGCGATGAGCCCCAAGGCCGGCGCGCATGGCGAGCTGTGCGGCATCCTCGCGATCCGCGCGGCACTGGAGGCCGAGGGCGAGGGACACCGCAAGGTGATCCTGGTGCCCGAGAGCGCTCACGGCACCAATCCCGCGACCGCGGCCTTTGCCGGCTTCAAGGTCGAGGACATTCCCGCCACCGCCGAAGGGCGTGTCGACCTGGAGGCGCTGAAGGCGCGGCTGGGGCCGGACGTCGCGGGCGTGATGATCACCAACCCGAACACCTGCGGCCTGTTCGAGCGCGACATGCGCGCGATCAGCGACGCGGTGCATGGCGTTGGCGGCTATGTCTATTGCGACGGCGCCAACTTCAACGCGATCGTCGGGCGGGTGCGTCCGGGCGACCTCGGCATCGATGCGATGCACATCAACCTGCACAAGACCTTCTCGACCCCGCACGGTGGCGGCGGACCGGGTTCGGGCCCGGTGGTGTTCTCGGCGGCGCTCACACCGTTCGCACCGCTGCCCTTCGTCGAGAAGCAGGGCGACCGCTTCGCGCTGATCGAGGAAGAGACCGCGGGCGAGCATCATGCCGGCAGCTTCGGCCGCATGGTCGCCTTCCACGGTCAGATGGGCATGTTCACCCGTGCGCTGAGCTATATCCTCAGCCACGGTGCCGATGGCCTCTACCAGGTATCGGGCGATGCGGTGCTCAACGCCAACTATGTCCTGCGCCAGCTGGAAGACGTGCTCGACGCGCCGTTCGGCGGCAGCGGCCCGTGCATGCACGAGGCGCTGTTCTCGGACGCAGGCCTGGCCGAGGGCTTCACCACGCTGGACGTGGCCAAGGGGCTCATCGACGAGGGTTATCACCCGATGACGATGTACTTCCCGCTGGTCGTCCACGGCGCGATGCTGATCGAGCCGACCGAGACCGAGTCGAAGGCTGCGCTCGACCAGTTCATCGGCGCGCTGCGCTCGGTGGCGGAACGCGCCAAGGCCGGCGACCAGGCGCTGAAGGGCGCGCCGCACTTCGCACCACGCCGTCGCCTCGACGAGACCCAGGCGGCCCGCAAGCCAGTGCTGCGCTGGAAGGCGCCGCAGCCGGCGGCGGAAGCAGCCGAGTAGCCGCGCAGCCTCTCCTCCCGGGCCGGCGTCCGGGAGGAGAGGCTGCCGATACTTGCGCGTAGGCGTCGCTCGTGGAGACGACGCCGGAACCGGCCAAGTATCGCCCACGTTGTTCCGAATAGTTCACGCTCCGTTCAACCGCGTTCTGCGACCAGTGCGAGCATTCCTATTCGGGAGAATTCCCATGTTTCTGAAGCGCATCCGTACTCTCGCGCTGATCGCAGCAGCGGGCTTGGGCGTCAGCGCCTGCACCTATGGCGACGGCGGCTATGGCTATAGCGGCGTATCCGTCGGCTATGGCTCCGGCGGGTACTATGATCCCTATTATGACAGCTATGGCGCCGGCTATTACGGCAGCGGCTTCGGCTCGCCCTATTGGGGCTGGCAGGGCAATTATTATTATCCGGGCACCGGTTACTACGTCTACGACCGCTATCGCCGCCCGCACCGCTGGAACGACAGCCAGCGCCGCTATTGGGAGCAGCGCCGGCACAACTGGCGCGGCGATGGCCGTCCGGGCAACAACTGGAACGACTTCCGTCCCGGCGACGGACGTCCCGGCGTGCGCCCCGGCCGCCCGGGTGACGGACGCCCCGGTGATGGACGCCCCGGTCGTCCCGGCTATGGCCGTCCGGGCGACGGGCGCCCCGGTGTCCGTCCGGGGCAAGGCGGCGAATATCGTCCCGGTGTCCGTCCCGGCCGGCCCGGTTCCTGGGTCCCCAGTTCGCGTCCGGACCAGGGGGGCGCAGGCGCCCAGCGCCCGGATCGCCCCGGCGGCAGCGACGCGCGGCCGGGCGGCCGGCCCGGCCCGAGCTGGGGGGATCGCGGCGGTCGGTCGAGCCCGCGTTGGGGTGGCCAGAGCGGCCGCTCCAGCCCGCGCTGGGGCGGGCAGGGTGGCCGTTCGGGCGGTCCGCGCTCCAGCGGCCGGGGCGGATCGCGTCCGAACTGACCTTAGGGGGCGGGCTTCGGGCTGAACCCGGGGCCGCGCCGCCCGAGCGCGTTACTGCGCCTTGAGGACGCCGCGGAACGGCGCGTCGGTGCCGTCGACCCCCTGGGCGGGCGGCAGGCCGATCAGGTCGCGCAGCAGCGGGTAGACGTCGACGTTGTCGAAATCCGGCAGCGTGCGCCCGCTCGCAAAGGCGGGGCCGTTGGCGATGAACAGCGCCGTCATGTCCGGCGCCATGTTGTCGAAGCCATGGCTGCCGCCCGCCTGCGGCTGTGTCGGCGTGGTCGGCAGCACCTGCCAGCCGTCCTCCGCCAGGCACAGGATCGCCGGCACGCGCGGGTTGCGGCCATAGTGGAAGCGGGCGGGGATCTCCCCCTTGCGCCAGCACTCCATATGCGCGTGCGGCTTCAACAGCGCCTTTTCGACTGCCGCTTCCTTGCCCGGCGTTGGCGTCAGCGCGGCATAGGGGCCCGCCTCCACGACGTGGTAGAGGGCCGGATCGGCGAGCTTGTCGAGGGCCACGACCCGCTCGCTGGTGGTGGCGGCCATGCCGTGATCGGCGACGATCACCAGGTTTGCAGGCTGGCCCATCGCGGCCAGGCCTTCGACGAGCGCACCGACCGCTGCGTCCACATCGGCAGCGGCCTCGTTCACCTCACGCGAGTCCGGACCGAACTGGTGGCCGGCACTGTCCACCGCCTCGAAATAGAGGGTGAGCAGGCGGGGGCGGATCGCGGCAGGGCGCCGCAGCCAGTCGAGCACCCCGTTGACGCGCTGAGTCGCGCTGATTGCCTGGTTGTACTGCTGCCAGTCGGCCGGGCGGGTGCCGCCCTGCGTCTTGTGCGGCCATTCGGCGGCGCGCGTGGCGCCGATCGGAACGTTCGAGCCGGGCCAGAACTGGGTCGCCGTACGGATGCCCGCCTTCTCGGCCGCTACCCAGATCGGCTCGGCGCCGTTCCACCAGCTCGGATCGTCCGTCGCCATGGTGAAGACGTTCTTGGGATCGGCAGGATCTTCCATCCGGTTGGCGACGATGCCGTGCCGATCGGGACGCACGCCGGTCACCAGCGTCCAGTGATTGGGGAAGGTCTTTGAGGGGAAGGAGGGGTGCATCGGCCCGGTCACGCCCGTTGCGGCGAGGCGGGAGAGCACCGGCGTCACGCCGCGCTGCAGGTAATCGGGGCGGAAGCCGTCGATCGAGACGAGGATGGTGACGGGCGCCCTTGCCTCAGCCGGGGCAGCCACCGGGGCAGTGCCGGCGACCGTGCCTGGAGCAGGCAGGGTCTGGGTGCAGGCGGTGAGCGAAGCGAGGGCCAGGAACGCGGCGGAAGCGGGCTTGAACATGACCCGCCCTTCGCGCGCGTCCGCGGCAGGAATATGACAGTTGGGCCCTTGGCCGGCCTTTCGACCGGCAAAGGATCAGACGTTGAAGCGGAAGAGCATCACGTCGCCGTCGTGGACGACATATTCCTTGCCCTCCTGGCGCAGCTTGCCCGCCTCGCGTGCACCGGCTTCGCCGTTGCAGGCGATGTAGTCGTCGTACGCGATGGTCTCGGCGCGGATGAAGCCGCGCTCGAAGTCGGTGTGGATCTCGCCTGCGGCCTGCGGCGCCTTTGCACCGGCTTCTACCGTCCAGGCGCGCGCTTCCTTGGGGCCGACCGTGAAGAAGGTCAGCAGGTTGAGCAGCTTGTAGCCGGCGCGGATCACGCGGGCGAGGCCGGTCTCGGTCAGGCCCAGGTCGCTCAGGAACTCCTGGCGGTCGGCCGGCTCCATGGTCGCGATCTCGGCCTCGATCGCAGCGGAGACGACGACGGCCTGCGCGCCTTCGGCGGCGGCCTTCTCGAACACCTTGGCGGAGAGCGCGTTGCCTTCGGCCGCGTCTTCCTCGTTGACGTTGCAGACGTAGAGCACCGGCTTTGCGGTGAGCAGCTGCGCCTGGGCGAAGACGCGGGCTTCTTCCTCGTCCTTGGGCTGGGTGAGGCGTGCGGGCTTGCCCTCGCGCAGCAGTTCGAGCGCCTGGCCGAGCACGGAGGCGCCGATCTTGGCCTCCTTGTCGCCCTGTTGGCCCTTCTTGACGAGGTTGGGGACGCGCTTTTCCAGGCTCTCCAGGTCGGAGAGCATCAACTCGGTCTCGACCGTCTCGGCGTCGGCGATCGGATCGACCTTGTTGTCGACGTGCTGGATGTCGTCGTTTTCGAAGCAGCGCAGGACGTGGACGATCGCGTCCACCTCACGGATGTTGCCCAGGAACTGGTTGCCCAGGCCCTCGCCCTTCGACGCGCCGCGCACGAGCCCCGCGATGTCGACGAAGCCCAGCTGGGTCTCGATGATCTTTTGCGAGCCGGCGATGGCAGCCAGCTTCTCCAGCCGCTCGTCAGGGACGGCGACGTTCCCGACGTTGGGCTCGATGGTGCAGAACGGATAATTCGCCGCCTGCGCCGCTGCCGTCTGGGTCAGCGCGTTGAAAAGGGTGGACTTGCCGACGTTCGGAAGCCCGACGATGCCGCAGCGGAAACCCATGTCCGGTTCTTCGATCCCGTTGGTGAAGGTGAAGCCCGCCGCATAGGCGCTTCGGGCTCCCTTTACCAGACGGGTGCTGCGGCACCGCCGCGAAGGCTATGCTTTCTTGGTCGTCTTCTTGCGCTTGGCCTTGGCCTTGGCCTTCGGCGCCTCGCTGTCGCGGGAAAGCAGCAGCACGGCACCGATCGCGAGCGCGCCGAGGCCAACGCCGGCAAGCGTCGCCAGCGTTACGCTGCGCGTCCGCTCGCGATCCGCCTCATCCTGCGCGCGGCGGGCGGCGGCGCGCGCCGCCGTCTCTGCAATTGCGGGCGATGGCGGGGGCGGTGCCTGGCGGGGGTAGGGGGCCTGGTTCGCGTCAGGAACGGGCGGGGTGTGGCTCATGGGCGATCTTCCGGTCTGCTGGGGATAGGCAAGGGCGGCTTATTGATAGCCGCCTTCTTCCTCGCGCTCCTCGGCTGCCTCGGCCTGGGCTTCTTCCAGTTCGTCTTCGTTCTGGTTCTCGGTGGACTGGTCGTTGGGGTTCGGATCCTGGATCATCGGGACGGTCCTTTCTGGCTGGGTCTCCCCTTCAACCGTCCAGCCCGCCCCGGCGTTCCCCCTACCAGCGGTAGTTGAAGCTCACGCTGATCCGCTCGCCCTTGCCCGCGTGCGGCATGACCTCGTGCCGCAGCCAGCTTTCCCACAGGAGGATGGTGCCGGGTTCCGGGTTCACCTCCACGAAGGTGGCGAGGCTTTCGGGCGCATCCGGCCGGCGTGGCGGGGCCGCCATGAACCGTGCGAGGCGCGGGTCCTCCAGCTTGAGGCCGCCGGCACCCTCGGGCACGGCGACATAGACGGTGCCGGAGACGACGCTGTGCGGATGGAGGTGGCCGGAGTGGCCGCCGCCGGGCTTCAGCAGGTTGACCCACAGGCTGTCGAGCTTCAGCCGGCGCCCGCCCAGGTCCATCGCGCAGGCTTCCGCAAAGCGCGCGACGTGCCGGTCGAGCAGGCGCTTCAGGTCCGCAAACGCGGGGTCGCGGATCGGCAGGTCGTCGAGCGAGGCATAGCTGGTGTAGCCGCGGTAGCGATGCTCGCGCGACCAGCGCTTGCCGGCAAGGTCGTCCTCTGCCAGCGCGCGGACGCTTTCCTCAAGTTCGGCGATCAGCTCGGGCTGGCCGATCTGCTCCTGATAGAGCGGGGTGGTGAAGAGGTGGCGGACGGGCATGGGGGACTCCTGGGGTAGATCGACATGATACCCGACCCGTTTGTCTCGAGTAGGGATCGAGCTTGTCGAGAGCCCGTATCGAGAGAGCCACCGCAACCGGTCTCTCGATACGCCGTCTCGACAAGCTCGACGGCTACTCGAGACGAACGGTGGATGAGCTAGGCGGGCAGAGCATCCGCGACAGAGGAGTGCCCTAATCCCGCTGCAGCCGCAGCGCGACCTCGTTCATGAAGCGGACGTCGTCGCCGCGCGCCAGCCACTCGGCTTCCGCCGCGACCGCACCCAGCATGTCGGACAGATCGTCAATCTCGGCCTTGGCATAGTTGCCGAGCACATAGCCGGTCACCCGGTCCTTGTGCCCCGGATGGCCGATGCCGAGCCGGACGCGGCGATAGTCGTTGCCGATGTGCTGATCGGTGGAGCGCAGGCCGTTGTGGCCGGCAGCACCCCCGCCGGTCTTCACCTTCACCTTGAAGGGGACCAGGTCGAGCTCGTCGTGGAACAGCGTCACGTCGGCCGGCGTCAGCTTGTAGAAGCGCATCGCCTCGCCGACCGAACGGCCGCTCTCGTTCATGTAGGTGCCGGGCTTCAGGAGCAGCAGCTTCTCGCTGCCGATGCGCCCTTCCTGCACCCAGCCCTGGAACGCCTTTTTCGGCGGGGAGAAACCGTGCACCTCGCCGATCGCATCGACGGCCATGAAGCCGACGTTGTGGCGCTGCATCGCATGTTGCGGGCCCGGATTGCCCAGGCCGACCCAGAGCTGCATGGCTGTCCCCGTGCTTGGGTGTTCCAAAAGAACATCGCCCCCGCAACAGGTTGCGGAGGCGATGCTGTCTTTACCGATGTCGGAAAAGGGAAGGGCTCAGGCGCCCGCACCCTCGACTTCGGTCTGGGTGTCGCCTTCGCTCGACTTGAGCGCGGACGGCGCCACGATCGTCGCGATGGTGAAGTCGCGGTCTTCGATCGCCGGCTGCGCGCCCTGGGGCAGCGTCACCGCGGAGATGTGGATCGAGTCGCCGACTTCGGCGCCCTTGAGCGAAACCTCGACCTGGTCGGGGATGTTCGCTGCGTCGACCACCAGCTCCAGCTCGTGACGGACGACGTTCAGAACGCCGCCGCGCTTGATGCCGGGAGCCTCTTCCTCGTCGGTGAACACGACGGGCACCTGGACGGTGACGGTCGAGTGCTCGCCGATGCGCAGGAAGTCCACGTGCACCGGCAGGTCGGTGACGGGATCGAAGGCCACGTCCTTGGGCAGCGTGCGGATCGAGGAACCGCCGGCGTCGATCATCACGACCGAGTTCATGAAGTGGCCGGTCATCAGCAGGCGCATCAGTTCGCGACCGTTGACGTGGATCGGGGTCGGTTCTTCGTTGTTGCCGTAGATCACGGCGGGCACGCGGCCTTCACGACGAAGCGAACGGGAGGCTCCCTTGCCAACCCGATCGCGCGTCTCGGCCGACAGCGTAAGCTGGTCGCTCATCACAGTCTCCGTATTGCGCTTGGTTCCATGTTCGCCGACCGGGCCTCCAGGGATGACCCCGGCACGACAAGGGCGCGCGCTTACGCGAACGCGCGCCGGAACGCAAGCGAACCGCCGCCCAGAGCCGCCGCAGCTACTTCTTGAGCACGTCCAGCGCCGCTGCCGTCAGCGCCTCCGTCGCGGTGCCGATCACGGCCTCCGCATCCGGTGCCCAGCCGGCGCTGTGGAGCGAGGGCAGCTCGGCGACCCCGTCCTGCGCCTCCGCCCATTTGTCGGCGGGCACCCCGCCGACCCAGAAGATCATGCTCTGGATCGACTTGTCCGCCAGATAATAGCGGCTGAAGTCCTCCCCGCCCATCGTCGCCGGCACCTCCTTGACCCGTGCCTCACCGAACCGGCCGGTGAACAGCGTGCGCAGCTCGTCCGACAAGGGCTCGGTGTTGAAGGTGGCGGGGGTGTAGGTCTGCTCGACCTGAACGGTCGGCATGCGATTCTCGGGGATGCCGGCGGCGATCGCCTCGCCGCGCGCGATCCGGGCGATGCCGTCGAGCAGCTGCTTGCGCGACTCGTCGGTGTAGCTGCGCACGGTCAAGAGCAGCTTCGCCTCGTCGGGGATGATGTTGTGCTTGGCGCCGGCATGGAAGCTGCCGACCGTCACCACGCCCGGCGTCTGCGGATCGAGCTCGCGCGAGACCAAGGTCTGGAGCGCGCCGACGATGCGGGAGGCGAGCACGATCGGGTCCTTGGTGGTGTTGGGATAGGCGCCATGGCCGCCGACGCCGCGCACCACCACGTCGACCGAGTCGACGTTGGCGAAGGTGTAGCCGGAATGGACGCCGAGGACGCCTGCCTGCAGCCCGGCGCTATCGTGAAAGGCGATCGCATGGGTGGGCTTGGGAAAGCGCGTGTAGAGGCCGTCCGCCAGCATCGCCTGCGCGCCGAGCCCCACTTCTTCCGCCGGCTGCGCGATCATCACCAGCGTGCCGGACCATTGGCCTTTCATCGCCGAGAGGTTGCGCAGCGTGCCGACCCAGCTCGCCATGTGCGTGTCGTGGCCGCAGGCGTGCATCACGCCCGTTTCCACGCCATCGGCGGTGGTGGCGCGGACTGTCGAGGCGAAGGGGAGGCCGGTCGCCTCCGACACTGGCAAGCCGTCCATGTCGGTCCGGATCAGCAGCGTCGGGCCGGGGCCGTTGCGCAGCACCGCGACCACGCCGGTGCCGCCGACCTTCTCGGTCACGGTGAAGCCTGCCTTGCGCGCCTCGGTCGCCATGCGGGCGGCGCTCTTCACCTCCTGCCGGCTGAGCTCGGGTGCGGCGTGCAGTTCGCGGTAGAGCGCGGTCAGCTGCGGCAGGGCCGCCATGGTCGCGTCGCGGACCGGTTCGGCAGCGGCGGGCGAAGCCGCGGCGGATAGGGCGGTGGTGAGCACAGTGGCGGCGAGCATTGGACGCATGGCGATTCCCCCTGATGTGGACGCCAGCGTGCGACGACCAGCCGCCGCTTGGCAAGCAGCGCTCAGCCGGCGGGGACCAGCTCGATCACGTCCAGGGTGGATTCGAAGCGCGGATAGGGAAGGGCGATGCGCCAGCGGCCCTCCGCCACGCGCTCGACCCGGCCGGCCATGTCGCGGGTGGTGTCGCGGCCATAGTCCAGGGGTGCGGTCTCGTCGCTGAGCATCAGCGTGCCTAGGAAGATGCCGCGCACCTCGCTGTCCGGCAGGATGAGCCCGACCGGACGCTGTGAGCCGGTGCGCTTGTAGAAGCTCAGCACATCCCCCTCCTGCTCGATGCGGCAGTCGAAGAAGGGATAGGCGACGTAGCCGGGGGTCGCGGCACGACCGGTGCCGAGCTTGAAGACGCGGCAGCGATAGTCGCCGGGCGGTGGGGGCGAGCCGGGCAGCGCCAGATCGGGATCGAACAACTCGCCCTGCGCTGCGACCTCCTTCGGACTAACCACCCGGGCCGCCGCCAGTGCCGCCATCCAGGCGGTGCGCCAGTTGCGCAGCCGGTCGCGATCGGCGGCGGTCGCCATCGAGCGCCAGTCGGGCGTGGCGCTCGGCGTGGCGGCAACGTCGGAACGCTCGGCACTGCCATGAGCACAGCCGCTCGCGAGCAGTGCCGCCGCCAACACCGTCCAACACCCGCCAATTCGCATCCGCACCATCCCCCGATCCGATTTCGTTTTGTCGAACGACCAAGCTCGCCGCTTCGATCTGCAAGCGCAAGCGCCGTCAGGCGGCGGTCCAGCCGCCGTCCATCGAGAGATTGGCGCCGGTGATCGCCTTCGCCTCGTCGCGGCAGAGGTACAGCGCGAAGGCGGCGACCTGCTCCGAGGTGACGAACTCCTTGGTCGGCTGGGCGGCGAGCAGCACGTCGTTCATCACCTGCTCGCGGGTCATCCCGCGCGACGCCATGGTGTCGGGGATCTGCTGTTCGACCAGCGGCGTCCAGACATAGCCGGGCGAGATGCAGTTGACGGTGATGCCGTGGGTGGCGGTTTCCAGCGCGATCGTCTTGGTAAGACCGGCGATGCCGTGCTTGGCCATGACATAGGCCGATTTGTTGGGGCTCGCGACCAGCGAATGGGCCGAGGCGGTGGAGATGATCCGGCCCCAGCCCTGCCGCTTCATGTGCGGCACCGCGGCGCGCATCATGTGCCACGCCGACGACAGGTTGATGGCGATGATGGCATCGAACTTCTCGACCGGGAACTCCTCGATCGGGGCGACGTGCTGGATGCCGGCATTGTTGACGATGATGTCGACCGAGCCGAATTCCGCCGCGGTGCCATCGACCATCGCCGCGATCTCGTCCGGCTTGGTCATGTCGGCGGCATTGTAGCGCGCCTCACCCCCGCTCAGCGCCGCGAGGCCCGCGCGCTCGCGCTCGATCGCTTCCGCATCGCCGAAGCCGTTGATGACCAGCGTCGCGCCCTCGGCAGCCAGCGCCTTGGCGATCGCCAGGCCGATGCCGGAGGTGGAGCCGGTGACGATCGCGGTCTTGCCCTTCAGGAACATGGCAGGGTCCTTTTGCTGGATCAGCGCGGCGCCGGGGGGAGCGGCGGCGTGCGGGTGAGGTCGTAGGCGGCAGTCTTGCCGTTGAGGAGGTCGGCGGCGACCACCTGTGCGTTCGCCATGGTCTCGGCAACGGCGGCACCGCCGGCGGCCCAATGCTCGTGCATGGTGCGCGCGGAGAATTCGAAGTCGCGCGATCCGCCCTCCCAGGCGTTCGCGCGGTAGATCAGCTGGACGAGGCTCACCGGCAGCTCGGCCGCCATCGTCGCGAGCGCCTGCACGTCGGGGTCGCCGGACAGTTCGGCAGGGAGCTTTTCAAGGACCTTGCGAATCGCCTCCCGCTCCTGGCGCAGCTTCATGCGCTCGTCGCTCACCTGGCGGGTGCGGCTGGAGAAGCGGATCTCCTTTTCGCGCGCCAGCACGTCGGTGATCGTGCGCGGGCGTTCGGAGGCCGCGGCGAACAGATCGACCTGGAACACCAGCATCGCCGCGTCCTGATGATCGAGCACATGGGTGAGCGGCGTGTTGGAGACGAGGCCGCCGTCCCAATACCATTGCCCGTCGATCTCCACCGGCGGCAGGCCCGGCGGCAACGCGCCCGACGCCATGATGTGGCGCGCGTCGATGCGGCGCTCGCGCGTGTCGAAATAGGCGAAGTTGCCGCTCTCCAGGTTCACGGCGCCGACCGAGAGGCGCACCGGGCCGTCGTTGAGCAGGTCCCAGTCGACCAGTGCGTCGAGCGTCTCGCGCAGAGGCTCGGTGTCGTAGAAGCTCAGCGCCTCGCGCGTGCCGGGCAGGGCCAGGGCGGGGGGCCAGAGCCGCGGGCGGAAGAAGCCGGGGACGCCCTGGCCGAGCACAAAGGCGGCGGACCATTCATGCACCGCCTCGCGCACGCGGTCGTCGGGATAGAGCGGGAACCGCGGCAGGGCGCTGCTCGCTTGATCCCAGAAGGCGCGAAGCCGCTCGATCCGGCGCTCGGGCGGATTGCCGGCAATGATGGCGGCGTTGACGGCACCGATGGAGATGCCCGCCACCCAGTCGATCTCGATGCCGGCGCCCTCCAGCGCCTCGACCACGCCGGCCTGATAGCTGCCGAGCGCGCCGCCGCCCTGCAGCACCAGGGCCACGCAGTCGGGCAGCGGAAGGACGTCGCGGCTGCGGCGCGTGCGGCGCAGGCTGGGATCGGCATCGGCCATCGGGAGCGACCATGGACCGGAAGCGCCGCGGCTTCAACGGGATGCGCACATTCGGCGGCGGGGCGTGCAACGTCCCGGCTCGCCGCGCATTTTGGTTGCGGACCTTCAACGAACAGGGATGGCGCGATGCGTCTCGACGATCTCGATCCGACACGGAACGCACGCGACCTGGGAAGCGGCGGCGGCGGGGGCGGCGGCTTCGGCCTGCTCGGCCTGTTGCCGCTGTTGCTCGGCCGAGGGCGGATGGGCTGCGGCAGCTTCGCGATCCTGGCGGTCGTGGTCGTCGGCTATCTGTTGATGAGCGGCGGCGGCGGCATCCTGGGCGGCGGCGGTGGCCAAAGCGTGCAACAGGGGCGGGTTGCCAGCAGCGGCAACGGCAACGTCGCCTGCGACACCGAGGCCGAGCTGTTCTCGTGCCGGGTGATGACCTCCACCGAGCAGACCTGGAGCCGGATCTTCCAGGAACAGGGTGCCACCTATCGCCCGGCGACGATCAACTTCTACCAGGGTGGCGCGCAGTCAGGCTGTGGCGCCGCCCAGTCCGCGATGGGGCCCTTCTACTGCCCGCCGGACCAGGGCGTGTACCTCGACACCAGCTTCTTCCAGGAACTCAGCCAGCGCTTCGGCGCGGCGGGCGACTTCGCCCAGGCCTATGTCATCGCGCACGAGGTCGGCCACCATATCCAGAACCTGACCGGCACTGCCGAAAAGGTGACGGCGATCCAGCAGCGCTCCAGCCAGGCGGAGGGCAATGCCGCCTCGGTGCGGCTGGAACTGCAGGCGGACTGCTACGCCGGCGTCTGGGCGGCGCGCAACCGCGACCGCATCGAGCCGGGCGACGTCGAGGAAGGCATGCGCGCGGCGCAGGCGATCGGCGACGACACGCTCCAGCAGCAGTCGCAGGGCCGCGTCGTGCCGGAGAGCTTCACCCACGGCACCTCCGCCCAGCGGATGAAGTGGTTGCGCACCGGCCTGGAATCGGGTGATCCAGCCAAATGCGATACTTTTTCCGGAGCGATCTGACCCGATGAGCGTGGCCTTTCGACGTGAGGACGACGACGAGCACAAGGAGCCGAAGTTCGAGCTGCCGCTGCCGCCCGGCGAGAACCTGGTGACCCGCCGCGGCCTGGCGAAGATCGAGGCGGAGGTCGCCCGACTGGAGGCGGCGGTCGCCGCCGAGACCGACGACGAGAAGCGTGCCACGTTGAAGCGCGACCTGCGCTATTGGCGCGCGCGCTTTTCCACGGCGAACATTGCGCCGCCCCCGCCCGAGCGGGAGGTGGCGTTCGGCTCCTGCGTGACCTTTCGCCTGAACGGACAGACCCGCACCGTGTCGCTGGTCGGCAGTGACGAGGCGGACCCCGCGGCGGGGCTGATCCCGTTTACCGCGCCGCTTGCGGTCGCGATGACGGGCGCGGAAGCGGGCGACCTGGTCGATTTCGGCGGGCGCCCGGCGGCGATCGAGGTGCTCGATACCCGCCCGATCGCGGAACCGGCGTCCTGAGTACGTCGCTTCGCGTCCTGGTCGATGCCGATGCCTGCCCGGTCAAGGACGAGGTGTGTCGGGTCGCCGAGCGCCATGGCGCGCAGGTCACGATCGTCAGCAACGCCTGGCTGCGGGTGCCGCCGGGCGTCGAGCGGGTGGTGGTCGACAGCGGCTTCGACGCGGCCGACGACTGGATCGCCGAGCATGCCGACGCCCGATCCGTGGTGGTCACCGCCGACATCCTGCTCGCGGACCGGGCGCTGAAGGCGGGAGCGAGCGTGGTCGCACCCAGCGGCAAGCCGTTCACCACCGCCTCTATCGGCAGCGCCATCGCGGTGCGCGCGATCATGGCGGACCTGCGTGCCGGGGGCGAGCAGATCGGCGGACCGGCGCCTTTCTCCAAGGCGGATCGATCGCGCTTCCTTCAGGCGCTCGACACGCTGCTGGTGCGGCTGGCGCGGACGGGGTAGCGCAGGGCTTCCCAAGGAGAACCATCATGGCCGAACGTTTCGAGCGCCATCGCCAGCCCTGGCGCCCCGACGAGATCCAGAAGCTGCACACGCTCGCCAAGAAGGGCATGGCCCTGAAGGCGATCGCCAAGGCGCTCACCCGCAGCGAGGAATCGGTGAAGCAGCGTGCCAAGGAAGACGGGCTGCCGATCGCCAAGCTGCATTGATCGCCCGGGCGGGAGACCCGCGCCGTCGCCTGCGTTGTGCCTGCGTCCCGAACAGGAGAAGCAGACGATGAAGGCGATGACAGTAGCCGCCCCGGGCGGCCTCGACCGGCTGCGGCTGGAGGAGCGGCCCGAGCCGGGCGATCCCGGTCCCGGCGAGATCCGCGTGGCGCTGCACGGAAGCTCGCTCAACTATCACGATTATGGCGTCGCGACCGGCGGCATGCCCACCGACGACGGGCGCGTGCCGATGGCCGACGGCGGCGGCACGGTGGAGGCGGTCGGCGAGGGCGTCCGCGAGTTTGCCGTCGGTGAATCGGTCGTGTCCTGCTTCTTCCCGGATTGGCTCGCCGGACCCGCCAGGATCGGCGACTTCAGCCGGACGCCCGGCGACGGCATCGATGGCTTCGCGCAGGAGCGGGTGGTGTTGCCCGCCACCGCCTTTACGCGCGCGCCCAAGGGCTATGACGCGGTGGAAGCGGCGACGATCACCACGGCCGGCCTCACCGCCTGGCGCGCGCTGGTAGTCGACGGAAACCTCAAGGCCGGCGACACGGTGCTGCTGCTGGGCACCGGTGGCGTCTCGATCTGGGCATTGCAGATCGCCAAGGCGATGGGCGCGCGGGTGGCGATCACCTCTTCGTCCGACGAGAAGCTGGAGCGCGCCCGCGCCCTCGGCGCGGACTTCACGCTCAACTACCGGTCCGAAGCCGAGTGGGGCCGCCGGGTGCGCGACTGGAGCGGGGCGGGCGTCGACCATGTCGTGGAGGTCGGCGGACCGGGTACGCTCGCCCAGTCAATCGAGGCGGTGCGGGTCGGTGGCCACATCTCGCTGATCGGCGTGCTGACCGGACGGGGCGGCGAGGTGCCGACGGCGGCGCTGATGGCCAAGCAGGCACGGTTGCAGGGGCTGATCGTCGGCAGCCGCGCGGACCAGCAGGCGTTCGTCACCGCCCTGGAGGCGACCGGCATCCGCCCGGTCGTGGACCGGCGCTTCGCACTCGAAGACCTTGCCGACGCGTTCCGCTACGAGGAAAGCGGCAGCCACTTCGGCAAGATCGGCGTCGAGTGGTAGGCGGCCCCTGAGCTTCGTCTCCATACAAAAAGGGCCCGGACCGAAGTCCGGGCCCTTGCCGTAGGTGCTGCCAGGCAGGGGGGAAGCCTGGCAGCGCTCGGGCGGCGCTCAGCGGAAGGTTGAGCCGCCCTGAGGGGTGGTGCCGCCGGTCGTGCTCGATCCCGCGGCAGTACCCGTTCCCGACGTACCGCCGGTGTTGGCGGTAGCGCCCACCGTGCCCAGCGTGCCGGTGGTGCTGGTCGTGCCGCTGGTGCTGGAGCCGGTCGTGCCCGTGCTGCCGACGCCACGGCCCGCGCCCGACGCGCCCTGCGCATCGTCGCCGAACATCGCCTGGCTGTGCTCCTCGTCGCGCCAGTGGCGCTTCGCCTCGTCCGCGGTCTTGCGGATCTTCACCTTGTCGTCGACCGTCTCGATCCAGCGCGACGGGATCGAGTGATGACGGCCGTGGGCGTCGGCATCATTCTTGGTCAGGAGGATTCGGTCGCCACGCACCTTGTCGACGGTGCCGACGTGCTGACCGTCCGAGCCGACCACTTCCATATGCTCCTGGACGCGGTTCAGCGAGGTGCGCTGGCCCTGCCGCTCGGTGCGCCAACTGCTGAACTCGTTGTGGAACTTGCTCGCATTCTCCTGGCGATACTCGTCATAGTCGCGATCGAACTCGGCAAGCTGGTTGCTGCGCCAGTTGCTGTAGTGGGGATCGTGGCCATAGCGGTCGTCGCGGCGCTCGCGCTGCTCGTCATAGCGCTGGTCCAGCTCGCGGCGGCGTTCCGCCTCTTCGTCGCCGAACCAGGAGCGGACCTCGTCGCCGGCGCGTTCCAGGAAGCCGCGCTCGTCATGGTCATAGCCCTGCGGCCGCCCGCCGAAGCGCCGCTCGTCGCGATCGTCCCGGTCGCGGAAGCGGTTCTGCGCGCCATAGCCGCGATGATGATCGCGTTCGCCATGGCTGCGCTCGCCAAAGCTCCGCTCGCCATAGCCGCGTTCGCCGTGGCTGCGATCGATGAAGCCGCGCTCGCCATAGCCGGAGGATGCGCCATAGCCGCGAGGGCGCTGGTCGCGGTCGCTCAGATACCGGCCGCCGGAGTTGCGGTCGCCGCCGTAGCGGTTGTCGCGATCCCAGCTGCTGCCTTCGTCCTGGTTGTCGACGTCGGTGAAGCGGTGGCCGTCGCTCGCATAGCTGCCGCGGTAGGGCTGGCTCGACCCGCGGTCGCGATAGCGTCCGCCGCCGTATCCGCCCGAACCCTCGCCGCCGAAGTTGCGCGCGCCATAGTCCCGGGTCCCATAGTCTCGGTTGCCGTAGTCGCGGCCGTCATAGTCACGCTCGCCATAGCCACGACCCTCCTCGCGCCGGTAGCCGCCGCGGCCGCGATCCTCGTCATAGCCGGCCGCCGCATAGTCGCGGGCGCTGGAATAGGTATAGTCGCGGCCCGAGCCGAAATCTTGGCCATAGTCACCCGCGGTACCGCGCCCGCGGGGGTAGCGTTCATACGCCATGGATCGTCTCCTGAAACGTCATCCTGCGGTGCCGCGTCTCGTGGCGCAGCTTCCGGAAATTATAACAGGTTAAGGATGGGCCGGTTCCGCGCGCTGGACGCACAGCGGATGCCGTTCGGCGCACGATGCAGGGCGGTTTCGGAAGAAGGCGACGGTTGCATCGCCCGAAAAGCCCGGCTAAGGGAGCGGCCCCGGCTTTGCCGGGGACGGGGCGGGGCTGTAGCTCAGATGGGAGAGCGCTGCAATCGCACTGCAGAGGTCAGGGGTTCGATTCCCCTCAGCTCCACCACCCCTTTCGCCGCCGGATCGCCGGGCGGCACGCCACCCGGGACATTGCAGGAAATCGGCACGCCTGCTTGAAGGTTGCGGCGCCTTCGGCTCTCAGTGCCGGTGTTCGCGGCGCAGCCGGTAGCGACCTTCCGAATAGACGTCGAACAGGCCCTCGATGGCGGGGTGCTCGACCGGCTCGTCGCTTTCGTCCACCACTAGATTCTGCTGGCTGACATAGGCGATGTAGCTCGCCTCCGCATTCTCGGCGAGCAGGTGGTAGAAGGGCTGGTCCTTGCGCGGGCGGATCTCTTCCGGGATCGCCTCATACCATTCGTCGCTGTTGGCGAAGACGGGGTCGACGTCGAACACCACGCCGCGGAAGTCGAACAGGCGGTGGCGCACCACGTCGCCGATGGAAAAACGGGCATGCGCAATGGGCGGCATCGCCACCGGCGCATCGAGCAGGTTCCGGGGCTCGGACATTTCGATCATGCACAATATCTAATCCCGGGAGAAAAAGGCACAAGGAGGCGCTTGCACTCCCGAACGCTTTGGCCTAACGGCGACCGCTCGCTGACCGGCGCGCTGTTTCTTCTCAGGAACGGATCGCGCCAAACCTCTGCGGAGAGGTGCCGGAGTGGTCGATCGGGGCGGTCTCGAAAACCGTTGAGCCCGCAAGGGTTCCGAGGGTTCGAATCCCTCCCTCTCCGCCAGAACTTGTTACTTTTCAGCGACTTATTAGACTCGGCAGTCGCGCTGCCCACTGCCATGCCCACTTTGGTTTGGGCTCCTGGCGAACGTACGCGAACGGTTGTGCTTCCAAGAGAATGTCATTGCCCTGGTGGTTAAGGGTCGCCTTGAAGAAGTGCGCGAGCGCCTCGCAATGATTGCCGTTGGTTGAGATTTGCGGGCTCTCGCGCACGAGGCAGCGATGTATCCAGAAGCCGTCCAAGCCCGCCTCTTGGATGACGATTAGCGGGTAGTGCTCGCCCGTCCGCTCCCGCTCCTTCGTTGAACAGCCGCCTGACCACAGGCCGAACGCTTTCAACGCGGACGGCCATGCGCGCGGTTGTATTCCGGACGTAGCGTATCTGCTGCCTTCTACGCTCGCAGCAAGTGGGACGCTGTCGGCTAATTACTGACCAACCAAAGCGGGTGGGCAGCTAACCACAACCGGCAGGCATCTGCGCCCGCTACCTGCCGTTTGAAAGAAGGGCTGCTTCGCTGACCGCTGCTCGAACGCGGACAGGCCCCAATCTACCCACTTGCCGCCATTACGTTGTTGCAGAAGCTGCATAATATGCGACGCCCGGGTGTCAGGACTTCGGCGACAAGGTCATGGAATTTGCGCCCATCAATCAACCCGCCGCTAGCCCCCCGGCATGAGGGTCAGAGAAGCCATTCGATCGGGAGGCGGCTCAGGACTGCTATGCTCGCTCGCTGCAGCAAGGTCGTTCCTGGCTCGGTCTCGTGACGGATTTCGCGGCTTCCATCGCGTTCGATCCAGACGAGATCGCCATCGCTGCCTAGGACGACCTGATAGGCTCGCTGCGGGATGAGCTTCTCGAAACTGCCTTGCAGCCGCGATGCCATGGCCGAAGTTTCGACGACGAAGCCGAGTTCGGTGTTGAGGTGCACCGAGCGCGGATCGAAGTTGAACGAGCCGATGAACATCCGCGTGCGATCGACGGTGAAGGTCTTGGCGTGCAGCGTCGAGGCGCTCGACCGGAGCACCGTGCCTGAAGAGCCGCCGATCCGCGACCCAGAGCCGGTGCCGAGCAGGTTCCGCGACCATGGTACGGCATCCTCACCGCCCCTGGGCACTCGCATTTCGAACAACCGGACGCCAGCCTTCAGCATCGACTTGCGGCGGTGGGCATAGCCGGCATGAACGATGCCGACATCCGTCGTCTCCAGTGCGTTGCTCAGGATACTGACAGCGACGCCGTCCTGCGCGAGCTTTGCGAATGCGTTCTGCCCGCCTTCGTGGGTACGAAATAGCCGGAAACCAGCCCCAGCTCCCGGCGAGGGGTGCCGATGATCTCACCGAGCCTCGTCAACAGGAGGCCCTGGCGCCCACCCCCGCCGAGCGTCTTGGCGGGATCGTCGCTGACCAACCGTACCGGAGCCCATTCGAACGCGAGCGTTCCCCGCTTCGCCTGCTCCACAAAGGGGAGCGACTGGGCCGCCTCGACATAGGCCTGGGCGGCGGGATCGCGGCGCGCCTCGGCCGCCGCGTCCCGGATTGCTACGAGGGCCCCGGAGGAGACCGGCGGAAGAATGCGGGCGGCGGGATAGGCGGACTGGCTCGCCCAATAGCGGTCGAACTGGCGCGAGACGTCGGCGACTGCCGTGCCCGCTGCCAGCACGTCGAGATCGGCGAACAGCCCTTCGTCGCGCGCGCCGAAATATTCATCCCCGACATTGCGCCCACCGATGATCGTCAGCTGATTGTCGGCAGTGAAGCTCTTGTTGTGCATGCGCCGGTTGAGTCGCGGGAAATCGGCGAGATAGCCGATCGGCTTGGGCCGCCGCACGATGAACGGGTTGTAGAGCCGCACTTCGATATTGGGATGGGCGTCGAGCGCGGCGAACGGCGCATCAAGGCCGGCGATGCCATTATCGTCGACCAGCAGCCGTACGCGCACTCCGCGCTCTGCGGCGGTGTACACTTCCTCGAGCAGCAGCGTGCCCGAGAGATCGCCGTGCCAGATATAATATTGGATATCGAGGCTACGGGTTGCGGCACGGGCGAGCAGCACGCGCGCGGCGAACGCGCTGCGGCCGTCGTTGAGCATGTGAAGACCCGTCAGGCCCGGATGCGCGGTCACCATCGGCGTGACACCCTGGCCGAGTGGCGTGCCTGCGGTGTCGCTCAGCGCCTGCGACGGGAGATGCGGCTCGAGCGGGGGAAGCGGGTTGAAGACCCGGATCGCCTCGCCCGTCGCGAAAAGCGCCAGGAGCAGCGCGCCGATGATCTTCAGGGCCATGCCTACCTCACAAGCGCTACGCCGATGCGAAGGCGCGTCGTGCGGCGGTTATAGTCGAGCAGGTTTTCGCCGTAGCCCAGAAACGTCTGTCCGAAGAGGTAGAAGTCCGGAGCGCCGCCGAGGATGCGGCGCAGGGGATAGGAGACGTCCGCCGCGACCGACCCCTTGCCGCTGCCGAAGTTGAAGCGGCTCGACGTGGACAGGCGCAGCCCGTCGTCTTCGCCGACTTCGACGAACAGCCCGGTATTGCCGCGATAGCGGCGAACATCGGCATTGTCCGAAAGGTCGCCAATATAGAACCATGCGCGCGGGGCCACCGTCAGCCGGGTGTCTCCGCCCAGCGAGAACGCGGCCATCGGAGCCAGGTAGAAGGTGTTGAGGCTGCGCGACTCCTCGCCCTCGCGCCCATTGGATTCGTGGCGCAAGCCAGCCTGCGCGCTCAACGTGGCCTTGTGGGACAGGGCCTTGGCCGGCGTGACGTAGAAGACCTCTGGCTGGAAATCGATGTTGCGGAAGGGCGAGGACTCGGCGCCCAGATCCCAGAACATCCGCTGCGTATAGCCGAAATAGAGCCCGTCTTCGGACGCTCGGCCATCCTCCCGCGCGCGGCTGCCGAACAGCCGGTACTTGAAGCTGATCTGCAGGCGCGCGTCGCTGTTGGTGCCGGGACCATAGGCGGCGTAGATCGGCTCGTACGCGCTCAGGTTCTCGAGAAAGGCATTGCCGATGGTGCGGTCGGTCGGTGGCGGGGTTGCCGGCGCTGCGTCGGCCAGCTGGGAATCGGGCTGCTGCGCCGGAGCCGATGGCGCCGGGGTCGCCCTCGCGAGCGTGACCGTCTGCCCGCCCCACCCCGGCACGGAAATCACGCCGCCATCCTGGAAGTCCTCGCTCCCCAACCGGTAGCGCGCAGTGGCAAAGCTTCCGGGTGCGATGGTGATCCTCTCAGCGGTTGCCGCGTCGCGCCGCAACGTGACGGCGCGTGAAGCGTACGCGGCGTCGGGTGCCTCGATCCGTGCCTCGACGGTGTCAGGCAAGCGTGCCTCGGCGGACCCGGGGCCGGTGTTGAGCAGGCGAACCTCGAGCCGTGCTTCACCCCCCGAGCCGGCCTCGACACGGCCGATCAACGTCTCGATGCCCTGCTGAGCGGATGCGGTGGCGGGCAGTCCGGCGGCAAGAGCCGCCGCCGGAAGAAAGGTCAGGCATTTGTGCATACGGCCAGCGGCGCTCCAGGGTAAATGGGGTTCGGGTATGTCGGGGCCGCGGGGTGCGGCACGGGCAGGCAGGCCGGGTGCGGAAACGCGCGGCGGCAGTCGTTGCGCATGGGAGCCGCCTGGCCGCTTGAGGGTCACCGGCGGGTTGCGCCGTCGGTCAGTCCGGCCCCCTGCCAGCCACCGCCGAGCGCTCGGTACAGCGTCACGATGTTTTCGAGCTGCGATTGCCGCACGCTGATGGCGTCGAGTTCGGTCGAGTAGAGCGCCCGCTGCGCGTCCAGCTGCTCGAGATAGGAAGCATAGCCGCCCTGATAGCGGTCGGTGGCGAGCGCGACCGACCGTTGTAGGATGATGCGGCGATTGTGGAGCCGCTCGATCTGCTCGGCATAGCGGGTGACCCCGCTCAGGGCGGTCTCGACCTCCTCGAACGCGGTCAGCACCGTGCCGCGATAGGCGAACGCGGCCTGGTCGCGCTGCGCCGCGGTTGCATCGACCTGCGCACTCAGGCGCCCGCCCGCGAAGAGTGGCGCGAGCACGCTGCCGCCGACGCTCCAGATCGTGACCGGATCGTAATCCAGCGCGTTGACGAAGAGCTGACCCAGCGCAGCCGAGATGGCGACCTGCGGCAGGAAGGCAGCGCGATCCGAGGCGAGCGTCGCGTCGGCCGCCGCAACGGCGAGTTCCGCGCTGGCGATGTCGGGACGGCGACGCAGAAGATCCGAGGGCAGCGTGGCCGGCACAGCCGGTGGCAGGAACTCCCGCAGGCTGCGCCCCCGGACGATGGCTCCCGGCAGGTCCCCGGTCAGCCGGCTCAGCGCATTTTCCTGGGCGCGGATCGCGAACTGAAGCCGGGGGATCGCCTGCTGCACGGCCTCATATTCGGACTCGGCCTGGGTGAGCTCGAACTGCGAGGTATAGCCGACCCGCGCCTGATCGGCGGCGAGCCGTAGCGCCTCCGCCCGCGAGGTCACCGTCTGCTGCGACACTAGCAACTGCGCGTCGAGCGCGAGCAAGCCGATATAGGCCTGGGCGACCTGAGCCGAAACCGCCAGCGCGGTCGCGTCACGATCCGCTTGGCTGGCAACGTAGCGCAGTCGCGCGGCATCGGTGAGGCGAGAGAGCCGACCGAACAGATCCACCTGCCAGTTGAGCTGGAGTTCAGGCTGGATGGCGGTGCTCGTCGTCGCCCCGGCCGTGCCGAGATCGCGCCCGTGCTGCGCCCCTCCAACGGCATCGAGCGTGGGCAGCGCCGCCGAGCGTGCCGTCCGGATGGATGCCTGCGCCTCCCGGATGCGAGCCGCGGCAGCCAGCACGTCGGTGTTGCGCGCGAGGGCCCGCTCGATCAGCGCGGTGAGCGCCTGATCCTCGAACGCCTGCCACCACTGCGGGTCGATCGCCGCATTGCCGGCAGTGCCGTCGCGCCAACCCGCCGGCGCGGTGACGGAGGCCGTCGCGGGCGGGCGCACATCGGCAGGCATGCAGCCGACGAGCGCAAGTGCCGCCCCTGCCGCGGCGGTCGGACGCACACGTCTCATCGGGCGCTTCCCTCGCCGGTCGCGCCCGCCGTCTCCACTCGCGTCACGACCGACATGCCGGGGCGCAGCCGGTTCGCGAGCGGCTGGCCGGGATCGATCGTGATCCGGATCGGAATGCGCTGCACGACCTTGGTGAAGTTGCCGCTGGCGTTATCCGGGCGGAGCACACTGAACTCGGATCCGGTCGCCGGCGCAAAGCCCTCGACACGGCCGGTGAGTTGCTCATCGCCGAGTGCATCGACCTTGAAGGTGGCGACCTGTCCAGGCCGAATATTGCGGGTCTGGGTCTCCTTGTAGTTGGCGATGACCCACAGGCTTTCGGGTACCAGGAACAGGAGTTGCGACCCGGCCGAGACATATTGCCCCTGACGGACGCTCGCTTCGCTCAACTGCCCGGCCTTGGGTGCGTAGATGACGGTATTAGCCAGGTTGATCCGCGCGAGGTCGCGCTGCGCCTTGGCAGTCTTTACCTGCGCCTCCAGCCCGAGCCGCGATACGCGCGTGGCTTTCACCGTTTCCTCGGCGATGCGGATGGCCGCGCGCGCCTTCATCACGTCGGCAGTGCTTGCTCGTGCGGTCGCGCGGATCCGATCGCGCTCGCGCAGCGAGACCGATCCGCGTTCGGATAGATCATCGACGCGCCGCTCGTCGGCCGCGGCGCGATCCCGTTCGGCCTCGGCAGCAAGCAGATCGGCACGGCGCGCCTCGATGTCCGCCTCGTTCTGCGCGATCGTCTGGACGGCATTGGCGAGGTTGGCCTCGGCCGCGTCGAGCTGGCCTTCCGCCTGTTCGAGTTGCTGGCGATAGATGCGATCGTCGATCCGTAGCAGCGGCTGCCCCGCCTTCACATGCTGGAAGTCGCGCACCAGCACCTCGGCGACATAGCCGTTCACCTGCGGCGCCATCACCGTGATCTGGCCGCGGACGTAGCTGTTCTCGGTGACGACCATCGTGCCGGTGAACGGCCATATCCGCCACGCGGCAAGGATCAGCAGCACGCCCACCACGGCAACCCCGGCCATGAGGGCTACGGTGAAGCGGCGGGGCTTGATGGTCTTGGGCGGTTCAGCCGCGGCGGGTGGAGCGTCTGCGCTCAACGGGCGGCCACCCGCATCCACCAGCGTGGAGGCGTGTTCTTCGGGCTTGTCAGGCTCGTCGCTTTCCGGGCGGATGATTGGCGCGTCTGCCATCAGGTTTCTCTCAGATCGATGCCGCAGCGCCGGTCGTGGGACCGGCGGGGGCGGGAGGGTTGGACTTCGCCTTGATGGCAAGGCGGATGACGTTGAACAGCGACCAGCTCAGCAAAAGCAGCGCCAGGATGCCGTTCAGGAGGAAGACATCGTTGTAGGCGCGGACGTTCGCCTCGCGTGTGGAGGCCTGGGCGAGCAGCGCCGTGCCCTGCGCCTGGCGCAGCACGGGATCGGGGATGACCCGGCCATACACCTGGCCCTGGATCTGGAGACGCTGCGCCACGAGCGGGTTGGTCGGATCGACACCGGCATTGATGGCGGCGGAATATTCATGCTGGCGAAACTGCTGGAAGGTGCCGAAGATGGCCGGGCCGGCCAGGCCGCCGATCGACTGGCTGACGCCGAACAGCACGGCGAAGCTGACGATATAGTTCGGCCCGTTCTTGAGCGCGCTCATGACGCCGACCAGCAGCAGCGGGCCCATGAACAGCCCCCCGGCCACTGACAGCAAGAACTGGCTGAGGAACATGTCGTGCGGGCGCGTCAGGCTGGTGGCGTTCCAATCCAGGAAGCTGCCGATCGCGATCAGCACCACGGACGCGAGGATCTGCGGGACCACCGTCTTCTGGTTGAAGGTCAGCGCGCTTGTGCCGATCCCGACCACCAGCCCGGCCAGCATCACTGCATAAAGCGGCTGCAACTGCTCCGCGCCCATGCCCAGCGTCCGCAAGAGCCCGGTGGCCCCATAGGTCTGCTCGGAGAGCAGGAAGCGCAGGCCGATGGCTCCGATTGCGAAGCGGATAGTCGAGGCGGTGCCCAGCCAGCGCGTCTGGATCAGGGGATTGGCGCGGTGATGTTCGACAAAGGCCGCAGCAACCAACAGGATGATCGCCACGATCAGTGCGCCCGCGATCCAGGGTTGCTCCGTCCACCACTGGGTCCGCCCCTGTGCCAGCACCGCAACGACCAGGGCAAGCGCAGGCGCAGCCAGCGCGAAGGTCAGGAAGTCGCGCCCCTCGAACACCTTGATGCGGATGCCCGCTGGCAGTTTGAGCGAGACCACGGCAGCGAGGCAGCACAGCGCCAGCCCGGATTCGAACATGTAGAGCGTCCGCCAGTCACCAAGGTCCAGCAGTGCGGGGGACAGTAGCCAGGCGAGCGGTGTCGCCAGTTGCGAGATGCCCAGGCCGACCACCAATCCCTGGGCAAGCCTCGCCTTCGGAAACGCCTGCAAGGTGTAGAAGATTGCCAACGTGCTGATTGTGGCGCCCGCAAAGCCGCTCATCCCCCGCGCCAACAGGGCGGTCGGATAGCTATCCACGATCAGGTGCAGGATGGTCGCCGCGGCATAGAGCGGGAGGCCGATTTCGGCGAAGAGGCGCAGTCCGAATTGCTGGCGAAACTTGAGCAGGATCAGGCTGGTCGAAATGTTGACCATCACATAAGCGGCCGGCAACCAGGCCGCCTGGACCGGCGTCAGGCCGAGAGAGCCCTGGATGTTCTGCAGGTTGGCGCTGACCAGTGCGTTGCCGAGCCCACCTGTGATGCCAAGCAGGAACGCGATCGTGATATATGCCACCCGCACGGGTGGAGTGTGCTTCGGGGTCGACGGCGACCCCGGCATCGACGGCTTCTCCTCGTCGGTCCAGTTCGGAATTGGCTCTAGCGGCGTGCTCATGATGGATCGCGGCTCCACAGGCCGTCCGTGATCAGTTCCTTCATGCGCTCGATCATCCGCTGCCGCGCCTCGTCGTCAGGCTCCCGGATGGAGGCGCTCAGCATCGCTCCGATCAAGGATATGTCCGAAGCCCGGAGGTCGGGCCGGCATGTGCCATCGGCGATTGCCAGGCGGATCGGTTCCTCGAACAGCGCGCACCACCGATCAGCCAGTTCGCGGGCTTCCTCGGCACGGGATGCAGTCACGCGCCAGGCGTCGGCGAGGAACGGGTTGGTGACAAGCGACCGACCGAGATGGCCTAGAAGGTCTTTCAGGGAAGCGGGCCGACCGTCATCGGTCCTTGCGCACTGCTCGAGCGCATTGAGACTCTCCGACGCGATCGCCAGGGCGAGCGAAGCCCGGTCCGGAAAATGCCGGTAGAGGGTGGCGCGCCCCAGGCCTGATCGCTCGACCACCAGTTCAAGGGGCGCGGTTATCCCGTGCTGAAGAAAAACCTCCCGCGCAGCCTCAAGGAGGGCCTGGCGGTGCCGGCGTGCATCGATCCGAATGGTCACCAGCTCGCAAGTGGACATAACTGTCCGCTTGTCAACGCCCCTTAGCGGAGCCGTCCTGCAAATCCATTCTCCGGGCAAAGAGAGTCGGCGCGTTGGGACGCTCCGCTCCTTTGCCGAGTTGAACCAGGAAAACCTCCTGAAGTGGCTGCCAAGTTGCAGGCCGGAAAAACCCACGATCATCTGTTAGATCGCAGGCGGATCAGGCCGTCTGCGACTTCGGGAAGGTTCGCTGTCCCCGCCACTTTCGCAGGATTTCTACCTGGAGACGGTCTTCGTCTGACAGGCTCGCAGCATGGCTGGAGACAGGAATTGGCGCACGGTCGGCGGCGTCCATGGGGGGCGGCACCGCACCTGCCATGTCTCCTTCGACAATCGCGCGCAGCAGGTCGCGGCCGCGGGCCACCCTGCTCTTGATGGTGCCCGGCGGCACATGCTCGATCGCGGCCGCCTCCTCGTAGCTGCGCCCCTCGATCCCGATCAGCCGGATGGACCGCTGCTGCTCCGGAGCTAGCCTTTTCCAGGAACGCTGGACGTCCTTGAGCATGACGATGCTTTCCTGCTCGCACGCAACCGGAACGTCGGGGAAGTCGTCACCCAGCGTATCGGTCCGGGCGACCCGCTGGTGACGGACATGAGAGAGAAAACAGTTGCGCAAGATGCGATAGAGCCAGCCCTTGAAGTTGGTACCGGCGACAAACCGCTCGCGATTGCGCCACGCCCGGATCGCGGTTTCCTGGATCAAATCCTGAGCCAGATCCCCATCCCGCGCGAGGGATCCGGCATAGCGGGACAGATCGGGAAGCAGTGCCCGCAGGTCGCGGTTGAACTGCATTGGGTCCAGCATTGCCGACGGAGCGGAGCCGCCGGGGACAGGAAGCACGATATCACTTGGCGGCACGAGCGGCGCTCCGGTTCAGCGCATTCCGCGAGACGTCCCGCAGAGATACACTTATGGCTACTTTTTACGCTCGCATGACGCGCCGTACCAGGCGGAGTTCCGTCGTGCCGAGAATAAAGTTACAGGCCAGTATCCTTTGTCGCGCGCCGCTTCAGATTGCCCGATCAGGAGACCGACGGATCGGAGGTCATCGTGGGCGCTTCGCGGGTGGCCCCCGCCGCCCATCGGTAGCAACGCCGCCCAAATGGCAGGCGTGTTCGCGGCCTGCTAGGCGGGGCAGATAAGGAGAGTTGAATGTCCAGTGTATCCGAGCGTCGAACCGGTCGGCCGACCACAGCAGAGTCGATCGCTCTACGACAGGCCATTCTGGACGAGACCCTGCGCGCACTGCGGAACGCGGGATCCGAAAGATTGTCGATCGACCGGGTTGCCGCGCAAATCGACGTGACGAAGCGCACGATCTATCGGCACTTCAAGAGCAAGGCGGGCCTAATCGACGCGGTCGTGACTCGGGAGATCGATCGACTGACCGTGGCAGTCTCCGGCCCTGAAGAGAGTCCCGACAGACCGGTCAATGGCGCACTTGCAGAGCTTCAACTTTGGTCCCGCCTCATCTTTGACCATATGAACCGGGCGGAAGAGCGGGCTTTCCGTCGCTACCTTCAATTCGAGGCACAAAGTGATCCGGAAATCCGCGATCACTTGGACAGATGGTATTTGAAGCTGTTCGACCACGGCTGCCGCCTGGTTGGCGCGGCCCAGAATGAGGGTTCGATCGGCCCCGGTAAGCCGCCGCGCTTGACCTCTCTCCTGTTCGATCTCGTCTTCGGCAGCGAGGCCCGTTGGCTGTTCAAGAATCCATCCGTCGCCTTGGGCGGCGACGACGCGGATACGTACTTCCGATTGCGGTGGCTCGCGTTTTTGTCGCTTACCGGCCACCATGCGTGGGGAGAGTTTGTGCGCGAAATGGCGCCCGACGCGCCTCGCGAGCGTACGGCGGGCTAGGTAGCAGACCACCGTCATCCCTACCAAAAACGGACTTCGTTTCACGGACTCGGACGATCAAGCCGCGTTGATCAGTTTTGCCTGCGGGCTCAACGTCGCCCGTCCCTGTTTAAGACGCCAGGCGGATGCCGGATGGCAGTCAGTCTGCCAGGGCCGGTATGCCGCGCGACAGCAGGGCGAGGACCCGTTGTGCATATTCGTCCTTGCATTCCGGCGTATCGGCGAGGCTGTCGAGCCGTATGATCCGCAGCCGCGGGATCGTGACGAGCACCTCGTAAAGGTGCTTCGCCAGGAAGCGACATTCCTCCGGCTCTTCGAACGCCTCGGCCAGGATCGACTCGAGCATCTTCGTGCCCGTATCAATGGCGAGAGGTGATGTGCTGGCGTCCTTGTGCAGCCCATTATCGACGATCCAGTAGATCAGGGCTTCCAACCCTCGCACTCGGTCGGTCAGCGAAATGTCCAGCATGCTGCGTGTCGCGAACAGGATCTTGTCGCGAACGGATCCCTGCGAACAGCCGTCGATGACCGGTCGCGCGAGCTTTTCGATACCGTAGTTGGCCGTCGCCACCGCAAGGTTGTTCTTGGATTTGAAACGCTCGTAAAGCGTGCGCTTAGATATTTTAGCGGATGCTGCCACTCGCTCCATGCTGAATCGTTCGACGCCGGATCGGGTGAACTCTTCAAGCGCCGCGTCGAGAATATGCTCGTGCAATTGTGCGGCGACCTGTTGCGTCGGCCGTCCGCCTTTGGGGCTGCGCGGCTGGAGGCGGCGACGCGGTTCGCTCGGCTTAAACTGTTCCATCAACCAGGAGGTGCCACCGACTCCGCCCAAGGGGAAGCACAAAGCCGCTGCGAGAAAACGCTACGGTACCGTTTACATAACGGTGCGCGGGTAGTACCAGCGCAGTAACGAAGGTGCCACCTCGGCAAGGATCAGCCCGGTGGTGGCAGGACGGGAATGGTTTGAATGGCTGCCGGCAGGCGGATTTCAGATGCGGCGGCCAGATGCTGGCGCCTTGTTGTCGCAGGGGGTGGCGCTGCCTCCCTGGCGGGCTGTAGCTTCGCGCCGCCCTATGCGCGGCCGGCCCTTCCGGTGCCCGCCGCGTTCGTTCCCGCCGAGCCTGCCGGGGTCAGCGTCGCGGCGATCGGCTGGCGTGATATCTTTCGCGAGCCCCAGCTTCAGTCCCTGATCGCAGAGGCACTCGTCCACAACCGGGACCTGCGTATCGCCGCCGGCCGCGTGGCAGAGGCGCGCGCCGCGTGGCGGATCGAGGGCGCTGCGCTTTATCCACAACTCGACGCGGTGGGAACGGGCACGCGTGGCCGCTCGATCTTCAACCTGCCAGGGGCTGGCACGCAGCGCGCCGACGTGCGCCAGGTGAGCGCCCAGCTCAGCGCCGGCTGGGAGATCGACTTCTGGGGCCGGCTCAGGAACCTGCGCGAAGCGGCCCGCGAGCAATATCTGGCAACCGAGGAGGCGCGCCGCGCCGTGGCCACCGACCTCGTCGCGCAGGTCGCCAACGGCTATCTGCTGGAGCGCGAATATGAGGAGCGGGTCGCACTCGCCCGTCGGACCATCGAAACCCGACAGGAGGCGCTACGCATCGCGCGTCGGCGGTTTGAGGTCGGATCGGGCTCGAAGCTGGAGATGAGCGAAGCGCAGCTGTTGCTGGGACAGGCGCAAACCGCGCTGCATTCGATCGAACAGGATCGCGGCGTCAACCGCAACGCGCTGGCACTGCTCGTCGGGCGGCCGGTGGAGATCGCACCCGGAACGCTGCGGCTGGCCGAAGAGGGACCAGCAATGATGCTCCCGCCAGGGCTTCCTTCGGATCTCCTCGTCAACCGTCCGGACATTGTCGCGGCCGAGTTCCGGCTGCGTGCGGCGAACGCCAATATCGGCGCCGCACGTGCCGCGTTCCTGCCCAACATCAATCTCTCCGGCGCCTATGGCACCGCGAGCGACGCGCTGGACGGACTGTTCGCCGGCGACACGGAGGCATGGACCTTCACTCCGACCATCACCCTGCCGCTGTTCAACGCGGGGCGGCTCGCCGCCAACCTGGACGTTGCGGAGGCGCGGCGCAACATCGCCGTTGCCGAGTACGAGCAAGCCATTCAGCGCGCGTTCCGCGACGTGTCGGATGCGCTCGTCCGCCGGCGCCAGATCGGCCTTCAGGTCGAGAGCGCGCGTTCGATGCTCGAGGCGCTCACCGAGCGGGCGCGGCTGGCCACGCTGCGCGTGCAGAACGGTCGCTCGGCCTCGATCGAGGTGCTCGACGCGCAGCGCGACCTGTTCGACACGGAGCAGGCCCTCATCCAGCTTCGCCGCGCCGAACTGACCAGCGTCGTGGCGCTCTATTCCGCCCTGGGCGGCGGCTTTCCGACTAGCATGACGGACCTTGAGGAATCGGCACGATGAAGATGCCCGCCAGGAAATCGCTCATCATCGGTGGCATCGTGCTTGCCGTAGTCGCAGCCGCGTTCCTTTTGTGGACGCTGGTGAAGCCGTCAGACCTCCCCGAAGGGATCGAGGCCGGGAACGGACGGATCGAAGCGACGGAAATTGACGTGTCGGCAAAGACGCCGGGCCGCATCCGCGACATCGTGGCGGAAGAAGGCGCGTTCGTGAAGCCGGGCCAGGTCGTGGCGCACATCGACACCGATGTGCTGGAGGCGCAGCGAGCCGAAGCGGTGGCGCAACTCGCCCAGACGGCTGCCGCGGTGGAGACGGCTCAGACCCAGGTCGCGCAGCGGCAGAGCGAGCGTGCCGCGGCGCTGGCGGCGGTGCGCCAGCGGGACGCAGAGCTGAACGCGGCACGGCGGCGGCTCAGCCGATCGGAGACGCTCGCGCGCGAGGGCGCCACGCCCGCGCAGGAGCGGGACGACGACCGGGCGCAGGTGGAAGGCGCGACCGCTGCGGTGGAAGCGGCGCGTGCGCAGCTCGCCGCCGTCGATGCCGCCATTGCATCTGCACGCAGCCAAGTCGTCGGTGCGCGCTCCAATGTCGATGCGGCACGGGCGACCATCCAGCGGATCGAAGCCGACATCCGGGACAGTGCGCTGCGCACGCCGCGCGGCGGCCGCGTCCAGTTCCGCGTTGCCCAACCCGGGGAGATCGTCGCTGGTGGCGGACGGGTGCTCAACGTGATCGACCTCTCGGATGTCTACATGACCTTTTTCCTGCCGACGACGGCAGCGGGCCGGGTCGGGCTCGGGTCGGAGGTCCGGATCGTGCTCGATACCGCACCCGACTTTGTCATTCCGGCGAAGGTCTCGTTCGTGGCCGACGCGGCGCAGTTCACACCCAAGACGGTGGAGACCGCGAGCGAGCGCGAGAAGCTCATGTTCCGCGTGCGCGCCCGGATCGATCCCGCGCTCCTTCAGCGAAACCTGCGCCAGGTAAAGACGGGACTGCCCGGCATGGCCTATGTCCGTATCGATCCGAACGTGCCTTGGCCTGAGAAGCTGGCCCTTTCGCAGCAGCGCTGAGCCCTTCGGTGCGTGGCAACACAGGACAAGTGGAAGCGGGTGGCGATGCCGTCGTGGCGCGGCTGGCCGGCGTCCGCCTCAGCTATGGCAAGACCTGCGCGTTGGACGGGATCGACCTCGACGTTCCCGCAGGCCGCATGGTCGCCCTGATCGGTCCGGACGGCGTCGGCAAGTCCAGCCTCTTCTCGCTGATCGCGGGCGCGCGCGCGGGGCAGGAGGGCAAGGTGGAGGTGCTCGGCGGCGACATGGCGCAACGGCAGCACCGCGAAGCCGTGGGGCCGAGGATCGCCTACATGCCCCAGGGGCTCGGAAAGAACCTCTATCCCACGCTGTCGATCGAAGAGAACCTGTCGTTCTTCGGGCGGCTGTTCGGTCAGGATGCCGAGGAGCGGGAGCGCCGGATTGCGGAACTGACCGAGAGCACGGGTCTCGCCCCCTTCCGGGGCCGGCCCGCGAGCAAGCTTTCGGGCGGCATGAAGCAGAAGCTGGGTCTCTGCTGCGCACTCATCCATGATCCCGACTTCCTGCTGCTGGACGAGCCCACGACGGGGGTCGATCCGCTGTCGCGCGCCCAGTTCTGGGATCTGATCGACCGCATCCGTGCGGATCGCCCGCACATGAGTGTGCTGGTCGCTACCGCGTACATGGAGGAGGCCGCACGTTTCGACTGGCTGGTCGCGATGGATGCCGGCCGGGTTCTCGCTACCGGCACTGCCGACGCGCTCTATGCGCGCACGGGCAAGGACAATCTGGAGGAAGCGTTCATCGCCCTTCTGCCCGAGGAGCGGCGGCGCGGGCATGCGCCGGTGAGGATCCCCGAGCGGGCCGAGGCCAACGGCGAGGTCGCGATCGAGGCGAAAGGCCTCACCATGCGCTTCGGCGATTTCACGGCCGTGGATCATGTCGATTTCCGGATCGAGCGAGGCGAGATCTTCGGCTTCCTCGGCTCCAACGGCTGCGGCAAGTCCACGACGATGAAGATGCTCACCGGCCTGCTCAAGGCCAGCGAGGGCGAAGCCTGGCTGTTCGGACAGCCCGTCGAGGATGACGACATGGCGACCCGGCGCCGGGTCGGCTATATGAGCCAGGCATTCTCGCTCTATTCGGAACTCACCGTCCGGCAGAACCTGGAACTGCACGCCAAGCTGTTCAGCGTGCCTCACGACGAAGCCCCTGCTCGCATCGACGAGGTGGCGCGCCGCTTCGACCTTGCCGGCATCATGGACGCACTGCCGGACGCGCTGCCGCTCGGCCAGCGCCAGCGGCTCAGCCTCGCGGTGGCCATGGTGCACCGACCGGAGATGCTGATCCTGGACGAACCGACATCGGGCGTCGATCCGATCGCGCGCGACCGTTTCTGGCAGATGATGATCGACCTCTCGCGGCGCGACCGTGTGACGATCTTCGTCTCCACCCATTTCATGAACGAGGCGGAACGCTGCGACCGCATCTCCCTGATGCATGCCGGGAAGGTGCTCGTCAGCGACACCCCCCGCGCGATTGCAGACGACAAGGGAAATGGCAGCCTGGAAGAGGCATTCATCGCGTACCTGCGCGAGGCGTCGGGCGAGCAGGAAGCGGCCGGCACCCCCGCCTCCCCGCCCATCGAGGAGGAGGAAGCCCGGGACCATGCTTCCGGATTTTTCAGCATCCGCCGCATGATGGCCTATGCCCGGCTGGAGGCGCTGCAATTGCGGCGCGACCCGATCCGGGCGACGCTCGCACTGGTTGGCAGCGTGCTGCTGATGTTCATCATGGGTTTCGGCATCAGCATGGATGCCGAAGACCTGCCATTCGCCGTGCTGGATCGCGACGGCAGCACGGTCAGTGAGAATTACGTCCTGAACCTGTCGGGCTCGCGCTATTTCATCGAGCGGCCGCCGATCACGGACTATGGCCAGCTCGACCGGCGCATGCGTGAGGGCGAACTCAGCCTCGCGATCGAGATCCCGCCGGGCTTCGGCCGCGATGTCCGCCGCGGTACGCCCGTCAAGATCGGCGTCTGGCTGGACGGCGCGATGCCGCAGCGGGCGGAAACCGTTCGCGGCTATGTCCAGGCGATGCATGCGCAGTGGATGGCCGAGACTGCCGCGGCCGAGATGGGGCTGCAACAGCCCGCTGGCCTCGTCGATATCGAGCTGCGCTACCGCTACAACCCGGACGTCAAGAGCCTGGTGGCGATCGTGCCCGCGGTCATTCCGATCCTGCTGCTGATGTTCCCGGCGATCCTGACGGCCTTGAGCGTGGTTCGGGAAAAGGAACTGGGGTCGATCATCAACTTCTACGTCTCCCCCGTGGGGCGGTTAGAGTTCCTGCTCGGCAAGCAGCTTCCCTACGCGGCGCTGGGGCTGGTCAACTACGTCCTGCTCGTGGGCATGGCGATCACCATCTTTGCGGTGCCCCTGACGGGCAACATCCTGGTCATGACCATTGCCGCGCTCTTCTTTGTGCTGTTCTCGACCGGCATGGGCCTGTTGATCTCGACCTTCATGAAGAGCCAAGTCGCAGCGTTGTTCGCAACGGCTCTGGGGACCATCTTGCCGGCGGTCCAGTTTTCCGGACTGACCAACCCCGTCTCGTCGCTGGAGGGCATGGGGGCAATGATCGGGGCGGTGTTTCCGGCGGCGCACTTCGTCACGATCTGCCGGGGGGTTTTCTCCAAGGGCCTTGGCTTTGCCGACCTCGCCCAGCCGCTGCTCATCCTGATCGCCGCCTACCCGGTCGTCATGGGCCTTTGCGCGCTGCTGCTGAAGAAGCAGGAGACCTGACCGTGCGTGTTGCCGCCAACGTGCTCTGGCTCGGCATTAAGGAACTGCGCAGTTTGTTGCGCGATCCGATCATGCTGGTGCTGATCGTCTATGCCTGCTCATACGGTGTCTACAGCGGCGCGACGAGCATGCCGGAGACGCTGTACAAGGCGCCGATTGCGATCGTCGACGAGGATCAGTCCCCGCTTTCGGCCCGCATTGCAGGCGCCTTCTACGCACCGTACTTCCTGCCGCCCCAGCAGGTCGGCCTGAACGAAGTCGACGCGGGGCTGGACGAGGGCCGCTTCACCTTCGCGCTGGACATTCCCCAGAACTTCCAGCGCGAGGTGATGGCAGGCCGCGCCCCCGCCATTCAGCTCAACATCGATGCAACCCGGATGAGCCAGGCCTTCAGCGGCGGCGGATATGTGCAGCAGATCGTGCAGGCGGAAGTGGCGGAGTTCGTCGCAGGCAACCGGGACACGCCGGAGCAGCCGGTCGAGCTGGAGGTGCGTGCGCGCTTCAATCCGACGCTTTCACCGGCGTGGTTCGGATCGATCATGGCGATGGTCAACAATATCACGATGCTTGCGATCGTGCTGTCCGGGGCCGCGCTGATCCGCGAGCGCGAGCATGGCACCATCGACCATCTGCTGGTGATGCCCGTCACACCTTTCGAGATCATGGCCAGCAAGATCTGGGCGATGGGCCTCGTCGTGCTCACTGGCTGCGCGTTCGCGCTGACGGTCGTGGTGCAGGCAGTCCTGAAGGTTCCGATCGAAGGATCGGTGCTGCTGTTCCTGGCTGGGGCAATGCTGCACCTGTTCGCAGCGACCTCGATCGGCATCTTTCTAGCCACCATGGCGCGATCCATGCCGCAGTTCGGGCTGCTGTTGATGCTGGTGTTGCTGCCGTTGCAGATGCTGTCGGGCGGATCGACACCCCGCGAGAGCATGCCCGAGCTGGTGCAGAACATCATGCTCATCGCGCCGACCACGCACTTCGTGGCGATGGCTCAGGCTATCCTCTACCGCGGCGCCGGGCTGGAGGTGGTGTGGCCGCAGTTCCTGGCCCTGGTGGCGATCGGCGGACTCTTTTGCGCGGTTGCGCTTGCCCGCTTCCGCAAGACCATCAGCGCGATGGCCTGAGCATGGCGACAAGGCGGTGACCGTGCGAATCTTTCCCGCGAACGAGCAGCTGTCGACGGTGCTGCACGGACTGCAGTTTCCTGACTGGGAAACGTGCGGCGGCGGCGGCGCGGCGCGTATTGGGGTGGCCGCACGATGAACGGGGCGGACTGGGACATCCAGGAACGTGACGGGAGCCGGACACTGCATCCAAGCGGAGACTGGACTGCCCTGCGCATCGGTGACGCGGCAGGGCGGCTGAGGGCGTGTGCCGATTTCGCCGGCCCGCCACGGCGCCTGGACCTGTCTGATATCGGCAAGGTCGACACTGCCGGCGTCGTCATTCTTCTGCGGGCGCTGGCTGGCGGTGCCGAGGTCGACTGCGCCGGCCGGGAAGATCTCCAGCGGCTGATCGCGCTGGTCGAGCCGCTTCTGGTGAAGGAACGCGAGCCTGAACGGATCACGTCCTTTGGACTGACCGGTTTCCTGACGCGGTTCGGCCGGCAGGTCGTGAGCATGGCGGGTGACGTCTACGCCATGCTCGAATTCTTCGGCCATATGATGGCGGCGCTCGGCCGGGTGGTCGTACAACCCCGGCGACTTCGCCTCACCCCGCTGGTGGCGGTGATGCAGGATGTCGGCATCAACGCGTTGCCGATCGTGTTCATCATGACCTTCTTCATCGGCGCGGTCATCGCGCTGGTCGGCACCAACCTCCTGACGACGCTCGGCGTCGAAGTGTTCACTGTCCAACTCGTCGGCGTCGCGATCCTGCGTGAGTTCGGGGTGGTGATCACGGCCATCCTGCTCGCCGGGCGTTCAGCCTCCTCGTTTGCGGCGCAGATCGGATCGATGCGCATGAATCAGGAAACCGACGCGATGCAGGTCATGGGTGTCGATCACTTCGACGCCTTGGTCACGCCGCGCATCCTTGCCGCGCTGGTGATGATGCCGCTCATGACCTTCGTTGCGGACATCGGCGGTGTGCTCGGTGGGCTACTCGTCAGTTGGGCGACCATCGACATTAGCCCGGTGTTTTTCGTCCAGCGCACGTTCGAGACCGTAGACGTCAAGCATTTCTGGATCGGGATGAGCAAGGCGCCGTTCCTTGCCCTGTTGATTGCGGCTTCCGGGTGCCGTCATGGCATGATGGTCGGCGGCGACGTGCAGAGCCTGGGTCGCAATGTCACCTCTGCCGTCGTCCAGTCCATCTTCATGACCATCATGTTCGACGCGGTGTTCGCGATGATCTTCATGGCGCTCGACCTATGAGCGCGAGTCCGGAGATGCGCTGCGACATTCCACCGATCCGCATATCAGGCTTGCGCACGGCATTCGGCGACAAGGTCATTCACCAGGATCTCGACCTAGAGGTCCGCCGCGGCGAGATTTTGGGCGTGGTCGGCGGATCGGGTACGGGAAAGTCGGTTCTGCTCAACACTATCCTCGGCCTCAAACGCCCGGACGGCGGGACTATCGAGATCTTCGGACGGAATATAGACGACCCTGGCGCACAGGGGGATATGGAACGCCGGATTGGCGTGTTGTTCCAGCAAGGTGCATTGTTCTCTTTCCTGACGGTGCAGGAAAACGTCGAAACGCCGCTTCTCGAACATACCCAGCTGCGGGGCGAAATCCTCGGCGACCTAGCCCGGCTCAAGATCAGTCTTGCCGGCCTTCCCAACGGCGCGGGGGCGTTGAAACCGGCGGAGCTGTCGGGCGGCATGCGTAAGCGCGCTGGCGTTGCGCGCGCCATCGCCCTGGACCCCGACATCCTGTTTCTCGACGAACCTACGGCAGGCCTCGACCCGATCGCAGCCAGCGAGTTCGACGTGCTCATCAAGACCTTGAGCAAGGCTCTGGGCTTGACCGTCTTCATGATCACCCATGATCTCGACACGCTGCACGCCATATGTGACCGCGTCGCCGTGCTGGCGGACAAGCGCGTCATCGCGGTCGCGCCGGTTCCTGAACTTGAGCGGTCGGAGCATCCCTGGATCAGAAACTATTTCCTGGGGCCACGCGGCCGGGCTGCCCACCACCAGAAACAGAGGAAAGACGGCTGATGGAACGCCACGCTAACTATGCGCTGGTAGGGGCCATTTCGGTCCTGCTGATCATTTCGTCGCTGGTCTTTGTCGTCTGGCTCGGGGGATCGCGGTTCAACCAGCAATATGATCAGTACCGGATCATCTTTCACGGCCCCGTGCGCGGCCTGAGCGTGGGCGCGGAGGTTCAGTTCAACGGAATTAAGTTCGGCCAAATCGACCGGATCCGGCTCAGCGAACAGGACCCCAATCAAGTGATCACGGACATCACGCTGACCCACGGCACGCCGGTGCGGGTGGATTCGATGGCGTCGACCGAATCCCAGGGTATTTCGGGGGTCAGCATTGTCCAGATCAGTGCCGGCACCCCAAGCAAGCCGTTGCTGCGCGAGTCTCGCGGTGTCCGCCGGCCGGTCATCATGAGCAAGCCGAACGCTCTGTCTTCCATTCTGCAGGGCGGCGGCGAAGTCCTCCAGAGCGCGGCCGAAGCGCTGGGGCGGGTGAACCGCATCCTCTCGGACCGCAACATCACCAATCTTAGTGGTGCCGTGCAGGACATCCGGACAACCGCAGGCGAAATAGCAGCCAATCGCGCGATGATCACCAGTGCGGCATCTGCATTGGCCAAGCTCGACCGCGCAGCGACCGATTTTCAGGAGACTGCCGCCTCCGCGCGCCAGATCGTCGACGGGGACGGCAGGCATGCCTTTGCGGACGTCTCGGCGGCGGCCGGCGAGTTCAAGACAGCCGTCAGTGAAGCCCGAGGGGTGATTGCCACTCTCAATGCGCAGAGTTCCGAGGTCGGGACGACAACAGTCCCCGCCATCAACTCAACCATGCTCAGCCTGCAGGAGGCAGCGGAGTCGCTGGACGGCCTCATCCGGCAAATCCGCCAGAGCCCGCGGCAGATGCTGAGCAAGGACAGCGGCAAGGAACTGGAGCTCCCGCAATGAAGATTATCAGACCGCGCTGGTGCCTGCCGGCGCTCGGCATACTGCTACTCACGGGCTGTAGCGGCCTGCTCCTTGGCGATAGCAAGCGGGATATGCTCTATCGCTTCGGCGTGACGCAGCAGCCGCGCTGGGCCGCCGCGCCGGGCGCGTTGCCACCGCGCACCATCTCGCTTCTCCGGCTTCGTCTCGCTTCCGAAGTGTACGGAGACCGGATCCTCACCACCCGCGGAGATCAGGCTCTCTACATCAAGGACGCGCGCTGGGTGGCACCCGTTGCGGACTTGCTGACCCAGGCGCTCACAGGCCAGTTCGAGGATCGCGCACCGGAAATCCGGCTTGCTCCCCCACGGGGTGCCGTCGGGGCGACCCACCTCCTGCAGGTCAGTCTGGATCGGTTCGAGGCGCGGTATGTCCCTGATGGCGACCGAAAGGCTCCTCCGACCATCATCGTGAGCGGCGTCGCCGTGCTCTCCGACGCGGTCGATCGGAAAGCCGCCGGTAGCCACCGCTTTTCCGCCGAAGAGCCGGCCCATGCGAATAGCACGAGCGCCATCGTCGCGGCGTTCGACCGTGCGGTCATGCGCTGGGGAGCCGACCTCACCGACTGGACCGTGCAAGCTTCCGCGACATCAAACCATCCCCGTCCAGCCGCCCCGCTCATCCAGAGCCGGGACCCGCGCGCGGCGCAATGAAGGACAGATTTCTCATGCACTATAATCAAGACCGGTTCGCGGGGCGGACGATCATTGTCACGGGCGCGGGCGCCGGCATCGGCCGCGCCACGGCGGATCGTATCATACGCGAAGGCGGGCGCGTGATCGCAAGCGACACCGTCGCGGATCGGCTGGCGGCGCTTGTTGCCGATCATCCTTCCGAAGCCGTAGTTTCAATCACAGGGGACATTTCCCGGGAGGAGGATGTCGCGCGCATCGTCGCGGCGTGCGACGGACGCATCGATGGCCTGGCCAATGTCGCTGGTATCATGGACGGCTTCCTGCCCGCGGCCGAGGTCGACGACGCCACGTGGGAACGGGTGCTGTCTGTCAACCTCACCGCCGCAATGCGCCTGACGCGCGCTGTGCTGCCGACGATGCTTGCGGCCGGAGGCGGCAGCATCGTCAATGTCGCATCGGTCGCTGGTCTGCGCGGTTCCGCGGCGGGTGCCGCCTATACGGCCTCCAAGCACGGCCTGATCGGCCTCAGCCGGAGCACCGCGTTCATCTATGGTCCCAAGGGGATCCGCACCAACGTGGTCGCACCCGGCGGCGTTGAGACGGCGATCGCAGCTGTTCCGCGGTCCGACTTCGCCTGGTCCAGGATCGCGCCAGTCGTGGCGACCAACGCGCCGCCGTCCGTGCAGCCGAACCTGCTTGCCAGCAACGTTCTTTGGCTGTTGAGCGACGAGGCTGCCAACGTGAATGGTGCCGTTCTTTCCTCGGACGGTGGGTGGGCCGCCACCTGAATAGTGCCGCTGACGCCGGACCCGCGGCGGCCTGCGATCCCCTCCCGATGGGCATCGATAAGCCTAAAGCGGCTGGTTCAGGTCGCCCACTTGCCGGCCATCAGCATCAATGCGGTCACCACCTTTCGCTCAAAAACCGGCATTGTCTGACCAAATGCACCGGATGGTAATCGACCGCGGGTAGGACGCGAGCATGCCTCGCCCGCGCAAGCCGCTAGCCGGTTCCGCTACTTCAACTCCTCGCCGGAGGTGATCCGGCTGGTGGTGCTGATGTACGTGCGCTTCCCGCTGTCGCTGCGCAACGCAGAGGACCTGCTGTTCGAGCGCGGGATCGATATCTGCTATGAGACGGTGCGGCACTGGTGGAACCGCTTAGGGCCGATGTTTGCAGGGACATCCGCCGCCAGCGAGTGAGCCGGATGCGGGGTTCCGTCACTGGCGGTGGCACCTGGACGAGATGTACGTGAGGTCAACGGCGAGATGGTCTACCTGCTGCAGAAGTTCGCCTTCGTCCACGCCAACGTCCACAACCACTTCAGCCTTAAACGCCACCTCGTCGACCGTGACACCTACAAGCAGCGCCGCTCCGCCGCCCTGGCAGAGTGGCAGATCTTGGCAAGCTTGGCCGCCGCGCGCAAAGCCCGAGTTGCATCCCGTGGAGAGCGCTTTGCGTTAGACTGACAGCACCGTTTGATCCGCTAACGCGCTCACCAACAGGATTGTTCGGGCTGCGAACTACGGCAACGCCGCTCGCCCGAACGACTTCTGCAACGCGATTCACCAGTAGCTAAGGCTGGCGGAGACCACCCGATCGCCGATGCGCGAACGTTTCAGAGCCACTAGACGAGCAACAACCGATGGCGGGCCAGGCTAACCCGCCGCGTGAAAGCGGAGACGGCCGTGGCGCACCGCAGACTCATGACAAATGTATGATTTCTACACGTGTCTAATGCACGTATGCCGCTGAGGAAGTGCATGACGTCACGATCCATTTCGCCATGCCTTCAGGAAGTTCGCGAACTCTTCGTCGTTCGAGGGCGCGAGTAGCGTACTGGTGTTGTCACTGAGGCGTGTAACAAGCATGTGGTCCCCCCCGCATTTGAATACGAGGCCGGGAAGACCATCGTTGCCGCTGAAGCTAAGGCCGGCGCCGACGGGCTCACCGATCAACGTCTGCCCCATCATGTTGCCCTCGCGAACCTGGTACTCGAACCACATGGTGGCTTTGGTGTCGTCGACGCTGGCAAGAACACCGTCTGGGCCGGCCCACTGACCTTGGCACAAGCGGAGCGCCGCGGATGTGCTGTCTGCCACGGTGTCATCCTCGACGAAGCCGTCCATAGTCTGTTCGTCCTCAGGGCGGATCCCATTGCTGTTCTGGTCCTCACTGGTGTCGGGCACGGTTACCCGCTTGGCGGTTGCCACCCACTTGCCGTCACGCAGCTCGCTGGTGACCTGCACCGCGTTGGACCCGGAAGGGGTACTCGGATTCGAGGTGCTGATGCGCGGCGTGAGGAACACACCCAAGCCGCCCGCTGCTACGACGAGCCCGAAGATGGTCAGCGCAACCGCACGGCGATGCGCATCGCGCTCCTTCGCCTGTTCATGCAGGTAATCCCGCAACGCGTCGCGGCGGATGCGTTCCTCAGCGTCGCTGGACGCGTGGTAGTGATAATGTCGCGCGCCATCGTCGTTCTCCACCTTGCGGCCGGCATCCCCTGGATGGTCGGAGTTGGTGAGGCGACGGGGGTTTTCAGGCGGTAGAATCTTCATGAGAGCCTCTGTGCTATGCACGCTGATTGTTTGGGTACGCTGGCCGCAAGCGTTGCCGGTCTGGCCGACCTGTCGGGGCAGTGGGTGGACGCAGCTCTCAGAGCTGGCAGCTCAGATCAGCGGGTGAAGCAGCCCAGCATGCCGACCGGCACGCCGTTGCGCGTGCGGCGGCCCCAAACCCCACCGGCCTCCTGGCAGGCGCGCTGGCGGCGCCGGTTTTCAGCTTCGGTTTGGGCGGCCGCCTTTGCGAAGAGCCTGAGCAACTGGACGTTTCGGCGCTGTTCCGCTGCATATTCTTCTGGATGAGTCCTGATCCACTCCGCGCGCTCAACAGCGGCTTGCCGCTCCTGCGCCTCTCGTTCCGCGAGACGCACCTGCTCGATCTGCGTGGCACGAGCGCTGACGAGCTTCGAGAGGTGCGCGTGTAGATGGCCTTCGATTGGCCGAGCGCTGGCATCGGTGTCGCCGACATGATCGAAGACCCAACCTGTTTCCCGCATCTCAAGCACGCCCGCCAGCGGCACACGTAGAGCAGGTGCTTCAGCCTCGGTCGGTTCCTGCTTCGGCAGGGTGAGCGTGACGTCGAAGTTGCACTGACCTTGATAGGCGTTGCCGCTCCAGCCCTTGTACTCGAGCGATATGGTGGTCGTTTGCGACAGCTCGAGCGCAGCAGTGTCGCGGGTGTCCTGCCACCCGTCCGACGTGGTATCTTTCTCCCGAACCGCGAACAGGTCGGCGAGAAATGCTTGCGGTGTCGCGGTCTCCTGGCAAACGCGCTTCATGCTGCGGGACTTGAGCGATCCGCCGATCGCCTCTCCTAGAAGGTCACCTAAGGATTGAGCGCTGGAGGGAGTCGCCGCGAGCAGTGCCACCGCGCCACAACCTGCTCCGATAGCTTTGATGAACATCACACTTCCCCTGTGCGGGGCAGCGCGCCTGGCTTCGTGCCGTCGCGTCGCCCCTATGTCCTCTCGGGGCGACGGCCGAAGCCGGATGTTGGAAACCCGCTCATCACAGGCGCATGCGCCTTTATCGGCCGAAGCCGACTGGACATGCGCGCATGCCACCCGGCCTCGAATGAATTCGCGACCGAGTCTGATGAGCAGGGGTTTCCACGCCCCACGCTGCGGCTTTCACGCAGCGCAATGATGATGGTAGGCGGAGCCGGTGCGGTAAGCAAGAATGCTACCGGTCCGCCCGGCGAACGATGTCAGGCTGTGACTTCCAAGATCACGACCCAACGTGAGGCAATACGATGCCGCTTGTTCGAGCGCTCGTTACCGCACAGCTGCTTCGTCAACCGGCGCAGTCCCAAGCTATCATAGAGCAGGAACTGCTGCGGTGTGTGGCTGGCGATGACGGTGTAGTGCTGATGCACGCCATCGAGCAGGACCAGCACGAGTGCATCACGCGCCAACGCTGCTTCGATCGCCTCCTGCACCAGTGGAAAGCGGATGCTGGCGGATCCGGTCTCCAGCCGGTCAACGTGGATGTCGAGTCGGAGATCACTTGCGACTTGCTCGGCAAGCGCCTCCACCAGCTTGAACCACCGCTCAGGCGCCATGCCGTCGAGGATAACAGCATCAAGATCCCCTTTGGCGTTGATCATTGCGACGCCGCGCCTGAACAGCGACCTCGAGTAGGTCCTGGTCCAAGGTGCCGCCTTGGCAGTTAGCAGCAGCAGCGCGTTGACGACCGCATAGATGCCGCACAGTCCGTCGAGGTCACCCTGGCGGTACGGCTTGTCGCTGGAGTGCCGAGCTAGCCAGCTGCTTGGCCGGTCAGCCTCAGCATCAGGTAAGAGGGAGGGGCGAGACATCACCATTCCTCCGCCAGCATGACCGTCAGCACGCGGGTGGTAACGCTCGGGTCAGCTGGATCCGGTGAGGCATAGCGCAGCGCCTGGTCGTAGTAGTCGATCTTCCAGAACAGCTGGGTGCCACCATGCTCGAAAGCACCAAAATCGTGCTCGCCGTACGGATCGTTGCCGCTGTCGAAGCGGTCGTAGCTGCGCACCGCATCCAAGATGGCGGGCACGGCGCCCCGGCCAAGGCTTGTCACCCCTGAGGTCACGTACAGCCTGCCGCCAGTCTGTTGAGCACGCAGTTGGTCGTTGAGCTTGGCGATGGTCGCTGCACGCGCGGCATCGAGCACGTCGTTCAGACGCGCGTCTTCATCACGTCCCGTCATGGGCGTGGTCTCCTGTTGTTGACGATGGAAAGGGAAGGGTGCTGGCTAGACCAGCCGCACGAGCGCACGCTGGGCGTCGCGGTCACCGGCGATGTAGCGCTCGGTGGTGGTCAGGCTGCGGTGCCCCGCAAGCTCTTGGACATCGCGAAGGGAGCCGCCGGCTTTCGCGAGCAGTCTGGCAGTACGGGTGATGAAGGTACGCCGACCGGAATGGGACGAGCAGCCTGCTAGACCAGCTGCGGCGTAGAGTTCGGCGAACCAGTTGACGATGCTGCGCGGGTGCAGGTGACGCCCGCGCTCCGACCGGATCACGGGACCGTCACGCGGGCGGCCGCTCTCCGTGTGCAACTGCACCAATGCGTTCCGAAGATCCGGGTTGATGGGGATCCGGCGGCCGGAGCCCTTCTTAGCGATGGCGGCCGTCAACATGATGTGCTGGTCAACCTTACCTGAGGGGGTGAGGACCATGGGCCAGCCAAGGCCCGCAATTTCACCGGCGCGGAGCCCGGCCTTGAAGCTCAGCAGGATAATAACCCGGTCGCGTATGGGATAGCGGTGCGCACGCACCTGCTGGAGGAGACGGCGCACGTCTTCTGCCTCCAGCACCCTGGCGGGTGTGGACATGATGCTCTCCGGTGATGTGGGAACAGCCGCGGCTAGGTGGAGCTGTACTGCCAGTATAATACACTGCCGAGAAAAAGTCAAAGGTGCTTGATGGGTGGAAACCGGAATGGCCGGTTGCGGGCGTGGCTTGCAAGAGCCGGCCGTTCATTCACCGCTTACCCGGCGGCAATTCGTTCAGAGAGCTTCGCGATAAACGCGATTGTGACGGCCGGGTCCACCGTGCCATATTTGAGCTGGCGCAGCGCATAGGCATAGGCCGATGCAAGCACCGCTTGGTCGCCGCCGCCGACATCATGCGCCCAGTCACGGCACGCCGCGACCATCGGCTTCAGCGTGTCATTTCGAACGAACCCGTCCACATCCGGCCAAACCTCGAGGTTGCCCATCAGCCCGTCGCGCAACCCGAGCTTCTTTGCATCTGGATGAAAGACGAGGCTCAATTCCAGAGCAATCGGATCGAGCGCGGTGAAGCCTGGTCCGGCATCGCCGAAATCGATCAGGACCGCTTCGCCGTCACTTTTAACAAGGACATTGCCGCAATGAAGATCGCCGTGGATGCAGCTTTGTGACGCTTGGACAGTCCGCTGCTCGACCTTACGCAACGCCCCGAGATTGAATTTCACCTCAATTGCGGCGGCATCATCATCGTCGAGCAGGCGGCGCCGTATGTCCGCCACCGCCACCATATCGGCGGTGGCAGCCTCGGACCAGCGTTGCAATCCACTCCGCACCCGGCCGACCACCGCCGGGCCTATCGCTGAATCAGCCTTCAGCCGGTCGAACAGCGGCGCCGTGTCGTCGTCAGTCAGCGTGTAGAAGATAGCGCCATTCATCCCGACGCCGACATCGATTGCGCAGTAAAGCGGGGGACAGGCGCCGATGCCGAGCTTACGCGCATGCTTCTCATAGGCCTCATATTCGGACCGGATGACGCTGCTCGGGCCAAGTTTGCCCGCACACAGGGCCTGCGGCTTGCGACCCTTGTCCATCGCCGAGGCCTTAACGACCTTGGCTTCGGACAGGCCGCCGCTCAGCAGGCTGACATCGCAAGCAATGCCATCGGCGAGATTGGCGAAGCTTTTGAGCATCTGATCCTGGATGGGTGTCAGGCCGAGGTCCTTGCCTCGCGTATTGATGGCCACGGCGCTCATCTTGCCGAAAATCTCGGCGAGGGCACGGACCCGGCCGAGCAACTCGTCGACCTCCTCCTTCAGGAAGAAACTGACGGTCTCAATCGCGGTATTGTCGCCCCAGAGCTTTACCTGGTTTCCGAACTTGGCCAGCCCGCGGCTGAATTTCTCGACCTCCGCGCCGGTGAGAATGAAGATCGGCGTGCCCGGACGCAGCTCGCGAGCCTCATGGAACAGCGCCTGGCCATGTTCGGGATCAGGTGTGTCCGCCGTGCTGTTCGGTGGGATGGAAAGGTCGAGGATGACTAAGTCGATCAGCTCGTCGCGCAGCGCTGTTGCCGCGTTCTCCTTGTCGATGACGCGCAATACGTCGTCAACGCCGGGAATCACGCGCAGGACGGGTTCGAGATCTCGGGCGAACCCGTCATTATCTTCAACGAACAGGATTCTCATGGGTGCCAAACCACCTTAGTTCAACGCGAGCGCCGCCCTCGGCGGCGTTCGACGGATAGACGTCACCTTCCATGGCCTGCATCGCCTGCTTTGCAGTCGCGAGACCGAAACCGATATGCTCTTCCTTGGTGCTCTTGCCGAAATCGACCAGCGATGACGGGTCGCGATCGAAGCCCGGGCCATTGTCGATCACCGCAACCCACACCTCGTGCCCGGCTCGACCCCAGTTGAGGGTTATCACCGCCTCGCCATCGGCCGCTGCGCCGAGCGCTTCCACCGCGTTGCGCACCACGTTCGTTAAAGCGAGCTTGAACAGTCCAGGGTCGATCTCAGCAAGGAAAGGCGAGGGTCCTGCAAACCGAAAGGCGTCCGCCGCCTCCGCGAAGATCGCACACGTCTCGCGGCATTCCGTCGCCAGGTCGGTCTCGGCATAATCGGGCTGCGCGACGGCGGTCTTGAGATTGCGGATGCCGGCTAGCAGGCTCGCGAGCGAATCAACGAGGGTTCTGGTGTCACTCCCGGGATAGTCATTGACCTCAATCGGCGCGCGGATGCGCAGGCGCCCAACTAGCGTCGCGAGTTCATGGATGATCGTGCTCGCCACTTCGTCGATTGCCGCGGCCCGAAGCTCGGCAAGCACGCGGACCGGCGGATCTGCATAGACCCCCAGGCGCGACACCGCGTCAGAGATCGGTCCCGCGCGGCTCAGCGACCGCTCAAGCGCGCGCTTGATCCAAGGCACGGTCTCCTTGTTGAGCGCTGCTCGAAGCTTGCGGCGGTCCCCGCCGACCGCATTCATCGCGAAGAAGCGCGCCGCCTTCAGGCGCTCGTCGGCCTCTCGCGATGTCAGCGCGGCGAGCGCTTCCTCACGCGACATTCAAAGCTCATGCTCGTCATAGAAGGCAGCGCGGTTGGCAAAGGCCTCGCGCCCGCCCTCCATGACGTTGGTGATCGCGTCAACCGCCTTGGGATTTGTCAGCTGCTCGCAGACCTGGACGTACCCGTTGCGCCCATCCGATGTCATCTCGACCACCAGGTCGGCGCTTCCCAGCACCGGAATATTGGCGTTGTGAGTGGAGATGATGAGCTGGCCGTGTGCCTTGCGATTGCGAATCGCCTTGATCACCGTCGTTGCGATATAGGCGTTGTCGAGATGGTCCTCGGGCTGGTCGATAATCAGCGTCCGCGATGTATGCTGCAGCACGATCGACAGGATGACGGTGCATCGCTGGCCAGCTGAAAGATTCTCGACATCCTTATAGTCCACGCCGTCGAGCAGCGACATACGGACATTGTCCTCGATACTGGCCACGACGACATCGGCAGCGCCGTTCTCGCGCAGATGGCCGAGCAGCCGGGCAGCGCGATCCTTCGGAATCGATGCAATGTCGGCGAGGCTGACGAAATCGTTCGAATCGATGAAACGGACCAGCTCCTGCGGACTGACGCTTTGCGTGAGGGCAGTGACAAGGTCGGTATAGCGCATCCCGCTGCCCCGCAGCGCTTCGGTTAGCGCCTTGCTGTATTCGGCATATTGACCGTAGCGCTCGACCGTCACTCGGATCTGGGGCGAGAGTGCCTTGCTCAGCGATTTGGCGACCGCCTGGCGGCGAGCGAAGCGCTCCGAGCGCACCGTGTCGAGCGTCTTGATCCGCTCGTCCCGACGGGTACGCAATAGCGTCAAGCGGTGGTCGCGTTCTTCGACAATCTTACGGCGCGACATCAGCTGAGCGACCTCTGTCTGAGCCTGCGTCAGTTGACGGGACACGGTGCCGGCGCCTGCGACCGACTGTTCAATCTCCGCCCGGACACTGCGCGCCTGGTTCTCGCGCGCGATCCGCGCTTGCATCAACGTCTCGCGATCGCTCGTTGCCTTGCCGGCCAGCGCATCGAAGCGTTGGGCGAGAGCCTTGGCTTCGGCAACGAGCTTCGCATAAGCTGGCCGAGCCTCGACGAGCGGATCGTCGCCATCGAGCGGGTCCCAATCCTCGACCCCGAAATCGTCTTCGACGCGTTCCATGAGCGCGTCCGCCCATTCTTGCGCCGACCCCGCGAACCGTTCGAGCACGCCCTCGCGAACAGCCGAAGCTGAAATGGATTCGGTGACCGCGGCAAGCTGCTTCTGCTTCCCTGCCAAATCGGCGGACGATGCCTGATGCTTGACCGCCTGTGCTTTCAGCGCCTTGATCTGCTCATTGAGCGCGCTGAGCGTGTCGAGCCCGCTAGCGAGATTGGCGCGATCGGATTCGGCGGCCGCAATCTCCTTGAAGACGGAGCGAATGCCCGCGACCGCAGATGCCTCCTCCGATGCAAGCTTCGCCCCGCCGCTGACAAACCCGTCGAGCAAGCGCAGCCTGCCACCTTCACTGAGCCCGAGGTTCTCGATCTCGGTCTGCGAGAAAACGAGCGGCTTCTCGTAGTCGCCGCTAGCTTGCGGCTGATCCTCTCCGGTCGCGCGCGTGACTGTAACCGTGTCGATCACGTCACTCATCTCGATCGTAACCGAGCCGTCTGCGAGGACCGCTTCAGCATGCTCCGCCGATCGTTCGCCAGCCTCCGAGGTGTGATTGCGCGCCGCCAGGGCGAACCGGATCAATTCGATGACCGAGGTCTTGCCTGTTCCGCGGGCGCCGATCAGCACATTGAGGCCATCGGCAAATTTAACGTCGAACCCGTCGAGAAACCCCCCCTCGATTTGCAGCCGTTCGATATCCACGTCTTCCGTTCCTTCCGGCGAAGGCGCGCGGCGCCCTCCGATGAGATGCCGGGAGAATGCCGTCGATGCTGCCTTCCGAATCCTAGCTGGACTCCCGCTTCGCTTGACTTCTACGGAAGCGACCTCCTCAACGCTAGGTTCGGCCTCCAAGCAGGGTTCGAAAAAGGCCAGCGGGCTGCTCCGTGGCGGTGTCGGTGACCGCTTCCTCGTTGGCATTGTCCATCATCACCAGACAGGCGGCGTGATATGCCGTCCTTTCGTGTCGCGCGCGGCCTCGTTATGGTAGATGTCTATGCCGGAGCCGGCCGCACTCTTCTTCGACTTCTGGTTGAGCTATGCGGCCGACAGGACGCCCGGGCGGCATGGGAGCATCCAGATGACGCCCGAGGCCGTTCGTCTCGACTTGGACCATGATGTCGATACGCTCGCCGGAAACGAGAAATTGGCGGCGACCGAGCTCCACCGAGCTGAGGCGAGATCCCTCGAATGGGCAGCGGAGCAGTTTCCCGATCACGATCTTGGCGGCTGGAAGGTCCGGCTGGGTGCGCCGGACGGGCTGGTACTGAGCGATTTCTGGTGCGGGCTCATGGCGCACGAGTAGCGGCGACGGTGAAGCTCGACCGCAGATAGCGGCCATACAGCCTTCCGGATTCCACATGCGTGATCGTGTATTCGTCCAGTCGGGCAGCATCCCCGACCGCGCCATGGAAACACGCAGCTGGTTGGCGAGCGCGCCGAAATTGACCGAGTAGCTCGGGATCTCCGGGTTGCCGAGCTCAATCGAGGCGGACGGCAGCAGGTCCTTGCCGGAGGTGAAGGTGGCGTCTCGGGTCGCCTTCACCTCTTCGGCGGGGTTGATCATCTCGCGACCAGGTGGCGTCCACCGGACGGTGACGCCCTCGACGTCCTCGCCGATCATCGCGAACGCGTCGATCAGCCAGGCCACCACGGCACCGCAGAACTGCGGAATGAACATCGTCCACTGCCATGCGGCCAGGGAACGCTGGTATTCGAGCCAGCCCATACGGCCGGACGAAAAGTTGACGTTGGACAGGTCGCCGGTCAGCGCCTCATAGGGCACGCCCAGAAGGTCGCAACCGAACGGACGACAGGCCACTGCAGCACCGGATCCAGATCGTCGCGACTGAACTTCTCCGCGTTGTCGATCGTCGGCTGGTAGATCAGCGTGCGCGCCGGATCGAACTTGATGCGCCACGGAAGCAGCGATGCAACCGCTTCCACTCTTCTTCTGATCGAGGAATCATATCCGTCATTGACTACATGTGTAGTCATATCGTTGCAGGCCTCTTCTCCTCCTGAGGCCGGACTGTCGAAGGACGTGCCATGTCTCGATTCTCTATTACCGCCAGAGCGGCTCTGTTGTCGGTGCTCTCGTTTATGTCGGCATCGGCTGGGGCGTGGGCAACCGACGATCCTGAAAGGGCGACCTCAGCGGCTGCGCGTGAGATCGAGCTCTACCAGTCCGTGAACCGTGTGCTTGTGATGATGCGCGTGGGTGATGGCGATCTGGTGCCGATGGTGTTCGACACCGGCTCCGACGGTGCGACGATCGAGCGGTCGCTGGCAAAGCGTCTTCAGCTAAAGGAGATCGGCCAGGTTCGAGCGGTCGATGGAACCACCGGCAACGAACAACTTCTGACCGAAGTCACCATCCCTGATGTCAAGCTCGGTGGCCTGAAGGTTGGCAGGATCGACGCCGCAGTTTTCGATTACGACCGGAACGATGCCATGGGTATCGTCTCTTCGGAAATGTTCACTGACAGTCTCTTGTACTTGGACCTCTCAAACGATCGAGCGCTGCTAACCCCACGAAACACGTCTCGCCTACCAGCTGGAGCGGCTACTGAGTACGTGGAGGGGATACCCAGCACGCATATCGTACTGCCTGATGGTTCGACTCTGCCAGCTCACTTCGACACCGGCTACAACGCCGCGCTGAGTCTGCCCATATCGATGATGAACAAGATTCCATTGTTCGAACAAGCGAAGGTCATCGGCAGGTTCAAGTCGATCAACACCGAAGGTGAGGTCTACGGTGGGCGTGTCAAAGGTACAATCAAGATCGGCCCAGTCACGCTCGAAAACCCCGACGTTGCCTTCCTCGGCGATCTGGCAAACATCGGGTTGCCGATAATCCGTCAGGTTACCTTGGTGATCGACGCGGCCGCTGACCGGAATTGGGTCCTGCCTGCCGGTGCTCAACCCGGACCGAGCCACTCTCCCCACCCCCTAAGAAACCATTTCGCTTATTCTGCCGGCATGGCACCATGTTGCCCCTTCGCCGTTAACAACTCGGCGCCGCCTGCTGCGCCACAGCAAGAGGTCAACGCGTGCGCCAAAAACCGAGCTTACTCGCGAAGTTGATCTGCGTCCTGATCATCGCGGCGGCGATCATGGCAGTATGGGCGATCGTTCGGTCCCTTCACACGCAACCCACAACCACACCCCCCGGAAGCCAGTCCCTTCCGGAACAGGCGGCACATGAAAGCCGGGCGAGGTGACGAGATCCAGCGCGGCGCGCTCGGTTTGGGGGCGGCATTTGGACCGCTGAACAAAGAAGGGGCGCTCGAGTCAGCTCGAACGCCCCTTCAATCATGCGCTTGGGAGCAGCTCAACCTGCCCCAAAAGCTCTGTCGGTACTAGATGCCATTCGACAGATTGGTGTCCGGATCGTTCGTCCGCATATCGTCGGCCTGGTTCTGACCGGTCGCGCGAACTGCATCGGCGCTGTTCTCGAGGCTGTCCTCGCCGGCTTCCGTGGTCGCGTTGTCAGCGGCTTCCTCAAGGTTATCGGCGTATGCCTCTGCATTCGCTTCGATATTGTCCGCAGCCTGCTCGCGCGGGTCGGAGTTGCAGGCGGAGAGAGAAGCCAGGGCAGCTGCCGCGGTGGCGAGTGCGAAAATCTTCTTCATCGGGTTTCATCCCCTTTTGGATGGAAAACTGGAAATCACTGTAGGCGGAGGCGTTGGAGCAGAGTTCGTCAACGGTAGCAAGCTTGAGGCGCTGACGCCTACTCGCCCTGCCCGGCCGGGTAAGCGCCGGCACACCTGTTCAACCTGCATCAGATCTACCTCACCGCCGCATCTGCAGCCGCGTGGATGTCATCCTCACTGTGCACGCGATAGGCGCGCCCAACACAGTTCGGCCACCCGCCACGAGCTGCGGCTGAACGATGTGGCTGGCGGGTGGGGCATATTCCCAGTCGAGGCGCTGGTGATCGCCGACAGCAGCGATGTGTGGGAGGCGGAGATTGGTGGTCGCATGCTCCGCGCGATCGGTGGCCACCTCGTCTACACCGGCAGCTGGCGACCGATGCGGGAGATCGGCGCGCAAGTCCCCGGAACGCACAGCATCGTCAAGATGACCGTGACCGACGCGCACACCTACGTCTCGAATGGCGTCCTCTCGCACAACATTAAGATGAACACGCCCGAGATGCCGAACCAGACCTGAGGCGCGCACCTCCACCACTTCCAAATAGGGGAAATCGCCCATGGCGACCGACGCTCGCTGGAACATGGCGTTCCGGCGCAACAACGTGCGCACGTTCACAATCCAGCTGGCAGGTGTGGACATGACCGGCAAGACGATGCGCCAGCAGGTGCGTCTGGCGCCGGACACCCCCGGTGCGCCCGTCATTGCGCTGGAGACAGTCACCTCCGCATCGGCGGAAGGCCTGCGCCTGGCGACCGTCGAAACCGTCGACGGTGTGCCGGTCAGCACGATCGCCGGGCGCTACAATCTCACGACCATGCGGGACAAGCTGCCCTATGGCGGCGAGGTCGGCGACGACTACCCCAACAAGCTGGTGAACCCGTGCGCGGGGTACCGGCCCCACGACGGCGGCGTCATCCTGTTCTCGCGTGACGCGCGCGGCGACGTGCCGAACCTCAAGCTCTTCGAGCTGGGGTATGACACCGCCGGGAACTTCACCAAGGGCATCGGTGGCGTGCCGTTCGCAGTCGGCGGCACCGACGCCGGCGCGCGCGAGGTGCAGGGCGTCATCCCGCCCGACTGCATCCGCGCCTATATGGGCCCGCAGGCGATCGTCACGCTGCCGGACCAGACGTACATCGCGCCGGGCTGGGGCGTGGTCGGCACCTCCTACCGGATCTGGCTGCTCAAGCGGGGCGTGGCGGACGGCGAGTGGATCCGCTTCTGGACCATCGCCCAGGGGCAGGCGGGCATTCCCAACAGCAACCGCGTCCAGGGCGAGCAGAGCGTCACGCCGCTCAAGAACGGCAACCTGCACGTCGTCGATCGGCGCACCTTCATCAACAACGTCGGCGCGCGCGCCTGGTGGGACGTCGACCTGAATGGCAATATCGTGGCCTCGGGTCGCCGCGGTACTGGTGGGCCTGCTCGTGCCCGTCAGCGCCGAATGGGGCTCCGCGGGCAACAGCTTGGCCGCGCAGATGATCGTCAACGCGCCGCGATCACAGGCGCCGCCGTCGTTCAACGGCGATCCGACCCTGTTCGCCTGGAACCTGTTCCTGATGACGGCCGGCATGTTCCTGGGCTTCATGCTTTCCGCGCGGCAGGCGCAGAGGATCTGGGCGCAGCGGGTCTACGACCATCCGCTTCACCCGGTGACGCTCTACCGTGCGGTCACGTTTCTGGCGGCCCTCGCGCTTATGATCCGGTGCGGGACCGAGGCGCTGAACCTGTGGGGCTGGAACCCGGCGGATCCGGCCACCTATGCCCGCGTCGTCATGGCGAAGCGGTGGCTGGATCCGGTCGCGCTGGGCTGCGGCTTCTCGTGGATGGCGATCGTGGTGCTCGGCGAGCCGGGCATCCAGTACAAGCTGCGCAGTGGTCCGCCGCCGGTCGACATGTGGTCTCGCTGACCGGTGCTGGCGCGAGCGGCGGGGGTTGTGCTTCTGAGCGGCATCATTGCCGCTGCGGCTGTCCTCCTTCGGTGAAGGCTCAGGCGGCTGCGGCGGGGGCGGCCGCGGCAGTTCCCATTCCGGTCGTATGGTCGATGGCGGGCTATCAGTTTCAGGCGGGGCTGTTGGTGGTGACCGTCGGGATCGTCCTGATCACGCGGCTGTGCGTCTATCTCAACACTCAGGGCAAGAAGCAGATCGCGCTCGACCTGGCGGTGACGGCGCTGTGCAGCGCGATCGCGGCGCTGTGGACGCAGGCGCACCAGCTGGACCTGCTGCCGGCCGGCATCAGCGCGATGACCATCGCCGGCATCGGCTATGGCCTGATCGGCATGGCGAAGAGCCAGATGCTCAACGCGGTCCGTGAGGGCTTCCAGGCGATGACCCGTACGCGTGGCGCACCGGCGCCGCCCCATCCAGCTGAGCGGACGCTGAGCGATGACGATGAAATCGAGCGGCTGACCCGGGAACTGCGCAAACACGATTGATAAAAGCCCCACCTGAAGGGACAGGCGGGGCAGGTTCTTAGGAGAGGGGCGCCGGCTTCATGAGGAGAGCCGGACAGCGGTTGTTCTGCCAAGGCAATGTTACGCCAGGATTAACAGGGTCGGGCGAGTCCCGTACTTCTGGCCATTCAGCTCATCGTCGACCAATATTCCGAGGCTGTGATCGCACAGCCGAATGGGTTTGCCGGTCCGAGTGTTGGCGCCGGCGACGCAGCTGGCTCACCATCTTTTCCCATTCTCGGGCCTGAGCTTCGTGCCGGAGGCGCCTGGCCTCCCGCCTTTGGAGCTGACGGTTCCGCTGCCGCCTATGCCAAAGTAGCCCGGCTACGGTGGCAGCGACCGCAACCATTAGGAAGAACGTTAACCACATAAGGCACCTGTACGCTTCGACGCGCTTACGTTGCGCGCTGCATCCTGAACCCCCTGTGACCTGCACTGATCCGCGCCTCATGGCGGGAACGACACAGCTGACCAATGTGAGCGAGAAGCCGCGTTATCTGGAAGATAATCGTCGTCGGCGGAGGTCCAGGCTGCGCGTCCACGAAGAGCGAAGAAGTCGCCCCGGCTCTTCGTGTTGCTGCCCGGGAGCCGGGGCGAGAGCGCGACAAGGGAAGGCGCGCTCATTCGAACCGCTGCCATTCAACTATGGCCGAACGATGAACCCGGCCAGCACGCCCGAAAAGGACGAACCATGCCAAAGACGGCGACCCAGCTGGTCGACGAGGTGATCGCGCGTGAGGGTGGCTATAACAACCACCCGGTCGACCGTGGCGGCCTTGAGCTGCCCCCTTCTGAGTGGTCCATCGACTATGACAGTCTGGATCGAGGTGAGCCTCACCCCGTCTCTGGCCCGGTCTTTATGAGAAAACCGGCTCTCTTTTCGTCAGGGCAGGCATGCCTGCCCTGACGAAAAAGCGCGCTCCATCGGGGTCTGGTTGCCGAGGGAGCTATGCGGACGGTGCTCGTTGTAATCGCGCCGCCACGCCTCACATTTTACCCGTGCGTCGTCCAGGCTCAAGAACCAGTATGCGTTGAGGCATTCGGCCCGCACCCGGCCGTTGAACGCCTCCGCGAACGCATTTTCGGTCGGCTTTCCAGGCCTGCTGAAGTCCAGCACCACATCATGCTGGTACGCCCACAGGTCGAGATCCTTCGAGATGAATTCCGGGCCATTATCCAGACGAACGCGCTTGGGACGACCGTGTGCCGCGGCAATGCGGTCGAGCGTCTCGACCACGTCAGATCCGCGGTAGCTTGTCCGCACGTCAAGCGCTGGCGACACACGGGTGAAGTTGTCGACGATCGACAGCACGCGGATCTTGCGCCCGTCGAACAGCTGGTCCGACAGGAAATCCATCGACCAGCACTCGTTGGGTGCCGTCGCCGGCGTCCGGTCATCGCGCAGCTTTGCTTTCACCTTGCGCTTGGGTGTCTTGTTGCGCAGCTGCAGCCCGAGTTCGCGATACAGCCGATGAGTGCGCTTGTGGTTGATCTCCCAGCCCTCCCGTCGGAGCAGCACATGGATGCGTCGATACCCGTAGCGAACACGGGTCGCAGCCAACTCCTTGATCCGCATCTTGAGGCCGGCCTGATCGAGGCGGCGGGACTGATAGCGCTGGGTCGATCGATTGATCGGAAACGCGCCGCAGGCTCGCCGTTCGCTAACCTGGTAGCTCGCCTGCAAATAGCCGACGATCTCCCGGGCTCGACCAGGCCCTACATTTTTCGGCGGATGACATCCTGCAGCATCTCTTTGTCCAGGCTGAGGTTGGCCACCAGCCGCTTCAGCCGGACGTTCTCCTCCTCCAGCACCTTCAGGCGCTTCATCTCCGACGGCATCAGCCCTCCGTATTTGCTACGCCATCGATAGTAGGTCTGGATTGATATGCCGGCCTTTCGGCAAACCTCCTCGACGGTTGTTCCATCCTCGGCCTGCTTGAGGATGAACGCTATCTGCTGCTCGCTGAACCTCGACTTCTTCATCGGCGGATTCCCTCGTCCGGCACCTGCCAAACCTAACCGGGAATCTCTCACAAAGAATGGACCAATCCGTAGGGCTCAGGTCACCTGACGCCGGAGCACGCCGGCCGCTCCCGCGGCGAAGGCGCGGAGCGCCGCGTCGCCGGCAGCATGGCCTTGCTGATCGTTGAGCGCCTTGAAGTCATCGAGGTCGATCGTCGCGAGGAGCATGGTCCTGCCGGCAGCACAGGCGGTGCGGAGCAGCTTTTCTGCGTGCCGTTCGAATGCTGCCTTGTTCATCGCTCCCGTCATCAGATCGCGACGCGCCATGAAGCGTTCGCGATTGAAGGAGCGTCGAAAGCTGCTGATGATGACGGCGATTAAGATGTAGGAGCTGAGGCGTATCAGCACCTCTACCCCGAGGGGTACGGGGCGCTGATCACCGTATCCACCAAGATAGGAGCTGATGGACAGGATGGCGGCGGCGACCGCGACTAGGTAAGCTTGGCGCTCGCCCAGCGACCAGCCCGCGGCGCAGATCAGCGGGACGTAGAGCGGCCCCATGCCGATACCGGGGTTCGCATGATCCACGGAAGCGAGGGCGGCAGCTGCCGCGATGATGGTGAGCCACGCCTGCCAGGCCGGCCACGCTTCCAGCCGTTCAGCCAGCCGGCCGATGGGGAGATGTCGCATCATGGATCAGGCGCCGATCGCCGCCAATGGTGCGATCAGCGTCCAAGTGACGCCGGTTACAGGGAAGTCCAGTTCCGCGTGGCCCCGCAGGCTGCGGCTCGCGGCGGTGCAGATCAGCCGGCTTCCAAACCCCTGCCGCTTGGGCTGGACTACAGGCGGGCCGCCGCGCTCCGCCCACTGAATCCATAGTTGCGCCTCATTACCCGATCCGAGCACCTTCCATGCCAGATCGACGATTCCTGCTTCGCCGGACAGCGCGCCATATTTTATCGCGTTCGTCGCCAGCTCGTGGAACACGAGGGTGAGCGTCATCGCAGCCCTGGGACCAATGATGAAGGTCGGGCCGTCGAGATGCACCCGCTCCGCATAGGGGGAGAAATGTGCGACCGCCTGTTCCGCCAGTGCGGGCAGCGGGGCGGCCTGCCATTGATGCGACAGCAGATGCTCGATCGCGCCGCCCAGCGCGGCAAGGCGGTCGTCGATCGTTGCTCTGGCGTCCTCCAGGGAGTCCGCGGATTGCAGGCTCTGGCTCACGATCGAACGCACGACGGTCAGAATGTTCCTGAACCGGTGCTCCAGCTCCCGCAGCCGAACCTCGCCGGAATCTATCATCGCCCGCCTTTCAAATTTGCAGGTTTGTCGACTGCAGCCGTGGCGCTCGGCCTGTATCTTCGTACGCTAGCGCCCATTGCCGTTAGGAAGGTCGGGCGGCGGTTTTGCCGAGAGGCCCCAGCAGGCGACGATATTCGGCTTCCGGAAGGCCATAGGCCTCGCCAGCAATATCTTCGAGCTTCTCGCGATCGGTGATCGTTACCCGGCCCCGCTGCGCGCGGATCATGCCGACACCTTCGAGAATATGCAGGGAGACCGTGATGCTGGTGCGCTGGGCGCCGACCATCATTGAGATAAAATCATGCGTCAGCATGATTTCGTCGCCGTCAATCCGGTCGTGACACATGAGGAGCCAGCGCGCGACGCGGGCCTCGATCCGGTGGTGAACATGGCAGACGATGCCATGCGCCAACTGGACGATGAAACTCTGCACGTAGCGCGCGAGCAACGAGCGCAGGCTTGGACTCTGCTCCGTCAGCTCGGTGAGCGTCGCGGTATCCGCACGAAGGCCGGTTGCTCCGTCAACCTGCACGATCGTATCGTACGGCGAACTCTCAGCACCCATCATCGCGCAGAAGCCCGAAAGGCCGTCCCGGCCGAAGATGCCCACCTCAGCACTGCCGCTCCCCGGCAACGTCGAGACAACGGTCGCGACCCCTCCCTCGGGGAAATAAATATGCTCGATCGGTTCGCCGGCAACGACGAGTTTCTGGCCTCGGCCCAGCTCTACCCGCGTCAGGTGCGGCTGCAGCAGTGCAAGATCATCATCCTCCATCAGCGTCAAAAGAAGGTTGGAACTAAAAGCTTCACGCGAACTCAACGAACATCCCCCTGAAAACCCCTGCGGCATGTCGCCTGGAACTGGTAACGTAAGCGATACAAAATGGGAGGGGTCAGTGGAACATGCTGTCAGCCAACTGTCAGGTAGCCGACACTTCAAGCCGCCAACCTTCATCGAAGCCGACCCGGACCTATATCGGTGGCAGGGCACTACCCAAGAGAGCCGGCAGGAAGCACCGCAGCTTGCGTTCGGGTGCGCGGGTCGGACATCCGCCGGTCCTTTTCCCGGTGAGATGCAAGCGGGATGGAGAGGTATGTGAGCAAGGAGAATCTCGAATATTACGAGCGGCGCGCCCGCGACGAAACCGCCGCGGCGGTGTCCGCCCGTTCAATCGAGGCGGCCTCCGCGCACAGGCTGTTGGCGATCGAATATAACGCGCAGGCGCGCGAGCTGAGAGCCCGGCTGGAAGGCATTGCGGTAAAGCAGGACAGACACCTTCCAAGCGGTGAAGGTCCTCGGTCGCGTCCCAAGTTATCGATCAGGACCGGAAAGGCATCGGCTGAGTAGATACCGGCTCACGCAGCATGAAGTGCTGGGCGGCGGTTTCCCGCCGCTCATACCGTATCAATAGGTAGTCCGACCCTTAATAGCCAAAGACCTCCCGGCGATCGGCACGGTCCAACGTCGTCTTGTCCTACCCTGTAACGCGTACCGCCTCCGAGCACTTCTTTGGTCAGATCGACCACATAGCCTCCCTTCTCGGTATCATAGGTGAGTTGGTCCGAGGGTAGCGGATGATAGTCTTCGCCTATGCCGAGAAGCCATCGAAGGATAGGACGGCGTATTCGACCTTGCCCGAGCGCTTGTCGACCATGAAGTTGTAGACTGAGCCAATCTTGTCACCGTTGCGGTTGTAGACAGCGGTGCCCTCGATCTTGTCCGAGGCGATTAGTCGATCGGCTTCGTCGGTCGCGATGTTGGTGTTTGCCATTTGCAATCTCCTCCCATGAGGAAAACGAAGGAGCCGGTCCCGAATATCCGGTGTTGTGGCCGAGAGGATGCCTGGATCAGACAGACGGATAGCGTCGCCGGCTCGGCGTGGAACGTTGTTCGTCGCTGCGCAGAGTCGTCAGCGGCGCTTCGTAGGTTGAAGCTGCCGCGATCTCGGCAACGGCGTCGCCGTTGTTCATCAAACGGCCGTTTACCGGACGGCGGAATTAGGGCCGCTCAGAGCCGGTCCTTTCCGCGGGGCAACGTTCATCAACCCGTTCAGGAAACAATGCGCAGGAAAGGTCCGCGTACGTCAGCTATCCGCACCGAGGCGCCCGATAGCTGCCTGACGGCAATGCCCTCAGAGTCGGTCGCTCAAGCCGTTGCTCAAGCAAGATCAATGAACGGCGGCTTTTTGGGAGCAGGCAGGCCGTGCCTGAACGACTGAGTTTGGGGCGCATAGCAGCCGTTGCTCTCGGGCCCAGGCTAAGGCCGGGGAAGTAAGCTCGGCGCCCCGAAGCGGTCGATTCGCTTCCCATCGCCAATGCTATCTCTCTCGCGCGGAGAGCAGCTATCGCGGAGGTACAACGAACATCCCGTGGACCGCCAAACGAGGCCTTAGCTGCAGCTGGCGCTCCCGACATAGCGACTGCCGACCCTCACTTGCGAGCAGGCGTCGACACCACCGGCACGACGCCTGCCAAAGTTGGGGTTAGCAGGTGGACGAGGCTGCCAGCGTGTGCCGACGCTGGTGGATGCTGCTGGGGGCAAATTCAAGCTCGGGGTGCAGGTCGAAGTAGCGTGCCCAGGCAGCCATCAGCCTGTGCTCGTCGCACTGCTCCCCGTGCTCACGATTGCGGCGTTCCCACCTGCGCAGTCGGGCGCCGTAGGCGGCGGTGATCATGCTGGCTTCCGGGCCTACCGCAAACACGGCGTCGTACGGAGATATCTGAGAATAAATCTCCGCGAAGCGCAGCGCGACCGTGGGCGTGAAACGTCCAGCCTCGGGTCGCGTGCGCATCCGGCCGTCACGGCCTCGATATCGGTTTTTGGAGACGCAGGTATCTTTGAGGATGTACTGGGCCAGCATCGCCATAGAAGCCGCGGTTTGATCCTGATTCGGGAGCGCGCGTTGAAAGCCGGCGAACTGCGCAGCGGATTCTGCGCGGGAGCGAAACGTCACGCTGGGCACCCCGATGCGGTTCGGGAAGGCCCGGCTGCTACAGAGCTTCTCAGCGCTGTTGCGAGGTTGGAACTTGGGATCTCGCGTCCAACACAACGCGTGCACGTGAAAATGGAGGTAGCGTGTCTGCTCGCCGTCGAACGGCCTGCTGAATACGTCGATGTCGAATGCGCATACGGCATTCAGACCAAGGCGGTTGAGCTGGCGACGAACGGACCTCTCCATGGCTTCTAGGTCGATCTCTGGTGCGGTGATGGGGGTGAGGCCTGCGTTCCAGGCAAAGGTGGCGAGAAACGCCCGCACGTCGGGGTCCCGGCGCACACGCCGGTATTGTTCCAGCATCTTGTCGATCAGGATGTAGGTGGCGGCCCGCCGGACCTGCATGTTGGCCAGCGGCAAAAAGCCGTACGGCGGATTATCTGGTTTCGAGAAGTGCAGGACGTGTCCGTCTTGGCGCGGTGGTACGTAGTACGCCAACCCACGCGCAACTTTTTGATGGAATGAGTCGAATTTGGCGCGCGCAGCGCGTCGCGCCCTCAAACGAGCTTCGAGGAAAGACATGTGGTACGGGATCCATGAAGAGAACCCTGGCAATGACCCGCTAGACCCCACCAACCTATAAGCTGGGTAGGCTGGGGAGGGGTATTACCTGGGGAGGGGGTGGGTTACAGGCTGCCCGCTGCCGTAACTGAGTTCGAGCAGGGCAGGGGTGTCGCCGGACTGGTCACAGGATACCAGTCCGGCGACTGCCGTTTACAGGTTGATGAAGGGTGGTGCTGGCCGGCAGTTATTCAGCGCGTCGAGCCACATGACATGCTGAACATATTCGCGGCTCATCGATCCCTCCGATTTTTTAATGTTGCGCGCTTCGGCGAGCGGCGCGGCTGACGCCATCCGCAGAATCGTCTCACCCATGCCTGCCCCGAAGAAGGCTTTGCTAAGGGGCAGCAAGACGTCCATCTGGAGCGTGGCAAGGTGGCGTGCTTGCGCATGCTCCTTGAACGGTATCATGCGTAGCTGCTTGGCAAGCTGGCTTACATCGGCCCGCAGCAGCTTGTGCGCCTGCATGAACCGTTCGACGACTCCGCGGGCGGTTCGCTCGTCGGGATTGTCGCAACGTTCGGTTCGAAGCGCTGGGCGAGGGCCTAGCGGTTCAGCACCAGAACGCACGTCGGGGAGAACGGGGCGGCTTTGCTCGCCGTCGAGTTCCAATATCAGCGTCATGAAGACCGCAAAGGCGCTGTACGCTTCCCCCTCAATGCTGGAGGGGCCAATGGCTGTGATCACGCGCGACAGCGAATTAGGGGCGATCTTCTTTGCCGAGGTGTGAAATTTTGAAAGTTTTCTGATGTCAAGTTGGAGATGCGACTGTCGGCTGTCCAAGCTGCCATTGTAGCGGCTCTGAATAGCGATGCTTTGTAGGCGGCCGTCGCGCACGAGTTCGCAAGCCAATCGAGAAACCTCAGTTGTCATCGTCGCGATGGCATGCTCACTCCCGACTGGCGCGAAGGAAAGCCTTGAACTGCCGCTGTGATATAGGCTCTTCGCTATGCTGGTCATCTCAGGCGACGCCGCCAGGATATCTGCCAGCGGATCCCGCTTACCAGGGGCCGTCGCGCCTGCAGCAGCACCCTCGTTGCGGTTCAGACCCTTCTTATTGCTCACTTCTCACCTCCGAAAAGAGCCTTGAGTTCCGCAACAGAAAGATAGGTCTTACGGCCGACTTTAAGCCTGCGCAGCCGGTTTTCCGCCATGAGCTTGTACAAGGTAGTTTTGGAAAGGTGTGTTTCCGCACACGCTTCCTTTATTGAAATGTAATCAAACATTCTGAAATCCCCAGTGGGCCACTCGACCGGCGGCCGAGCTGGGGAAGGGCATCTACGCAGATTCGCAGGTCAAAATACCCGGCGGGTTCTGTCCCCCAATATCGCGGTTCTGAAGCTCGAAGCCCTTTTTGGGGGAGCAGCTGCTACCCCCAAAGTGCGGCCGCTCAGATCCTTGGAGCGATTCTCGTGTCCGGGGGACGTAAGCGGCTCACGTGGCCGGCTTGCTCTTCGCAGTCTTGTACGCTCGCTTCAGCTTCAAAGTCTGCCGCAAAGCCTTTATCTCGTCTAGGACTGTGGAATCAGCTAAGCTTAGTACGCTACGTGAGGCAACTATAGACGCAATCTCTTCATCAACGGTGTTTGGGTTATCCTGCCAAAATCCATATTCCTTACTCAATATGGAATCTATTTCAGCAAGAACCTTCTGATCTGATGTGATAGTTGCAAGCCGTGATTGCTTGGCAAGGTCTCCATTGTTCGTGGCCAGTAAGAACAGCTCGTGCCAAAAAATTCTCCACTGTTCGAGGCTCTTTAAATTACTGAACGAGCCAGCTCCTAAGCTAAGAGATCCAGGAACCATAACTTTCTTCACATCTGCGCTGTTGAGTCGAACGCGTCGCATTAAGATTCGTCTGGTAGGATGTAGCGATGTAGTGACGTAGAGTCTGCCAGTCCTAAAGTCCCATCCGGCTACGTCGTCGTGCCAGCAGACAGACTTGCGCCAGACGGCCCTTGGTACTTTGTGCTCCTTTGTAATCCGAATTTGGCGCAGCGGGGTTTCGGTTTCGGGCTCCGTCTTCCAAGCCGCATGCAAAGTCTCTTCCGACGATTCCCATCGTTTTGCCGCTCGGGCGCGAATGGTTCCCTCTCTGAGGGAAAGCGCAATGATCTCGCGAGCGTGAACAGGCCCTCCATTCAGGCCGCCATACTGCTTTATAACCTGGCTGGGGGGCAGCGCCCTTTCCAAGCTAAGAGGTTTCTTCTTCGGTTCCTCGGTGCTCAACGCGGTTGTCCTATTTAAGATACCCGGCCCAGTCGTGCATTAGCTGGCGCCGGCGATCAACGGCAGTGCCGCGGCGATACGCGCGTTCAGCCTTGTTCTGGATGGTGTGGGCGAGTGCCTGCTCCACAATCTCGCGGGGGTAGGTTGTGGTGTCACCGGCCCAATCACGAAAGGTGCTGCGGAAGCCATGCGTCGTCACGTGTCCATAACCCATTCGACGCAGCAACATGGTCATAGCCATGTTGGATCGAGCGGCTCCGGCTATTGCGAAGATCGGCTCGCTCGGGTTCATTGCATCGGGTCTGATCGACTGCAGAAGGGCCATGGCCGCGTCGGAGAGCGGGACGATGTGCTCGGCGCCTGCTTTCATTCGTGAGGCCGGTATCGTCCAGAGCTTCTGGTGACAGTCGATCTCACCCCAGGTGGCTCCAAGCGCCTCTCCACTGCGCGCTGCTGTCAGGATCACAAACTCGAGACAGCGTGCCGCGAGGGCAGGACGTGCCCGCAAGGCGGCCATGAAGACAGGCGCTTCGCGGAAGGGTAGGGCAGGATGGTGGCCACGTTGCAGCTTGGATTGCTTCGGCAGCAGAAGTGCCAAATGACCGCGCAGCATTGCCGGGTTCATGCTTTCGCGTGGGCGGAGGCCGCGAGCCTTGGCAGCGTCCAAGATCTTTTCGATACGACCGCGTACCCGCTTTGCGGTCTCGGCCTTGGGAAGCCAGATCGGCTGCAGCACCGCGAGCACGTCGTCTGTGCTGATGTCGGTGACGGGCAGGTCGCGTATGCGGCTGGCATGATCGCGCAGGCTGTTCCGCCACTGCTGACGATGCACTGGGTTCTTCCAACCCTCCTCCACGCTGCTGATATACTGCTCGGCGAAGGCGCCGAAGGTTGGGATGGCTGGTTCATTCTGAGCCTCGGTTGGTGACAGTACGCTCCGCGGATCCTTTCCGGTGGCGACCGCTTCGCGCATCTCGCCAGCGATCCGACGTGCGGTTGCCAGGCTGACCGACGCAGCAGCGCCAATGCCAATCTCGGCCCGCTTGCCGTTTGATGCTTTCATGAACACCCAGGAGCGTCCGCCCGCTGACGTGATGCGCAGATACAATCCGCCCCCGTCCGCATGCCGGCCGGGCTCCTTCAGCGAAGCGACTTCCCGTGCGGTTAGCTGGTTCAACGTGCGTGCCATGAGCCTCCAGAGGGTTCGAATTCCACCTGTTTCATGCCCACTTCTATGCCCACTTTCAACTTGGCTCTAGGCGAACAAGCGCGAACCAACCCGGACGGCTGAGCAACACCGAAGTTCGCCAAGCCATTGTAAGTAAGTGCTTATCCGGTCATTTGCGATCGTTCGCGAACGTCAGCGGAAGAGGATCTTCTACGGACTCCCTCTCCGCCAGAGCTTTCTCTTTTTCAGCGACTTATTGGACTCGGCAGCGGTGCTGCCCAAGCCATGCCCACTTTCGTAGCGGCCCTAGGCGGACGGCGGCGAACGCTTGGCATCTGAAGCCAAAGCTCATCATCAGCGTGCTTCTGTCGATCGCACGGCCCCGGAGTTTTCGTTCCTTCGGCTGTGCTAGAGCCTCGCTCTTGGCGTAGACTCATAAGTTCCGGAGTCACAGCCGCATTGAGGCGAGCTGGACCATGGCGAGGAAGTCGGCTGCGAGCTCGTCGCAGCGGGTGCCGACGCGGCGGAAGTGCTTCAGCTTGGAGAAGAACCTCTCGATCAGGTTGCGCTGGCGATAAAGCCGCTTGCTGAAGCGCCGATTGCTCTTGAGCGGTATGTTGGGCGTGGTGCCGCGGTCTGGATCAGCTCGCGGATGCGGTCGGCATTGTAAGCCTCGTCAGCGGGCGCGACGGCGCGCGAGGCCGTAGCGCTCTGGCAGTCGCGCCCGAGGCGCACCGGACCTCAGCACCCAAGGGCACCTCAGGCGACCTGGATGGGGGTGAGCACCGCGGACGTGCGTTCGGCGAGGTCGTTGATGACCGACAGGTAGCGTTGAAAGTGCGGCGTCGCCCGGTGCGCGGCGACGGCATCGGCATCGGCGTAGAGCTCGTCGAGGACGAAGCGCGCGGGGACGACCTGATCCTGCCACAGGTCATATCGCAGGTTGCCGGGCTCGGCGCGGCTCAGCCCGATCATCTCGTCGAGGAGGGTGCGCAGTTCCTCCGCCTTGCCCGGCTTGGGGACGAGGGTGGCCATGATCTTGACGTGAGTGGACATTGAATTGCTCCTTGTGAGTGGGGTTGCGCCGGCGGAGCGCGGTCGAAGCGCTCCGCCGGTCGGGCGCGTCTTCACGCGCCCGTGCGCTGGCGATCGAGCGCTTCCACCAGGGCGGCGGCGATCCGGTGGTCCGAACCCGGGTTCTGGCCGGTGATCAGCTCGCGGTCGACAACGACGTTAGGCTCGAAATCGATCGGGTTGGTGGTCACCACGCCACCCGCGGCTTCAAGCGCGGCGGGCATGTCGAAGGGCAGTTTGCCATGAAGCAGATGCTCCTCGGCGAAGTGCTCCTCGCTCGCGGAGAAAACGGTCATTCGATAGCCGGCATAAACCCAGTCGCGGGCGTATTCCGCCGCCTCGGCCTTGTTTCCGGTGACCAGCGCGGTGCGAAAGGCGCGGGCCTGCGGCAGAGCGGCGGTGACCGCGATCGGACCGTGGCAGAGGAGCGCGGTCGGCTTTGCGCGCTCATGGAAGTGGCGCAGGATCATGCCCATGTCCTCGTCCTGCATTAGATCGACGGCGGGGGCGTGGCCGCCCGGCACGAACAAACCGAGGTGGCGGTCCAGCCCTTCCTCCACTACCGAGCGCAGCGTGCGTACCTGTTTCATCGTCGGATCATCGGCGAAGAAGGTCTTCGCGCGACTATAAGCAGCTTCGTCGCCGCCAAAATGATCGACCGAGTCCGACGCTACGTCGATGTGCGGCTTGGTCCCGTGGGGCGTGGCGAGCACCACGTCGTAGCCGGCATCAATCAGCGCCAGCACCGGCACCACGGTTTCGTTGAGATATTGCCCGATCACGGCTGAACCGCCGCCCTGAAGCTCGATGCGGGTCGCGTTGGAACCGGTCACGAGCACTGTACCCTTGGTCATGTGAGCCTCCGTTTCACGCCCGCTTCGCTGCGGGGCGAGGGCAAGATGACGCTGCACTAGACATTGCAGAAGTTTATCTTGTGCATTCAAGATATGCCGCGCACGCTATAACACATGCGGTATGACCTGAACCTGCTGCCGATCTTCATCGCCCTGATGGAAGAGCGCAGCGTGACCCGCGCCGCCGAGCGGCTCGGCATGACGCAGCCGGCGCTGTCCAACGCGCTCGCGCGGCTGCGCCTGATGATGAAGGATCAGCTTTTCGTGCGCGAGCGTTACGGCATCCAGCCGACCGCTATCGCGCTGGATCTTGCGCCGGCGATCGCGGAGGCGCTGGCGAGGCTCGATGACGCTGTGCTCGGGCAACAGGAGTTCGATCCTGCGCAGGCGGAGCGGCTGCTGACGATCGCGCCAAACGGGTATGCCGAGTTCGTGCTGGTGCCGGCGATCGTCGCAAGGCTTCAGCAGGTGGCGCCCGGCATCAGGCTGCGCCTGACCCCGTATGGCAACGATCTGACGGACACGGGGGTTGTCTCCGGCACGACGGCTCTGGTGCTCGGCCGGATTGTCGATCCGCCCGACAATCTGGTCGTCCAGCATGTGATGGACGAAGGGCTCGCCTGCATCGTCCGTGCGGATCATCCTGACATAGGCGGCGGCATCACGCGCGATCAGTTTGAGTCGTTGAGGCACGTCAATGTCGTGCCGCCGGGCCGGATGCGCGCAGGGCTGTTCCAGGCACTGGCCCAGCAGCAGCTGAAACGCGACGTCGCCATCTCCGTAACCAACTTCTTCGCCGTCGCGGAGATGGTGGCGGTGACCGATTACTGCGCCACTCTCCCCAAGCTGATCTGCCGACGGCTGGAAAACGATCCTCGCCTCAAGGTCCTGGCTCCGCCTGTCGACCTTGGAACCTTCCCCGTGGAAATGGCTTGGCATGTTCGATACCGCCACGATCCCGCCCACCGTTGGTTGCGAGCGCTCATTTCTGATGTGGCGGCCAACGAGCTTTCGGTGGCCTGATTCCGACGGAACGATAGGACGAGGCGCCAGGGGAGCCGCAACAGTCGTGCTGCCTGCCTGCGGCTCAATAGCCTTCACAAGCGAAAGCGGGTGAACCGGAAAATTCCGCTCAGGCGGTCCAGCGCGACGTGCGCCTGCGGAGCGCGTCAATTCGACACATGATCAAGTGTCTGAAGTTGGACGACCCGTGCAGGCACTGAATGACCGAAATTGGGTCTTTTCAGCCGCTTGACCACCGGGGAGGAAGGGCAACGGCCTCGTCATGATTTGCGCGGATTTGTTATGGGTGGGCGGAGCCGTGCGTCCGAAAATATTTTTGTCCCATCCCGTCAAGCGAGTCCGTCTTTAACCTAGACGAGTTTGCTCCAGGGGTGCGGATTGCTGCCCCTGCGACGTGTTCCCAAATGAACTTCGCGCTGTTTTTACGTTGATGGTCGAAGATGCGAAATGGCGTCGAATCATCCACAATAAGATTCGCCAAGGTATGATTGGTTATTAAGAACTCCCGAAGTCTATTGTCACGACGGCTTAACAAGTGCGTTGCATTCTTTCTATTGAGGTGATCGTACGACGCCTCGCAAAGGAGGAGTTTGCATGAAGAACTTGGATGATGCCCACTGGGCGTCGCTTTTTTCTCTATCTCTCGTCGCTTCTGGCGCCCTGCTGCAGCCATCGGCCGCACAGGCGCAGGGCTGGCCGGCGCCGGTAGCACCCCTGCCCGAGATGGCGACGGCGTTGGACAAGCGGTTCCAGCCGGCCGTCGATTTCGACACCGACGTCTGCTTCAACGTTCCGGCGGTGAACGCTTCGGGCGCCGTCAGCGGCGGGGCGTCGACCTATGCAACGCGCCCGCCGGCTTCCTGCCGCAACCCCAATTATCTGGCGACCAGCAACGTCTATGTGCGCGCGCGCTGCAACAACGGCTATTGCGCGCGAGTCTACAGCTACTTCTGGCAATCGGATTTCTCCCACGCCTTTGACTGGGAATCCATCATCGTGTGGACGACCGACCAGGGCACGAACAGCAAAGTGGTGGGCGTCACGCGCGGCGATCACGGCGATTGGGACACTCGTGCTACCAGCGGTGGCCAACTCCGCTTCCAGAGCGACGCGAGCGGCGAGCATGTAAAGCTGGTGTTTCACTACGAAACTTGGGGCTTTTCGCACCTTTGGCGCTTTTCCAAGACCGACAACGGCGACGAGCCGCCCGAGAACGGCACCGGCCGGTGGGTGATCCAGCCGCTGGTCAGCTGGAACGGCTATCCGTCGCGCAGCGTGCGCGACGCCGTATCGGGCGATGTGTTCGGCGGCGCAAATTTCGACAACAAGGACTCGCGCTTCGCGGGCGTGCTCGCCGCCGCGCTCAACACCGGCATCACGCCGGGCTTCAATCCGAACCTCGATTCCGGTCCGAACTCGCCGGGATGCCCGGCCGGCTCGACCATCTGCTGAGCCGACCGTCGCCGCGAGCATTGCGGCGGCGAATGCGTTGCGGATCGGCTGGCCGGACGGTTCAACCGCCCGGCCAGCCTTTGCTTTTGGGAGTTTCGATGCAAGCACATCGCGAACAGCGCGGTAGCATGCCGATGCTGGGGTGGGCGGTGGCGGCGGCTCTGGTCGTCGCCGGGATTTGGTTTGTGCAGTCGGAGGAGGAACCGGCGGAGGTCGAGGGGATCGTGATCCAGCGCCCGGCGGCCGCTTCACCCCGCCTTTCGCAGCCCCGAGCCGCTATGGCCGCGCCGGCAGCGACGCTGCCGACCCCGCCAGACACGGTCGTGGGCCATGTCCGCGAAGCCTATCCGCTGCTGACGGACGTCGAGTTCGGCTGCGATGCGCAGGGCTGCGGCGTCACGGCAACGATCCCGCCGCCGACCGACACGGCGTTCCTGGAGAAGCGGCAGGAAATGCTGCTCGGCGGCCTCGCCCGGCGGATACAAGCGGACGGATACCGGACCTTGGGTCCCGTTCAGATGGAGGAGGTGGGCGACAATCTCTTCCACATTCGCTTGGCAGTGGCGCTTGCGCAACCCCGATAGAAGGGGCCGGGCAGGCGGAGGCACCGGAGAACGCCTGGCGTCCTCCGGTGCTTCCTTGCGGGTGCCTCAGAACTCCGCGCTAACCCCGAGCGCGAAGGTACGGCCGCTCGTGGTGTAGACCTCCCGGCGCTCGGCATCGAGCAGGCTGGAGAATTGCTCGATCGGCTGGTTGGTCAGGTTGATGCCCTCGGCGATCAGGCGGACGTTGGGCAGCAGGTTGACGTGCGCCTGGAAGTCGACGTTGTTGGTCGCCTTGATGCCGCCGCCCGAATTCGCGAGCGCGTTGCCAGCACCGGTCAGATAGCGGTCGCGATAGGCGCTGGAGATGCGGGCGCCCCAAACCGGGTTCTCGTAATAGAGCGTCGCGTTGAACGCCCACTTCGATAGGTTGTCGAGCGGCAGCACGCGTGAGCTCGTCACGCCGCCGGTGGTGTAGAAGGCGGTCCGTTCCCCATCGAACCAGGTGCCGTTCACGACCACGCCCAAGTCCTTGAGCGCCCCGGGCAGGAAGGTGAAGTCATGCTGGAACGCGACCTCGACCCCCTTGATGTCGGCGCCGGGGCCGTTGATCGGCTGGCTGACATCATAGGGCGTGCTGGCGTCCTGGCCCTGGATCAGCAGCGACAGCGGCAGCCCGGTCTCGCCATAAGGTATCTGCTGCGATGACGAGGTGATGAAGCTATCCATGCTTTTGTAGAAGAAGGCCACCGACGCGAAACCGTCGCTGTCCATGTACCATTCGGCTGAACCCTCGACTGAAGTCGCTTTGAAGGGCTTCAGGAACGGGTTGCCCAGGCTGAGCGAGCCGCCGTTCGGGCGGGTCGTGATCGATCCTGCAGCGGCGAGATCACCGAGGCCGGGCCGGTTGACGTTGCGGCTGGCGCTGACACGCAGCACGACGTCGCGCGCCACGTCCAGTGCGACATTGGCGGCGGGCAGCCAGCCGCCGCTGTTGTTCTGGATCGACACCGGCACGAAGCCGGCGCCGGTCGCGAGATTGCCCGACGAGGTCAGGTCGGTCGAGTAGTAGCGCACGCCCGCATTGGCGCGCAGCCGCATGCCGCCGAGCTCCGTGTCGAGGTTGAGCTGCGCGAACCCGGCCCAGGTCTCTTCGTCCACCCGATAATCGCTGCCGGCCTGCAGGTTGGCCGCGGTCAGGTTCCGCTTGTCGCCGATATAGGCATAGGTGCCGTCCACATTGCCGACGATATATTGGATCGTGGTGTCGACCCCGACCAGCTGCTTCAGGTCGTTCGGGATCGGGGTGAGGCCGGGCACATTGTGGAACACCTTGTTCGCCCAAGTGTAGCCGCTGTTCACGAAATGCTTGTACGCGCCGCCCGCCTTTAGCGTCAGCGCGTCGTTCAGCTGCCAGGCCGCCTCAAGCTGGCCGTTGGTGTAGCGGTTGACGATCTCGTTCTCCTGGACGTCCAGCCGCTGCAACTGCCAGTTGTTCGGATCGGTCAGGTCCTTGCCATAGGTGTTGAACGGCCGGTCGGGGCGCGTGTCATAGCTGAAGGCCATGTTCTTGGCCTCCATGAACACCTTGTCGAACACGGGCTGGGCGAAGTCGGACTGCTCGAAGCCGGCGAGCGCGTGGATCGTCAGCCGGTCGGTCGGCTTCCACTCGGCATTGGCGACCGTCTGGTAGAAGTCGGTGTGGTTCTCGACGATGTGGTGCTCGGAACGCTGGTCGATGCCCGTGAAGCTCGCCGCGCGCAGGGTGTTGGTGTCGTCGATCACCGCGCTCTGGATGATCTGCGTGCCGTTGATCGACGTGCCGGTCAGCGGATTGGCACCGGCGCTGGCGATTGCATAGCCGTCGCGATGATCCCACAGCCGGCCGTAGAGCAGGTCGACATCGATCTTGAAGCGGTCGCCCGGATGATATTGAACCGCGGACGTCACGCCCAGTCGGCGACGATCCGTGTACCAGCTCGACGGCGACTGGGCGGTCGGCTGCCAAACGCCCGCCAAGAGGTTCGCCCGCGTGGCGGCATCAATGCCCGGGGCGATGTTCTTCGGCGCATATTTGGTGAGGCCCCAGCCCCAGTTGCGGTAGCCATATTCGTTGTTTCGGATGTGGCTGTACGCGACCGAGAACAGTGCGCCGAAATCGCCCCAACGTTCGGACACCAAGCCCACCAGGCGCGGCGTCACGCCGCTGGTGTTGGTGTTGGTCTGCCCCTTGGCCGACACGACGAACTTGGCACCGTCATAGTCGAACGGCTTGGCGGTGGTGAGTTGCACCGTGCCGGCGATGCCGCCTTCGTCCTGCTCGGCCGAATAGGATTTCTGTACGGAGACGCGGCTGAACAGCTCCGACGCGAAGAGGCTGTAGTCGAATGAGCGCGACCGGCTGACGCCACCGCGATTGTCCATACCCGACGCGGTGTTGCCCAGCACTTCCATGCCATTGAGCTGGGTGCGGGTGAAGTCGGCGCCCAAGCCGCGCAGCGCGATCTGCCGGCCCTCGCCGCTGTCGCGGGTGATGGTGATTCCGGGGATACGCTGCAGCGATTCCGCCAGGTTCAGGTCGGGAAAGGCGGCGATGTCGGTGGCGACGATATCGTCCTCGGCACCCACCGCGTTGCGCTTGAGCTGCTGCGCCTCGGCGATGCTCTGCCGAAAGCCTGTGACGACGACCTCCTCGGTCGACAGTTCATCCGACGCTCCGGATACATAGGAGGCACTGTCCTGCACGACCGGCGCCGGACGCACGGCTGCGGCCGGGATGGGCCGCGGGACCGACAGGTTCGCCTGCGGCTTCAGAATGGCCACGCCGCCGCGCACGGAGGCGACCAGGCTGGTGCCGCGCAGCAGCTGGTCGAGCGCCGCGCGCGTGGTAAAGGCGCCGCGAACGCCGCTCGTCCGGCGGCCCGACACCATCGCCGGTGCCACCACCACTTGCATCCCGGTCACGCGCGAGAAGTGCGACAGCGCCGACCGCAGATCCGACGCCCCGATGTCGAAGCGCACGGCGGCTGCCGGCGTCGCCACCGGTTGCGCCTGAGCCGTCACCGGCGCCGCACATGCGATCGCCAGCGCGCCCTTGGAAATCCCCCAGATCTTCATTCCATTCCCTCCACTCGGCGCAACGGCGCCTCCGAGGCAAAGACGAGGGCGGCATGGGATCAGGACAAAAGAATTTTGTTGCAGCGCAGCGTCAGTTCTGTGACGCCAATGTCATGGTTGCGCCGTCACCAGCCGCAGCCCGTCCTCCTCGCGGGCGACGCGGAATCCACAGATCTCCCCGATCGCGCCCAGCAGTCCTTCCGCATCGTTCAGCTTGAACCGGCCGGAAAGCGGCAGTTCGGCAAGATGCGGGGGCGGGGCCGCGACCGCCGGCCCGGCGCGTCGGTTGAGCTCCTCGACCAAGTCGCCAAGCACCATGTTGTCGGTGTCGATCCAGGATCGTCGCCAGTCCTGCGGAACGCCATCGAACCGGGTCGGATGAGTGGCGGCACCATGCGCAAAGCTGGAGCGCCAGCCGGCGGGCACCACCACGTCGCGGGCGCTGCCGGCCTCACCGCCGAAGCGGACGCGGCCGCGATAGACCGCCAGCTTCACCGCCTGGCTGGCAATATCGACCGAGAACGCCGTCCCCAGCACCCGGGTAGTGGAGTCGCCCGCGCGGACGACGAAGGGGCGGTTCGGCTCGTGCGCGACGTCGAAACGGGCCTCGCCCCGTTTCATCGCCACGGTGCGCAAGCCACCGTCGAACGTGACGTCCAGGCTAGTCGCGCCGTTGAGTTCGACCTTTGTCCCATCGGCGAGCGCGACGACCCGGTATTCGCCGCGCCCGGTTTCAAAATGCTGGTTCACCGCGGCAGGCGTCTGGGGCAGGCTCGTCTGCCAGGTGCCTAAGCCGACTGCCAGCCCCAGCATCGTCACTATCCCGGCGCCGGCGGCCCGCTTGCCACGCGCGCGCATCCGGCGGACCTCCTCATCGGACAGACGGCTGCTGGCAGCGATCTCTGACAAGGCCGCAGTCAGCGCCGGATCGTCGAGGACGCGCTGGATGTCGGCCGCGGCGCTTGGCGGGGCCTCGGCAAGCACCGCCTCGTCTTCGCGCATCGCCCAGTGCGCCGCCTCGCGGAGCGCCTCCCGCCGACTCATGCCCCGCCTCCGATCGACAGGCCGCGCCGCTCCAGGGCGTGCCGGAGGTCGGCAAGCGCGCGCGTGCAGTGCTTCTCGACCGAAGCCTGGCGCATGCCAAGATCGGTCGCCACCACGGCACTCGGCACCCCGTCCAGGCGGCGCCTCAAGAAGATCTCTCGCCGCAGCGGGGGCATGACCTTGAGCGCGCGGACCAGAATGTCCACGCGCTGTCGGTAGTCCAGCACCTCCTCGGCCCGCGGCAACGGACAGGCGATCTCTTCCGCCAGCTCTGCGACCGGCGGGTGCGCCCGCTGACGGCGGAAATGGTCGTGCACCAGGTTGCGCGCCACGGCGAAGCAGAACGCGGCCGCGTCCGCGATCGGGCGCGTGCGGCGATAGTCGTAGAGGCGGAGATACGTTTCTTGGACGATGTCCTCGCCCTCAACCTGGTCACGAAGCCGCTGCGAGACGAAGCGGTGCAAGGCACGCCGCATTTCCGCATCGTGCACGGCAGCGGCCGGCCGCTCGCCGATAGCCGTCACTTCGATCATGACGTCGACCCTCCACCACAAAGGCCGCGTCCGCCGATCAGGCGCGCAGCATCATTGCCCCCCGGCCAAAGATGGCTGCACAGCGACTATGCCGGCCGCATGAAGTTCCCGTGACAGCTGCTCCGCCGCTGGCGGCCCCGTTCCACTTGCGTGCTAGGAGCTTTACCAACCACTCGGCGTCAGGACCGCCCAAGGCCGGCTTCCGAGGCAACCTTTCCGTGGCGATGGCCGCCTTCTCAAGAGGCTCATGAGGCCAAGCTTTGGGAGTGTCATGCAACCGTCGTTTGCTGCTCCTATCGGGCGCTGACGTCGGCCGTGGAGACATCTGTCATTGCTTTCCTCGATGGGAACGTTTGAGCGGCTCATGGCCCGCGATCCTGCGCGCACCCTGCTCGGAGCGGAGTAAGAGCGCTGGCTGGCGCAAGGCCTCGCGCGATCGGGAAGTCGCTGGAACCTGCTCGCCCAGCAGGTGCTGATGATGGATCTCGACCTGGGGAACGCACCGGGAGCGCGCGAGCCGATTTTCAGCATGGACACCTGGGGTGGCTATCCGGCGGCACGGGAGCGTCTGCTCGGTCACATCGCGGATCAGCGGGTGCGCAACCTAGTCGTGCTGACCGGGGACGCCCACCAGCATTTCGCCGGCAATCTCCGCCGGAAGGACGGGCCGGTGCTGGGCGCCGAGTTCCTGACGACGTCCGCTACCTCCGGCGGAGACGGGGCGGGCGCACTGCCGGGCAACGACATCATCCTGTCGCGCAATCCCGACCTGAAGCTGCTGGAGGATCGCCGCGGCTACTCCATCTGCACGCTCACGCCCCAAAGTTGGACGACCGACATGATCGCATTCGATCAAGTCACGGATCGGCGCTCCCCGCGTACCACAAACCACCGGTTCGTGGTTGAGCATGGTGTTCCGGGGATCGTCGCAAGCTGAAGAGGCGATGGTGAGGCGAGCCGAGCGACAGGAGCGTTCACTTATAGGCCAGCCTTCAGGCCGGGGCAGAATGTTGAGGCCGGAGCCGATCCCGTATCGGCTACGGTGTGTCCCGCTGCCGGGCCAACCACACCGTGCGGTAGCCACAGGTTGGGTCCTGGGCCACATGCGCGGCCACATCGAACCCATGCGTCTCCAGCAGCGCCCGGTATTCCGCCTCGTTTAGGCTGCCATGATAGAGCGGATCGCCCTCAAGTTCGCCGATCGCGACGCCCTCGACGTCGCCGCTGGTGAACATCAGCGCCGCGCCGGGTGCGGCGTGAGCCTGGAAGCGCGCGAACATGCTGCGTTGGTCTTCTGGCGAGAGATGGAAGAAGCTATCCCAGGCAAGCAGGCCGGCGAAGCGCCGCCCCAGTGCCAGCTCCCGCATGTCGGCTGCCAGCACCTCGACGCCGGGTAGGTTGCGCCGGAACAGCGCCAGCATGGTGGGTGTGACGTCCAGCCCGGTGACCGCATAGCCTCGCCGCACCAACTCGCGAGCGAGCGGCACGCCCGCGCCGCAGCCCAGGTCCAGCACCGCACCGCCCGCGGGCAAGAGCGCGTCGAACTGGTCCAGCCACACTGCCTCCACGAGAGCGGTGCCGCGCAGGGCCGCCCAGGCGGCACCGTGACGCTGATAGACATCGACGATGGGCGGAATCGCGCGCGGCACGTTTTTGTCCTTGATCATAAAGGCCGTTCTCCGAGCAGATGTCGCGTCACGCCCGTGGTCTTCTGAGCGTAAAAAGCCCTTTTGAGGCCCTGGACAGCCTCATCGTGCAAAAGCCTAGTCAGTTAGATGAACGAGCGTTCGCTTGTAAGCAGCGGACGAGAGCCTCTGAACGACCGGATGTGGGCCTTTGCGCTCACTAAGCTGCCCGTCCTCTTCCGCCCCACACACGGATGCTCAGCTGCGCAATCCGAACGACCGAAGCAGCCATTTGTCACCACCGGCTGAGCTGTCCTGAACGAATGGCAGATGTTGGGGACGCGACGGAGGCACTGAATGGCCGACTATGGGTCCACCTGTTGCCGGACGATCCCAGCAACAGGTGGACGCTTCATGGAACTAGGCGCCAGCGATTCGAGCCGCGGCCTCGCGGTAGCTGTGAAGCGGGCGGCCCAGCAGTGCCGTCAGGCGGTCGACGTCGCGGGCTTCCGGGATCATGCCGTCGCTGACGTAGCGCTCGGCCATAAGCCGCATCTCGTAGGCGGTCCATTTCGGCATGAACGTCGCCATGTTCGCCTCGAAGCCGCTGGGGTCGTCGCCGCCATAGGCGACCGGGCGGCCGAGCACGTCCGACCAGATCGCTGCCACCGCTTCGCCGGTCAGCGTGTCCGGCCCGACGACGTTGATCGTTTCGATCGGCAGCGCGGCTTCGGCGGTGTCGCGACGGATCAGCTCGATCGCGGCGATCTCGGCGATGTCGCGGGCGTCGACCATCGCCACGCCCTTGCCGCCGATCGGCATCGGGTAGATCCCGTGGTTCAGGATCACATCCTTCACCATCACCTCGTTGTCGATGAAATAGGTCGGGCGCAGGATGGTGGCGCCGAAGCCCATCGCCTCCAGCATCCGCTCGGCGCCGTACTTCACCGCGAAATGCGGCACGTTGACGGCGCGATCGGCGTCGAACACCGACAGGTAGACCACGCGCTCGATCCCGGCTTCGCGCGCCAGATTGAGCGTGACGATCGCCTGGGTGAACTCGTCGCCGGTGACGGCGTTGAGGAGGAACAGCGTGCGGACGCCGACGAAGGCGGAACGCACGGCATCGATGTCGAGCAGCTCGCCCTGCGCCACCTCGACGCTGGCAGGAAAGGACGCCTTGGCGGGATCGCGGGTGAGCACACGCACGGCGGCGTCGCGCTGGACAAGCTGCTCGACGAGGTGGCGGCCGACGCGGCCGGTGGCTCCGATTACGAGAATGGTCATGGTATTCGCTCCTTCGCTGGGTCTTGCTGACGAGGCGAAGATGCGTGATCCATGGACGCGCAACTAGGCGCGCAATCTGGACGCAGCGTCTCACTGGTGGAACGACATGGACCTGCTTGCGCTCGCCGACTTCACACTCGTCGCCCGCCACGGCGGCTTTGGCAAAGCGGCGCGCGCCGCGCGCCGGCCCAAGGCCACCTTGTCGCGGCGCGTGGCCGAGTTGGAGGCGGCGCTTGACCTGCGCCTGTTCGAGCGGGGTCGACGCGACCTCAAGCTGACGGAGGAGGGGCGCGCCCTGTTCGAACGCGCCGGCGCGTTGCTGAGCGAGCTGGAGGAAACCGCCGCAGCGATCGCATCGGGGAGCGAGCGGGTGCGGGGGCGGCTGCGGATCAGCGTGCCGCTGCTGTTCGGGCAGCTGGCGATGGGGCGGCTGGCGGCCGAGTTCGTGCGGCAGCACCCTGAGGTGCGCCTTGAGGTTACGACAGACGACCGGGCGGTCGATATGATCGAGGAGGGCTACGACCTCGTGATCCGCGTCGATCCCGCGGCCGACGAGGCGCTGGTCGGCCGCCCCTTCCTGCACGATCGACTGGTAGTGGTGGCTGCTTCGGAGGTGCCGCGACCGACCGACGCGGCCGCGCCAGTCGTCGTCCGCGGAGGCGATGCCGCGGCGATCTGGTCGGTGCGCGCAGGGGATGGACTGAGGGAGTTGAAAGTCGATCCGGTCATGCGTCTGTCCTCGATGGTGATGATCCGCGACGCGGTTCTCGCAGGGGGCGGGGCAGCTCGCCTGCCGCTGTCGCTTGTCGGCCGAGATATCGCCGACGGCCGGCTCGCGCACTGGGGTGACGTGGCGGGATCCGACATCGCGCTTTGGGCCCTCTATCCGAGCCGCAGGCTCCTCAATGCCAGGGTAGCGGCGTTCCTCGAATTCCTGCGCCGGTCGTTCCCCGCGGGGGCGCCGGAGGAGCTCGCCGCCTTTGTTGAAGGCCGGGGACGGGACTTCGGGGAGGCGCAGGCTTTGCCGCCGACATGAACGAGCGGCCGATGTCGGATGGTCGAACTTCCGCTGCGGATGTCGCCTTTTGCGGATGCCAAGGCGGTTCAGGGCGCAGCAGTGTGCTACTGCGCCCTCCTGTGTCAGCCGATGGCGTTGAGTTCGGCGACGGCGTCGTCGGGCAGCGTCAGCGATGCCGCGGTAAGGTTCTCGTGCAGGTGCGCCTCCGACGAGGTGCCGGGGATGAGCAGGATGTTGGGCGCGCGTTGCAAGAGCCAGGCAAGCGCCACCTGCATAGGCGTCGCGCTCAGCCGTTCCGCAACATGGAAAAGCGCCAACGACTGGAGCGGGTTGAATCCGCCAAGTGGAAAGAAGGGCACATAGGCGACGCCCTCGGTCGCCAGCATGTCGATGAGGGCATCGTCCTGGCGATGGGCGAGGTTGTACTGGTTCTGAACGCATACAATCCTGGCAATCCCGCGTGCCTCTTCGAACTGCGCGGGCGTCACGTTGCTGAGACCGATATGCCGCACCAGCCCCTGGCGTTGCAGATCTGCAATCGCCTTCAGCGGAGCAGCCAACGATCCTTCGGCCGGGCCGTGCACATCGAACATCAGGCGCAGGTTGACGACGTCGAGCGCCTCCAGCCCGAGGTTCGTCAGATTGTCCTCGACGGCGCGCGCGAGCTCGTCCGGTTCGAACGCCGGCAGCCACGCCGCATCCTCGCCGCGGCGCGCGCCAATCTTGGTGACGATCAACAGGTCGTCCGGGTAGGGTGACAGCGCCTCGCGGATCAGCCGGTTGGTAATGTGCGGGCCGTAGAAGTCGCTCGTATCGATGTGGTTCACGCCCGCCGCGATCGCGGCACGAAGCACCGCCAGCGCCTGGTCGGGATCGCGCGGCGGACCGAACACGCCGGGTCCGGCGAGCTGCATCGCGCCATAGCCCATCCGCTTCACGCTGCGCCCGGCCAGCGGGAAAGTACCTGCCTTGTCGATCATTGTCGGTCTCCTGTGTGCTGGAACCGAGATACGGCTTGCGGATCGTGCGGATAAGTCGGAGTCATCCGCACGGGCTGTACGGAAAACCGAACGATGAAAGCCGACCTTGCCGACCTCAACGCCTTCCTCGCGGTTGCGCGGGCGCGCGGGTTCCGCGATGCCGCCCGTGCGGTCGGATCGAGCGCTTCGACGCTCAGCGAAGCGGTCCGGCGCCTGGAAGCGCAGCTAGGCGTCCGCCTGCTCCACCGCACTACGCGCAGCGTCACGCCGACGGAGGTAGGCACCCGGCTGATCGAGCGTCTTACGCCTGCTTTGGACGAGGTGGAGGCGGCGCTCGAGGTGGTAAACCTGTTCCGCGAGCGGCCGGCGGGGACACTGCGCCTGAACGTACCGGTGAGCGCGGCGCGGCTGGTGCTGCCGGCAATCCTGCCCGGCTTCCTCGCTGCCTATCCCGACATTCAGGTCGAGATCGTCGCCGAAGATGGCTTCGTCGACGTGGTGGCATCGGGCTGCGACGCGGGCATCCGATATGACGAGCGGCTGGAGCAGGACATGATCGCGGTACCGATCGGACCGCGCGTGCAGCGCTTCGCAACCGCGGCGTCACCGGCGTATCTGGACGCGCATGGTCGCCCAAGCCATCCGCGCGACCTGCTCAAGCATGCCTGTCTGCGCGGCAGGTTCACCAGCGGCGCGCTGACGAGTCCATGGGAGTTTGAGCGCAAAGGCGAGATCGTGCGAGTTGAGCCGCAGGGCCCGTTGATCGCCAGCGTCACGGGCGCGGCGGATCTGCTGGTCGACGTGGCAATCGGAGGCGGCGGGATCGTCTCTCTGTTCGAAGATTGGCTGCGACCGGCGATCGATAGCGGAGCGTTGCAACCGGTACTGCCAGAGTGGTGGCCGGCATTCTCGGGACCGTTCCTCTATTATTCGGGCCGCCGTCTGGTGCCGCCGCCGCTGCGCGCGTTTGTCGACTTCATTCGCAGCCAGGACACAGCCGTCGGTGAATGCCCGACCAGATGAACAGATGTCCGCTCCTGGGGAGCGGCTTTGTGCGTCTGAATGGCGTTTTGTGGGTCTTTTAGCCCCGTCGTGGGGCGGAAAAGATGCGTTTCCCTGTGCCGCCGCGAAGCCAAGCCAGACGCATCCTATGTAGGAGGTGGCGAGGCTGATTGCCGCGGCCGGCGGCATCCATCCAACCGGAGTGCATCATGAAAAAGATCGGGTTCCTTTCGTTCGGCCATTGGTCGGCCTCTGCGCAGTCCGCAACCCGATCCGCCTCAGACGTGCTTCTGCAGTCGATCGATCTTGCTGTTGCCGCGGAAGAACTCGGCGCAGATGGCGCGTACTTCCGCGTTCACCATTTCGCGCAGCAGTTGGCATCGCCTTTCCCACTGCTGGCGGCGGTGGGCGCTAGAACCAGCCGGATCGAGATTGGCACGGGTGTCATCGATATGCGGTATGAAAACCCGTTCTACATGGCGGAGGATGCCGGATCCGCCGACCTGATCAGCCGCGGCCGGCTGCGACTCGGCATCAGTCGGGGCTCGCCCGAGCAGGTGATCGAGGGATGGCGTCACTTTGGCTATGCGCCCAGGGAGGGGGAGAGCGACGCCGATATGGGCCGGAGGCATGCGGAGGTTCTGCTCGATTTGCTGCGAGGTGAGGGTTTCGCGGAGCCGAGTCCCAACCCGATGTTTCCCAATCCACCAGGCTTGTTGCGGGTGGAACCGCATGCGCCGGGCCTGCGTCGGCGCATTTGGTGGGGATCGGCGTCGAACGCCACCGCGATCTGGGCTGCGCAGCGCGGCATGAACCTGCAGAGCTCGACCCTGAAGGCGGACGAGAGTGGTGAGCCACTTCACGTACAGCAGGCCAAGCAGATCCGGCTCTACCGTCAGGCATGGAAGGAAGCAGGGCACGATTGGGAGCCGCGTGTTTCCGTCTCGCGCTCGATCTTCCCGCTCATGAACGACCGCGACCGTGCATATTTTGGGCGGGGCAGTAGCAGCGACCAGATCGGAGTGATCGACAATATGCGCGCGGTGTTCGGCCGTTCCTACGCCGCCGAACCCGAACAGTTGATCGCCCAATTGCGGGCGGACGAGGGCGTCGCCGAAGCCGATACGCTGCTGCTCACGATTCCGAACCAGCTTGGCGTGGACTATAACGCCCATGTGCTTGATGCCATCCTCACGCACGTCGCACCCGCGCTCGGCTGGCGCTGAGGCGCCACCGCCGATCCTCGCGGGTGCGCTGCCACCGTTGATCGGAAACCGAGCCTCTGCGCGATCTTACCTGTCCTTCCTGAGGACAGCGATTGCTGATGCACCGGTTCAGCTCGCCGACGAGGGACGTCCCACCCGCCCGCTGCGCCTGAATGCCTAGCGCAGGGACCTTGGCCGCCCTGACAACCGCAGGTGTTCTCGACGCAAGCAAAGCTATCTCGTTATTCCCACTCGATTGATAGGAGAATAGAAGAAGACGAACTGCAGGGAGCGATGATGACTGCTGAATGGACGCGGGTTTCCGGTGCTGTCGCATCGTTGCTTCTGGGAATGCCTGTTGCAGCCGTCGCGCAGACGGCGACCGTCGACACGTCACTGACGCCAGATGCAGAGCAGCCGCTCGCCGATACCGAGGGCGGGGATGGGCAGGATATCGTGGTGACCGGTATCCGCAGCGGCATCGAGCAGGCCGTTCGGATCAAGCGTGACGCCGACAACATCGTCGACGTGATCAGTGCCGAGGACATCGGCCGCTTCCCCGACGTCAACGTGGCGGAGTCGGTGCAGCGGATCAGCGGCGTGCAGATCAACCGAACCCGCGGCGAGGGTCGCAGCGTCAACATTCGCGGGCTTCCCGACACCTTCACGCTGGTGACGCTCAATGGCCGCGCCGTTCCCAACGCGCTCAACGACCTGTTTGCGGGCGTCTCGCGCTCGTTCGACTTCTCCGCACTGGCGCCGGAGTTCGTGCGCACGCTGGAGGTGTACAAGTCGCCCACCGCGGACCTTGAGGACGGGGGCCTGGCGGGAACCGTCAACATCCGGACGCCACGCGCTCTGGATCTGGGGAAGCGCGTGCTGGCGCTGTCCGCGCAAGGTGAGCATGAGAGCAACTCCGGGAAGCTCTCGCCGCGCCTATCAGGCTTGTTCGCCGATACCTTTCTCGATGGAAGGCTCGGGCTGACTCTCGGCGCCTCTTACACCCAGCGCCGCCCCCAGACGCAGCAGATCGAGACTGGCTGGAACACCGTCACCGAGGCGCAGGGCGTGCCGCTCGGCGGCGGGAGCGACGACCTCAACGGCGACGGCGTCATCGAGCCGAACCGGCTCGTCCGCATCCCCGGGCTGATCATCCATGACATGTTCACCGAGAACAACCGCCGGCTGAGCGGCATCGCCTCCGTTCAGTTCCGGCCCAGCGACGCGGTGGAGCTCTATGTCGACGGTTTCTACACACGCGTCGACGTTGAGGCGGTGCGACAGGAGAATTGGCAGAACTTCGCCGGCGCGGGCGGGGTCCTCTCCTCCCGTACGGAAATGCTCGACGGCGTGGAGACTGCAACCGACTTCACGGTCAGCAACATCGACCTGCGTAACGGCGGGCGTTTCCAGGATCGCAGCGGCTACATCCGTTCGCTCGTGGGCGGCGGCAAGTTCGAGGCGGGCAGCTGGACCGTGGTGCTGGAGGGTTCGGAGCAGCGCTCGCGCCAAACCCGCGACACGCTCAACATCGCCGACAGCATCAACGGAACGGCGCGAGTGGTGGCGAGGCCGGGCGATGCCATCCCGAGCATCACCTATCTCGATGGCTTCGACACCAGGAAGCTCGACCCCGAGAATTTTCGACTGCTCAGCCTCAACGGCGAGCTCGATCGCCTGACTACGGACCGCCTGCGCGACATCAAGCTCGACGTGCGCCGGGATCTTGGTGAGCGGGGGCTGACCGCGCTGCGCGCCGGGGTCAAATACACCGATCGTGCCGTGTATTCGGACAACAAGACGCTGACGATCTCCGCTGCGGGTGTCTCGCAGCTCTTTGGTGGATTGCCGCCCGGGCCGATCGCCGGATCGTTCAGTGCCGCCCCGTTCATGATCCCCATCCGATCTGGTGCCGGGGCGTTCCTTGGCAGCTACGACGGTGGCGGCGCCTTTCCCACCCAGTGGCTGGGCTCGGACGCGCGCTCCTTCGTGGCGGGGCTGAGCGATGCGGAACTGATCGCGGTGGGGACCTACACCAACGATGCGACCGGCATCCTGGACGTGCAGGAGAAGATCCTGGCCTTTTACGGCCGCGGTGATCTCTCCTTCGGCAGGCTCACCGGCAACCTCGGCCTGCGCGTCGTCCGCACCAACCAGACCACGGCTGGTGTAGCCCCCGACCTCAACGGCATCACCGTCGAGGTCGAGACCGGCAACACGACCCGCGTCCCAGCCGCCGAGCCGCTACGGGTCGAGCGCAGCTATTGGGACTGGCTGCCGAGCCTCAACCTCAAGTTCGAAGCGACCGACCAGCTTCAGCTCCGCTTTGCGGCGTCGCGGACGATCTCCCGCCCCAATCTCGGCGACATCTCCCCAACAACCACCGCAAACGGCAATGCGCTGACGGTGACGCGCAACAACCCCTATGTGGACCCCTTCCGGTCAAACAACCTCGATGCAACGATCGAGTACTACTTCGGACAGGACGCCCTCGTCGGGGCCTCGCTCTTCTACAAGAACCTGGAAAGCCTGATCCGGCGTGAAACCAGCATCGTTTCCCTGCCGGTTTCCTATATCCGCACGACGGGTACCACCATGATCCAGACCGACTTCACGGTAAGCGAGTTGGTCAACGGTTCGGGCGTCGATCTGAAAGGCGTCGAACTCTATTTCCAGCAGGCGTTCACCCGGCTCCCTGCTCCGTTGGACGGCTTGGGCACGATCCTAAACTACACCTATATTGACAACAGCGATCCCACACAGCTCACCGCTGCCTCGAAGCACAACTACAATCTGATCGGCTATTACGAGAAAGGACCGATCGGCGCGCGGGTGTCATATTCGTGGCGCAGCAGCTATCTGGCGTCGGCAGCCACCGCTCCTGCAATGGGACGCGTCAATCGGGCGTTCGGTACGCTGGACGCCAGCATCAGCCTCCAGGTCACGCCACAAGCCTCTGTGGTGCTCGAGGCGGTGAACCTGCTCGATCGCGACGAGATCGTCGAATACACAACGGGCTTGCCGGCCAATTACCTGGACGCCGGACGCCGTGTGTTCGGGGGCATCCGCCTCAACTTCTAACGACCTGCCTCTGCCGGCCAGAGTGTCGGCCCATCTGACGGAGACATGCATGGCTGACACAGTCGATCGGCGCGGCGTCCTGCTCGCCGGCAGCGGCGGCGCCTTCGGGCTCTATTCCTGGGCAGCGGGTGCTCAGGGCGCAAAGGGCACCTCCCCGCAACACCTTCGGCTCGCGCGTCAGCCCGGCACCAAGCCCAAGAACATCCTGTTCGTGCTCACCGATGACCATCGGTTCGACGCCATGGGGTTCATGAAGGCGCAGGCTTTCGGGGACACGCCCACGCTCGATCGGCTGGCTCGCGAGGGCGCGCACTTCCGCAACGCGTTCGTCACCACCGCGCTGTGCTCGCCGTCGCGCGCGTCGATCCTCACCGGCCTCTATGCGCACCAGCACAAGGTCGTGGACAACAACCATCCGATCCCGCCCGGGCTGATCTTCTACCCGCAATATCTGCAGCGCGCCGGCTATGACACCGCCTTCATCGGCAAATGGCACATGGGGGACGAGGGCGATGCGCCGCAGCCCGGTTTCGACCATTGGGTGAGCTTCAAGGGCCAGGGCACTTATCTGCCGAGCGCTGACGGGCTCAACGTCGACGGCCGCAAGGTACCGCAAAAAGGCTATATCACCGACGAGCTGACCGACTATGCGCTAGATTGGATCGGGAAGCGCGATCGTAAAAAGCCGTGGATGATGCACCTCGCGCACAAGGCGGTGCATTCCGAATTCATCCCTGCGGAGCGCCACAAGGGGCGCTACGACAAGGAAACATTCCGCTACCCCGAGAACATGAAGCCCGGCGTGCCTGGCCGGCCTATTTGGGTCGAGAACCAGCGCAACAGCTGGCACGGCGTCGACTATGCCTATCACGGCACGCTCGACATCGCGGATTACTACAAGCGCTACATGGAGACGCTGCTCGCGGTCGACGAGGGCATCGCCCGGATCATGGATCTGCTCGAGCAACGCGGCGAACTCGACGACACGCTGATCGTCTACATGGGCGACAATGGCTTCATGTTCGGCGAGCACGGCCTCATCGACAAGCGGGCAGCCTATGAGGAGTCGATGCGGGTGCCGTTGCTGATGCGCTGCCCCTCGCTGTTCGCGCCCGGCAGCACCATCGAGCAGGTGGTGGCGAACATCGACATCGCACCGACGCTGCTGGCAGCGGCAGGATTGCAGGCGCCCTCCTATATGGCGGGATCCGACATGCAGCCGCTGGCGCGCGACCCTGCCGCTCCCTGGCGTGCTGAGCTGCTTTACGAATATTACTGGGAGCGCAACTTCCCCCAGACGCCGACCGTCCACGCCCTGCGTGAGGACCGGTACAAGTACATGCACTTTCACGGCATCTGGGACCTGGACGAGCTTTATGATCTTGCCGCCGACCCGCACGAGAACAACAACCTGCTTGCGCAGCCCGGGCATGAAGATCTGGCGGAACGGCTCAGTGGCAGGCTGTTCGACATCCTGGAGAAGACGCAAGGGATGCAGATACCCTTGAGCGCCGATGCGGGCTTTCGTGCCGACTTGCGAAGTTCGGCTGGAGGCAAACAAGGTGCCTTTCCTGCGGTGTTCTACCGACCGCCGGTTGAACGCTCAAAGTAAACCCGAGCCGAAGGCACTCTGGCGTAGAGCCGCCACCTTCACTGATGGCGGAGAGTCTTCTCAAAGCCCTGGTTTGCCTTCGTCATTTTGACTAGCCTCCGCAAATAAGTACGAACATGCCGTTCGAACCGGGTATCGTCATGGAGGCCCGTCGCAGGATATTCGTCCTGGCCAATCAACTCCTTGAGGCGGGCGGCGAGCGCAGCCTGGTCGTTGATGCAGTCGGCGCTCTTCAGCGCATTGCACGCCCATTCCTCTGCAGCGGCCTTGTCAAAATCATCCCGGGCTTCATAGCCGCGCCTGTCCGCTGCCGCCTGATCCAGCCGCGACGCCTCTTGACGGCGCTCCAGCCACTTGCGGACCAACGCCGCGTCCCAAGGTTTCAACGGATCCGTCATCGTTCTTCCCCGATCGGTCCGCGGCGGTAGGACCGTGTTTGGCCGCTTCCCATATGATGCGCGGGATCGCTTTGCTACAGGCGAGGGCAATCAAGGCAGTTGGACCGAGCTATGGCGAGACGTTCGAAACAAGACCCCTACGATCACCTTCCGCAGGAAGACGACGCCCCGGCCGTGCCAGTGTCATGCTGGCTCTGCGGCCGGCCGACCGGCAAGACCATTGTATGGCATCATCCCGTACCCAAGAGCCGCGGTGGCCGCGATGTCGTGCCCATGCATCCGATCTGCCAACACACCCTGATCTCCAACTTCACCAATTCCGAATTGCAGCGGCATGGCATGGAGGTGGCGGGCCTGCTGGATCATCCGAACGTGCGCAAGTTCGTGGACTGGGTGGCGAAAAAGGATCCGGATTTTACCGCGACGATCACGAAGAAGCAGCGCTGATATATGGCGTTCGATTATCTCAAGGGAACGGCAGGTTTCGGGAACGGGTAATGCGACCTGAACAGCTGAGTTTGGGTTTTCGGTCGCAAGCCGCCGGGGAAGCATCAGGCTTTACTGGCAGTGGGCCCGCCTGTCGTTCAAAGCTTCATGTGGAACCACAGGCCGTAGAGCATCAACGCTGATCCAAGGGACCAGAAGGTCGTCGCGAGCCTCTTGAGCTGGGGGGCGCCGCTGATCACGAAGCTCACTGGAAAACGGTGCAGGCTGGCGGCGTTGAAGCGCCGATGAAAGGCGCCATGCGCATCGACCATCTTGTGGAAGGCGACGTTCATGATGTTGAGCATCGCGGTAACGTTGATCGTGAGCAGCACCTGGATCAGGATCGTCGTGAACGCGTGAGACGGCTGCATATCGAATTTCTTCAACGTCCAGCCCACCATCGTGAGGAGGGCCATCCCGCCGAAGATGGCGCCGAGTGCGAGCTTGATGACAAGCCCGGCGCGAAGGCGTGCGGACATGATCAGAGACGCTACGCACAGCGAGACAGAGACGAACCAAGCAACGACATGCATGTGAAGACTCCGAAGATCGCGTCTCCTTAGCCGCTTCCGCTCGAAACGGCAGCAGCAGCGACATGAACGAGCGTCCGTTTCCAGGCAGTGGCTGGAAGGCTGCGTGCGGCCGATCTTGGGTCAAAGAGCGCAGCGGTGCGGGTCAGTGTTCGGTACCGAGACCACTTCTTGTTCCAGCACGGCGTCGTAGCAGACAGCGGCATCGCACCTCGGCAACGGTATCGACGAGAGCCGAGCACGTGAACCCGTGACAGTGCCGACATCGCTGCCTAGGCTGCTCGCCACGGCTTCAAACGCGGCCGGGTGAGGAGAGGCTGCCATGACCCGTCGTATCGCAGTGCTAGCCTGCGCAGCTGCCGCTCTGCTCGGGGCCAAGGCGCCGCCGGGTCCGCGTCCGGGCATCACCGGCATCTCGCACCTCGCCGTCTATGCTCGGGACATGGCAAAGTCCGAGCACTTCTACACGCACGTCCTGGGGGCCCGGAAGGGTACGGACCCCGAGAACCCGGCCGGCGTCCGCTACTATCTGAGCCCGCGCCAGTTCGTGGAGGTGCTACCCGCGCCCGCCGGGCAGGGGCCCAGCATGCTGGCGCACGTCGCCTATGCGACGACGGACGCAGCGGCGCTGCGGGCATGGCTGGCCGCGTCAGGCGTCTCTGGCCTGGGCGCGATGCAGCGCTCCACCGAAGGGGATCGTTGGTTCGCCCTGCGCGATCCGGAAGGCAACGGGATCCAGTTCGTCCAATCCGCGAGCGCTGACGCCAACGCCGTTCCCGGCGCGATCAGCGGGCGCATCATCCACGTCGGCTACGCCGTCCACGACCGGGCCAAGCAGGACGGGCTGTACCGCCGCCTGCTCGGCTTCCGGCCGTACTGGTATGGCGCATTCGAGCCCGACAAGGTCGACTGGGTGTCGCAGCAGACGCCCGATGGTCGGGACTGGCTGGAATACATGATGGTCGGTCCGGGCTCGGACGTGCCGCTGACCAAGGTCGACGCCCGCCAGCTGGGCGTACTGAACCACCTGTCCTTGGGCGTTCCCAACATGCAGGCCACCGTCGCGACTCTGCGCCGGGAAGATCGCCTGAGCCCGCGTCACGACGGCCCGCAAATGGGCCTGGACGGCAAGTGGCAGGCCAACCTCTACGATCCCGACGGTACGCGCGTCGAGCTGATGGAGTTCCAGCCCGTGACCAAGCCGTGCTGCTCACCCTTCACCGCCGAGAGCCCGACTGGGTAGGTGCTGGCGACGTTGAACGAACGACGGATAGGCGGAGCAGGCAAACGGGGTTCGAGTGACCGCATCTGGGTCTTTTCAGCCGCTAGGCTGTCGCCAGGAGCGGACAATCTTCGCGCCTCGTGATGATTGCGCAAATTTGTCATAAGCGCGTTTCCAGGCGTTGGTGATGTTCCATGGGACGCCCGCTCGGCTGCCACTCTGAGGTGGCTGCGCACGATCGGCCGAGCATCGGCTTCCGCATGGCAAATCCCGGTAGCTGCTGTCCCGCCGGCGCTTCGCGCAGCCGCACCGGGGCTGCGGACATATCCCGACCATGATCGGTGATTCTGCCGATGGCGAACCGGGCCCTCGAGAGCCTTTACTCCTGATCCAAGGACAGGAGACCCCCCGATGAAAAGCTTTGCGATCGTAGCATCGCTCCTGCTGGCAACAGCGACCGTGCCGGCCGCGATCGCGCAGGACAAACACAGCTGGGACAACCTGCTGCGCGTCAAGGCCAAGAAGATGGATGCGGTGTATCTGCTGCCGCAGGCGGACTTCCGCGGCTATACCAAGGTGATGCTGGATCCGACGCAGGTCGCGATGCGCAAGGACTGGAAGCGCGACCGCAACAACGAAACGGTGGGCATCTTCGAGGACGTGACCGACAGGGACGTCACCCGGATTCTCACCGAGGCGCGGACGGGGTTCGAGAAGCTGCTTCGCGAGGCCTATACCAAGGCGGGCTACCAGATCGTCACCGAGCCCGCCGCCGACGTTCTTCGGATCGAGACCGCCGTGGTGGACATCGACGTGGAGGCGCCGGATACCATGTCCGCGGGGATGACGCGCGTATACACGCACGAAGCCGGAGGTGCGGTCCTGGTGGTGGAAGCGCGAGATTCGGTCACCGGTGCCGTGCTCGGACGCGCGGTAGACGGGGACACGACGGGCGACCTTGGCCCCTATCTGCGCAACCGGGCGACGAATACCGGCGAGTTCGAGCAGCTTTTCTCGCACTGGGCGAAGGTGAGCGTCGACGGCCTTGCGGAACTGAAGCAACTGTCGCCGGTGGATGCGCAGGGACGCCTCGCCAAACGTTGAACAGGCGAACTCGCGGGTTGAAATGCGTTCGTGGGCAAACCCTCGTCCGAGTGGCCAAGGCCTTGCGGCAGCGGCTCGCCCTGCGCGGGCGGTACGTCGCTGTTCAGAACAGGGCCGTCTTCAGGACGCTGCGAGCCGGCTTGCGAGCGCATCGAGGAGGATGCGCGTCTTTACCGGCAATAGTCTTGCGGAAGGGTAGAGCGCGATCACCGGCGCTTCGCCGCCGTGCCATTCCGGCAGCACGCGTTCGAGCACGCCACTGGCGAGGTCGTCCGAAACGTCGATCTGCGACTTCATCATGATCCCGTGCTCGGCCACGGCCCAATCCCGCACGACATCGCCATTGTCGCATGTCATGCAAAAGCCGTTTGCGACCGTGAATGATCCTCCGGCTTGCGCGGTCAGCGACCAGGGCGTGCCCGCTCCGAATCCGAGCAGGCGATGCGCAGCAAGCTCCTGCGGGGATCCGGGGCGGCCGTGGCGATCGAGATAGGCGGGCGCGGCCACCAGCAGCCGCCGATTGTCGGCGATCTTCCGCATCACCGCCGAACTGTCGGGCAGATTGCCGATCCGGATGGCGAGATCATAGCCGCCGGCGACAAGATCGACCACCGTATCCGTCAGCCGCAATGCCACCTGCAGCTTTCGGTGCTCACGCGACAAGGCGCCAAGCAACGGCGTCACATGGGCGCGGCCGAAGGAGACGGGCGCGGTCACGCGGAGGCAGCCGACTGCTTCCTGCCGGCCGTGAGCCAACCGCTCCTCTCCTTCTTCGATCGCCTCGATCGCACGAACGACGCTATCGAACAGGTCCAGGCCCTCGTCGGTCGGGGCGAGCCGTCGCGTGGTTCGATGGATCAGCCGGACACCCGCACGCCGTTCCAAAGAGGCAAGGCGCTTGCTCACGACCGCGAGGCTGGTGCCCAGTTGCGCGGCGGCCGCGGTGAGGCTGCGCTGCTCCACGATCTCGCGAAACGTCTTGAGCTCCATCAGATCGCTAAGCAGCCGATCCTCCATTCGCGCGAAAGTTCCGCTGCCACTATCAACCGGCGTTCGATAGTCAATCGATCCATCGCGCCATTGTGCCGTGCAGCATCAATGCCGATCGTTAGCGCCCTGCCTGGAAGATGCGGCAGAGCTGACACGGAGATTGCAGATGGACATCCACCGCCGCGGGTTCCTGGGTGGCGCTTCCGCCGCCGCAGCAGCAGCCATGATGCACGGAGCGGCTCCTGCCTCCGCTGCGGTGCAGCGCCTCGCGGCGGGCGGGCGCTGGACCCAGAGCTTCCGGCCGCCGCTTGGCCTCGGACTGGGCGGCGTTCCCCTGGCGGGCGGGTTCAAGCCCACTTCCAACGCCGATGCCCAGGCTGCGCTCGAGGCCGCTTGGAATGCCGGTGTCCGCTACTTCGACACCTCGCCCCAATATGCATTCGGGCGCAGCGAGCGGCGCATGGGCCAGTTCCTGAGCGAGAAACCCCGCGGCGACTATATCCTATCTACCAAGGTCGGGCGCATCTTCGAGGCGGGAACACCGAAGAACACGCCGGTCTGGCCGTCGCCGCCTCCCTTCAAGGCGCGCTACGACTTCAGCGCTGCAGGCGTGCGTCGGTCGATCGAGGACAGCCTGCAACGGCTGGGCGTGGATCGCATCGACATGGTGTTCATCCACGATCTCTCGCCCGACAATGCGGACATGGGCGAGCGCTGGACGGAGTATTTCGAGCAGGCGCGCGTGGGCGCCATGCCCGAACTCATCCGCATGCGGGAAGAAGGCCTGATCCGCGGATGGGGATTGGGCGTCAACCGGATCGATCCCCTGCTGCAAACGCTGAAGGTCAGCGATCCCGACATCTTCCTGTCCGCGACGCAATATTCGCTGATCCGGCATACGGAATCGCTGCAACGGCTGCAGCCGGCCTGCCTGGAACGCGGTGTGCCGCTCATCATCGGCTCCCCGCTGAACGTCGGCTTCCTGAGCGGCGCCGACCGGATCGACTATCTCGGCACGATCACGCCCGACCTGGAGGCGCGCAGGCGACGTATCGCTGCGATCGCACGGGCGCACGGGACGGATATGCGTACGACCGCATTGCGGTTTGCCAGCGCGCCCAGGAGCGTTGCGGCAGTCCTCGTCGGTGCCCGGAACGGACGGCAAATGGCGGAGGACGCGGCGTCGATGCGAGCCAAGCTTCCCGCCGATCTATGGGCCGAGCTGAAGGCGGAGCGGCTGATTCCGGCAGATGCGCCGACGCCGTAACAGCGGGCAGCCAGATGAATGACCGCTCCGATTGGTCGACGAAGGCGGACCTGCCCGCCTTGAGATTTGACCCACTCCAGGCCGCGTAGCCGTTCTCAAGGTTCTGCGGTAAGAGCCTGCTGCTGGCGCGGAGGCCACGTGCGGCGCGTGCGTGAACCGCGCGGCCATCCGAGCACGGCCAGCGCCGCCAGTCCGCACAGGATCGGCGGCGTGCTGTAGACGAGCCGCATGGTGGCGCTCAGCGGCCCGTGCACAGACGTGCTGCCGATCGCCTCCAGCGCCAGCCAGGCGCCAAGGCCCATCGCCAGCTTGAGGGTGATGTTGCTCATCGAATAGCAGCTCGCGCTGTGGCGCAGGCCGGTTTGCGCGGCACTTCGGGTCACTTCCGCCACCATCGTGCGCAGCAGGAGATAATCGACGCCAAAGAACAGGTTGCGCGCGACCAGGAACAGCGCCAGCGGCATCAGCGCTCCCGGCGGCAGCAGCAGCGCCAGCGGGGTGAGCGCGACCTGCCAGCAATACGCAAGACGAAGCAGGCGGTGCGCGCCGATCCGCGGCGCCAGCCTGCTCCACAGCGGCAGCGTCACCAGCGGGATCGCCGATTGCGCGAGCAGCAGCGTGCTGCCCCAGCCCGCCAGCCCGAGCGCCTGCTCGACGAAGAACAGGAAGCTTGCGCCGATCGCCGCGTCGGAAAAGCCGGCGAACAGATACAGCAGCAGTACCGGGCGCAGATCGCGCGAGCGAAGGATCTGCGCGAACAGCCGCAGCGGATTGGCCAGCTCGCCGCGGCGCTCAACCGGCAGCGCCGGCTCGGCGACCAGCCGCAGCGCCAGCGCCGCAGCGAGCGGGGCGAGCAGCATCACGGTCAGGCCGAGCGCGGCGACCTGCCCGGTCCGTCCCACCGCGAAACCGCGCTCGAGCAGCGCCGGCATCAGCACGACCGCGATCATCCCGGCGATCGCGAACCAGGTCTTCGCGCCGATGATCCGCAGCCGTTCCGTTGCGTCCCTGCCCAGTTCCAGCGCCCAGCCGCCATGCGGCGTGACCATCATCATATAGCCCAGGTGCAGCAGCAGGCAGGCCGCGAACAGCAGCGCGGGATTGCTCCACGGCCAGTCGAAGAACACGCCGCCGGCACCGATCGTCACCAGCGGGGCCCCGATCGCGAGCCAGGGGCGGCGATGGCCATAGCGGGTTGGGAAGCGGTCGCTCGCCCAGCCGATCAGCGGATCGATGGCGCTGTCGAACAGCCGCGCCGCCATGAGCACCGCACCCGCCGCGCCGAGCGACAGCCCGAGTGTGGTCGCAAAGAAGCTCGGCAGATAGACCCGCCATGCCAGCTCGATGGTCTGGAAGACGACCATCGGCAGCGAGAATGCCGCGAGCGCCGCCGGCCCGAGCCGGTCGGGCGAAGTATGTCGCAAGATGACGCCCCTTTCGCGTGCGCCCTGCGCGCACGCGATGACGCCGGTATGACGGCGGCCTACTTGGCCGAGGCGCGATCCAGCCGCGCGAGCAATGCGGCATAGTCGGCGCCCGGCGTCCGGGTGGTGCGACCCGAGCAGATCTGGGCGCGGCTGCGTCCGCTGGCGAGCGCCGAGATGATCGCAGCGTCGATCGGCGCGATGGTGCGTTCCGGGCCGACCAGCCCCTGGAGAAAGCGGCCGGAAGAGCGCCCGCGCAGATAGCGGAGCCGCGCGGCGAGCGGCTGCAGCGCCGGGGTGCGTGCCGCCGCCATGAATAGTTCCTCGGCGGCGAGCTGGTGCGCGCGCTCCGGACCAAGTCCCTCCAGCTTCGCACGCGCTTCCGCGCGGGTGAGCGGCGGCAGCGGCCGCGTCTCCCCGACTTCGGGCGCCATGCGGCGGTAGATCGCCTCGAAGGCACCCTGGAGCAGGTCGGCGCTGGTCCGGAACTTGTACGAGACCACCCCCAGCGTCACGCCCGCCGCAGCGGCGACGGCGCGGTGGGTGAGCCCGGCGACGCCGCGTTGGGAGATCGTATCGGCAGCCGCATCGGCGATCGCATCCGCGACCGCATCGCCGGGCGGGGGCGGGGGGAGCAGTGCGGCGGCGTCGGCGCGTGCGCGCTCGAACCATGGTGCCGCGCCGCCAACGCGTCCCTCGAACCAGCCGGCCCAATGGTCGCACAGCTCCGAAAGGGCGGCGCGATCGACTGGCCGACGCCAGCGAAGCAGGTGCAGCGCGCTGGCCCCGTCAAAGAACCATGCGGTCGACTGCGCCATGTCGCCGATCCCGAGCCGGCCGCAAAGCGCCTCCCAAAACCGTCCCCATAGCGCCTCCCACGCGGCCGAGATCGACGTCTGTACCGGGTCGCGCAGAGCGGCGAGCTCGGCCTCGCGCCGAACGAAGGCAAGCGCCCGCTGCGTTTCGCACCAGTCGTCGATCAGTCCGGCGAGCACTGGGCCCAGCGCGGGCGCGCCTGCGCCGATCGCGTCGAGCTGAGCATCGCACCAGCGTTCGGCAGCAGTGTGCGCCTCACGCTGGGAAGTTTCCAACAACTGTTCCACGCTGCCGAAATGATAGTAGATCGACGACACCGGCAGGCCGGCGGCAGCGCTCAAGGAACGCGCCGAGATGGCGGCGCCGCCTTCATGCTCCAGTCCAGAAAATACAGCGGAAACAAGCTTTTCCGAGGAGGTTTTCTCCCTTTGAGTGGCAGTGTCCGGCGTTTTGGGCATTGGAGTTCCCTGTTTCACGATCGGCATAATCCGTCACCCGCTGCACAGATACAAGCGTCACATGAACTACATACAAGCGTTCTAATTGCTCGCCGACTCGATTGGGGAGCAGATCAATGAAGCGGGGTTTTTCAACAAGGGCGCGTGCCTTGTCGCTGTGCGGCGCGGCGCTCTGGGCGACGACTTCGGCGGGTAGCGCCGCGGCGCGGGACGCGAAGGAGGAAGTGCTTGCCGCCTCCGTCGAGCCGTCCGTCGATCCGGCGGACGCAGGTGAGCAGGAGGGGCTGACCGAGATTGTCGTCACCGCGCAGAAGCGCGAGACCAACCTGCAGAAGACGCCGATCGCGATCTCGGTGCTCGGTACCGAGGATCTGGCCAATCGGCACGTCCAGAGCCTCGCCGATCTGATGGACGGTGCGGTCCCCTCGCTGCGCGTTGCGCCGTTCTTCTCGCGCAACTCGGCGCTGACCGTCGGCATCCGCGGCATCGTGCCGTTCGATGCCAACCAGCCGAGCCGCGACTCCGGTGTCGGCATCTATATCGACGGTGTCTATCTTGGCCGCTCGCAGGGCCTGGGCATGGCGCTGATCGACATCGAGCGGATCGAGGTGTTGAAAGGCCCGCAGGGCACGCTGTTCGGCCGCAACTCGACCGGCGGAGCCGTGAGCATCGTCAGCAAGAAGCCATCGGGCGAATTCGGGCTGCGTGCGACCGCCGGGGTGCGCAACTTCGGCGGCTATTCGGCCGAGGCGCATCTCGATCTGCCGTCGATCGCGGGGATCAGCCTCAAGTTCGACGGCGTGCTGTCGAAGCGCGACGGCACCGTCGAGAACACCCTGGCAGGCGAGGACGACTTCAACCGCTTCGATCGCAAGGGTGTGCACGGCGCGGCGCTGTGGGAGCCGAGCGCGAGCTTCAGCGCGCAGCTCGACGCCGACTACAGCCATGACGTGACCACGCCCTATTACGTCCAGCTGATCAACAAGAACCCGGCGGCGCCGGCGCTGGCGCCGATCGTCCAGGTCCAGCCCGATCGCGCCGACACGGTCGATATCGGCGTCCCGCAGCAGGGCAATGTCGGCGAGACCTATGGCGCCGCGCTGCACCTGAACTGGCGCCCGGCCGAAGGTATGGAGCTGCGCTCGATCAGCTCGTATCGCCATCTTGAGCAGGATCAGTGGGACAATGGCATCGGCGCGCATGCCGGCGTGTTCCGTCCGAACGCCAATTTCGCTCGCTACAGCCTCGCGTCGCTGCGCCAGGAGCAATATAGCCAGGAGTTCCAGCTGGTCGGCAGCGCCGGCGCGTTCGATTACGTCGCCGGGCTCTACTACTATCACGAGGCAGGCGACGACGACGCCTGGAGCCCGAACACGATGCGCTGGAACGCCGACGGTACCGCGGCGACGCCGCTGCCTTCGCTCGCGGCCGGTGCCACCGGGCCGTTTCCCGATCGCGCCAGCACCGCCAAGGCGGACAGCTATGCCGCATTCGGCCAGGCGACCTGGACGCCGGTGGACATGCTCCACCTCACCATCGGCGGGCGCTACACCCACGACAAGAAGAGTGGCCAGCTCTACAAGGTCAATGGCGCTGATGCGCCGTACAGCTTCGACTTCTCGGCCGACCGCTTCGACCCGCAGGTGACGCTGGCGTTCGATCCGAGCACCGACGTCCATCTCTACGGCAAATGGGGCACCGCCTATCGCGCGGGCGGCGCCAATTCGCGCTCGCTCACCTATCGCGCGTTTGGCTCCGAACAGGTCTCGACCTTTGAAGCGGGGGTGAAGACCAGCTTCTGGGACCGGCGCGCGCGGTTCAACTTCGCGGCCTATACGACGCGCTATACCGACATCCAGATCGACTTCACCGCGGTCAATCTCAACAACAGCAACCGCACCACGATCGAGACGGTCAACGCGCCCGGCAAGGGCACGATCAAGGGCATCGAGGCCGACCTATCGGTCACGCCGCTGAGCGGCCTGACCCTGAGTGCAGGCTATGCGTACACGCATGGTGAACTACCTGAGGCGGCCAATCCGTTCCTGAACGGCGCGCTGCAGAACGTGTTCATCGTCTACACGCCCGAACATGCCGGCAGCGCGGCGATCGACTATACGGTGCCGGTCGCCGGCGAGACGGTGCTGCGCGCGCATCTCGATGCCAATGTCGCCGAGGGCTACCGCGCCCAATCGGGCGAGGACGTGCTGACCGACAGCTCGTTCGTGGTGAACGGCCGGCTGGCGCTGGGTGGGCTGCGGATGGCCAACGGTGCCGCGCTCGAACTGTCGCTGTGGTCGCGCAATCTGTTCAACGAACAGCATTTGTTCGTGCGCAGCCACGCCGCCTACGCCGCCGGCGGCGACTACGGCATCTTCAACGAACCCCGCACCTTCGGCCTCGACGGCACGATCCGCTTCTGACCTTTTGGAGAAACCAGACCATGCGACTTCTTCCTCTCGCGGGCGCGCTCGGCGCGCTCGCCCTTCTTGCCGCGCCGACGCTTCCCGGCGCCGCCCAACCGCAGCCGCAGTCGCGGGCGCAGGCGAGCCACCAGCGCGTGCTGCCGCTTCAGGGCGGCCAGAATTTCCGCGACCTGGGCGGCTATCAGACCGGCAATGGCAAGGCGGTGCGTTGGGGCATGCTGTACCGTTCGGGGGCGATGAACGGGCTGACCCCGGCCGACTTCGCCTATCTGCAGAAGCTGGGCATCCGCACGGTGTGCGATTTCCGCAGCCCCGACGAGCGGCGCACCGCGCCGGTGCGCTGGCCGGGCGGCAAGGCGCCGACGGTGTTTGCCGACGATTACACCCTCGACATGGGCGGGCTCGACTTTCGTAGTGCCGGCAGCTGGTCCGAAGAGGAGGCCAAGGCCAAGATGGCCGGGCTCTATCCGCGGCTGCTCGACCAATTCAACGGCCAGTTCCGCCGGATGTTCGCCCAGCTTCTTGCCGGCAACGCGCCGCTGGCCTTCAACTGCTCCGCGGGCAAGGACCGGACCGGCGTCGCCGCCGCGCTGTTGCTGACCGCCCTCGACGTGCCGCGCGAGACGGTGATCGGCGACTATCTGCTGAGCAACCGCTATTTCGATCCGAACAAGGTCGTGCCGTCCGACGAATCGAGTGCGGCGTGGAAGCGGCTGCCGGCGCCGGTGCTCAAGGCGTTCATGGGCGTCGACCGCCGGTATATCGAGGCGGTGTTCCAGGTGATCGACGCCCACCCGGGCGGCGCGCGCGGCTATCTGCGCGACCGGCTGGGCCTGGGCGATGCGGAGCTCCGTGCTTTGCGGCAGCGGTACACGGCCTGATGGGCAGGTTCCGGCGGGCCTCATGGGCTCGCCGGAACGCATCGAGATGGCAGAACCGGGAAGTTCCGCTTCCACCGCCATCTCCGCCAGTTTCTTGTGTCGGGCGAGGACCAGCCAATCTTCCGTTCGGGCGATGCCTCCTCTCGCCTCAGGCGCGGATCGGGGATGTCGATTCCTGTCGCGCGTCCGTTCTAGAGAAAGCGGTCGGCTGCACGCGTTTAGCGCCGGCCTTTAGACAAAGTAGACGGTTCGCGCGCATGATGGTGCAATGGCGCGTTTGATCGTTCGATTGAAACAGCTCCGGCAGTCCGATGACCGGATCACGGCGCAGGTTCGGGCGGTACTGGTGGAGTCGCTCTATGCCTCTCGCCAGTCGCTGATCCTGGGGGCGCTGACCAGCACCGCGATTGCCGCCGTCGTGTCCCTCTCCAGCAAGGACGCCTGGCTGATCGTCTGCGCGATCCTGATCGGGGTGGTCGGGCTCGTCCGCATCGTGGATGCGGTGCGCCTGCACCGGCAGGAACTGGCGGAGGGCGCGCGAGGGCCCGGGACGGCGGGGCGGCACGAGCTGCTCTACCGGCTTGGCGCGCTGAGCTATTCCGGGCTGCTCGGCCTGTTCGGCCTCCTGACACTGGTGCGCACCGACGACGGCGTGCTGCAGCTGCTCTCGGTGACGACGGCGATCGGCTATGCTGCCGGGATCGCCGGGCGCAATGCCGGGCGGCCGTGGATCGCGCTGTCGCAGCTCTGTTGCGCGTCCCTGCCGCTTGCCGCCGGGCTGTTGGTCGCGCTCGATCCGCTAAAGGCGGTGCTCGCCGCCGTGATCCTGCTGTTCGTGGCGGCGATGATGGACATCACCCTCCAGACCTATGACGCGATCTTGAAGGCCACCATCGCCTCCCATGAGAATGCCGCCCTGGCCGAGCACAACGCAGCGATGGCGCGGCGCGACGACCTGACCGGCGTCGCCAACCGGACGGCCTTTCGCGAGGAGTTCGAGCATCGTCTTCAGGCCGTGGCAGCGGGGCAGGGCAAGCTCGCGCTGCAATGGCTGGATCTGGACCGGTTCAAGGAAGTGAACGACTCGTTCGGGCACCTGGCGGGCAATGCCTTGCTGGTCGCGGTGGCAGGGCGATTGCGGGAGCGGTACGGCGAGTCCTGCGTGGTCGCCCGGCTGGGCGGGGACGAATTCGCGATCGTGTGCGCGGTCGGGCACGAGCAGGAAGCGGTTGCGAGCGGCCGCACCGTGCTGGAGCTCGTGAAGCAGCCGGTTTCCTTCGACGGCCACAGCCTTCGCACCAGCGCGTCGATCGGCGTGGCGATCGCGCCGGAAGATGGCCGGGACGCCGACACGCTGCTGAGAAACGCGGACCTTGCCCTCTATCGGGCCAAGGAGGGCGGCGGCGACCAGCTTTCGTTCTACGAACCAGAGATGGACGAGAAGATCGAGCGGCGCCGCCAGCTCGGCGCGGAACTGCAGGGAGCGATGGAACGCGGCGAATTCCACCTGATGTTCCAGCCGATCTTCCGGATCGCGGACGAGCGGATCACCTCGTGTGAGGTGCTGCTGCGATGGACCAACCGCCGGTTCGGCGTGGTCTCCCCGGCCGAGTTCATCCCGATCGCGGAGGACAGCGGCCAGATCGACGATATCGGAAGCTGGGTGCTGTTCCAGGCGTGCCAGGCCGCTCGCGACTGGCCGGACGCAGTCACCATCGCGGTCAACCTGTCTCCAATCCAGCTGCGGTCCGCCGACCTTCCAGCCGTGGTGGCGCGCGCGCTGGAGCAGAGCGGGATACCGCCGGGGCGGCTCCAGCTGGAGGTGACGGAGTCCGTCCTGCTCGAGGACGTGGATGCGTCGTTCGCGGCGCTGGAGGCGCTCAATCGCGTCGGTGTCTGCACCACGCTGGACGATTTCGGAACGGGGTACTCGTCGTTGAGCTACCTCACCCGCTTTCCGTTCCAGACGTTGAAGATCGATCGCTCGTTCATCTCCGACCTGGATCGCAGCCCGGCCTCAATCGCGATCGTGCAGACGATCGTGGATCTCGCGACCAAGCTGGGGATGCGCACGGTTGCGGAGGGCGTCGAGACGGAAGCGCAGCTGATCCAGCTGCGCCGCACCCGCTGTGACGCCGTGCAGGGATATCTGCTGGCCAGGCCGATGCCGGCGAACATGGTCGGCACCATGCTCGCCGGCGATGCGGTCGAGACTAGCCCGGACGCCTGAACGTCCAAGCGATCAGGCGGCGGCCTTCTCGAGCAGGCGGGTCTGCGCCGCGATCAGGCGACGCATCCGCTTGAGGTCGCCCTCGGTCAGCCGCACCGCGGCGTCGGCCCAGAGCTCGACCACCGCTTCCAACTCGGCGAGCGGGAGCGGGTTGATCGCGCGCGACGCCTCATAGATCGCGCAGTGCGCGGTGTGGCGGCGGCGGTTCTGGCGGATATACTCCTCCACCGTCCGGCGGCCTTCGCCGGGCTCGGCCAGGCCGTGGACGAGCCCGAGGTCGTAGAGGTCCTCCGCGCTGTAGGTCTGCCCGCTCAGGATCATCTGCTCCGCCCGTGCGGCGCCCAGCCGACGGGACAGGAAGCAGTGGGCGCCCATCCCGGGGAACAGGCCGAACAGCGTCTCGGGCAGGCCGAAGCTCGTGCCCCGCTCGGCGATCACGACATTGAAGGAAAGCAGCGCCTCGAAGCCGCCGCCGAGCGCGTCCCCTTCGACCAGCCCGATGGTCACGATCGGCAGGTCGAGGCCCAGCATGTTGCGATGGAGGATGCGCACACACGCACGGCCGTAGCGTGCCAGGGCATCGCGATCGTGCGCGCGGATATGCTGGGAGAAGAGGTCCAGGTCTCCGCCGAGCGAGAACACGCCGGGGAAGCGCGAGCCCAGCACCAGATAGCGGATCGGCGCGGTTCCGCTGGTGCAGGCGCGGACGATGTCGTCCTGCCATTGGCCGAACTCACGAAGCAGGTCCGGATTGAAGCTGGGCCGCACCCGCGGACACATATAGGTCCAGAGCGTGTCCAGTTCGGTATCGAACTGCACATCCAGCTGTTCGAATGCGAATAGCGGCCGGGCGTTGTTGTCGGCTGCGTCCAGTCGAGGTGTTTGCGTTGCCGAATCGTGCTTGATGCCGGCTTTGAAGCGGGGTTGATGAATAGTCATGATGCTTGCCTTCTTCTGCACAGCATTATTGCTGCCTGCGCAGAATAGGTGGGCAATGATGACGATCCGCCCGGCGCCCGCGAAGATCCAAACCTTCTGTTAAGGATATTCTGCCATTAAGGGCGAACAACGATGCACCGGGGGGTGCACAGGTTGCGAGCCTTTGTATGAGTGCACGATCCGGCTTCGGGTGCGAACTGCCCCGATGGTCTCTGACGCGATGGCTGGTGGAGCCAGGGGAGGACATCCCCGACAGCATGCGCAGGACGCTGCTGCACAGCCTCTATGCCAGCTTGCCGATCTTTGCAGGCGGGGTGCTGAACACCGTCGCGGTGTCGGCGCTCGTCGCCGCACGGATGCACACGACGGCGGCCTATCTGTGGGTGGCTCTGGAGGTGCTGCTGGCGGCAGCGCGATTGCCGGCACTGGTGCTGGGACGCAAGGCGATCGCCCAGGGACGGCGGGGTCCGACCGACATCTACATCTCGCTTGCCGTGCTCTGGGCGGCAAGCGTCGGCTATGGCACCTTCATGTGCGTCGCGAGCGGGGACTGGGTCGCGGCGGCGCTCGCCTGTCTCTCGGCGGCGGCGATGGTGGGCGGCATCTGCTTCCGCAACTTCGGCGCTCCACGCCTGGTGGCGGTGATGATCGGGCTGAGCCTGGGGCCCTGCGCGGTCGCCGCAGCATTTTCCGGCCAGCCGGTGCTGCTGCTCGTGATGTTCCAGATCCCGTTCTACCTCATCAGCATGAGCGCGGCCGCCTTCCAGCTCAACCGGTTGCTGGTCCGGACGATGCGAGCGGAGATGATCAACGACCATCACGCCCGGCACGACCCGCTCACCGGCCTCCTCAACCGCAGCGGCCTGGCGCGCTGGGCGGAGGATCGGATGGGGCACGGCCAAGGCGCGCTTGCCGTCTTTTACCTCGACCTCGACTGGTTCAAGAGCATCAACGACACGCTGGGGCACAAGGCGGGGGATACCGTCCTGGTCGGCGTCGCCGAGCGCCTGCAGCAGCTCGCAGCCGGGCGGGGGCAGGTGGCGCGGCTGGGCGGGGACGAGTTCGTCCTGGTGGCGGAGGCCGTGGACCGCGGCGGTGCCGAGCTGTTGAAGGCGCGGATCAGCGCCGCGATCGCCGATCGTGGCTATTTCGTCGATGGGCAGCAGGTGCATGTCGGCGCCAGCGTGGGCGTGGCGCTTTCGGAAGAGCATGGGGAGGACCTGCCGATCCTGCTGGAGATCGCCGACCTGGCGCTGCACCATGCCAAGTCGAGCGGACGCGTCGTCGCCGGTCCGCTCCGCATGCGCGAGACGGCCCCCGATCTTGCTGCGCCACGAGTGAACTAGTCCGCCCGGCGCATCTTCCGCCGCCAAGGCACCCAATCGGCCGATGCCGCGTTACCGACCGAGCGGCATGGAGGAGCGATCATGGCAGGCACGGACAAGAGGGACCCGTCGAGGAAGCCTGCAGGGCTGCTCGGTCTCTATATCGTGATCGCCTTTCTGGTTGCGATCATTGCGGTGTCCTACGCGTTGGGCTGGGGCGAGCACGACGACACCACGGAAGTCCAGCAGATCGGCGGCTAGCTAGCCGGCTGCGTCTCGCGCCAGAGGCAGGCGGCGAGCACCGCAGGGGTTGGCGTCGGTGAAAGGCTCCGGCTATCTGGCCTTGCGCCACCACACGCGGCCGTTTGCGGCCACGGGTGGGGAGGGGTGGGTCTTCGAAGCCGGGACAGGTGCATGATCGAACGCCATTTGCTGAAGCTGCGTGCGCGGGACTCGCTGAGCGCGGAGGAGGAGCAGGCGATCCGATCTGCCATCGACGACGTGCGCGAGCATCCGGCAGGCCGGACCATCATCCACGCCAACGTGGAACTGAGCGAATCCACGCTCGTGCTCGACGGCCTGGTCTCGCGCTACAAGGACCTGCGCAACGGCCAGCGCCAGGTGACGGAACTGCACGTACCGGGTGACTTTGCCGATTTGCACAGCTTCACGCTCAAGCGCCTCGACCACGACGTGATGACGCTGACGCCGTGCCGCGTCGCGACCATGTCGCACGAGAACCTCAAGCGAATCACCGAAGAATTTCCGCACCTGACCCGCGTCTACTGGTTCGGGACCAACCTGGATGCCGCAATCCACCGCGAATGGACGGTGTCGCTCGGCCGCCGCACGGCGATCGCGCGCATGGCCAATCTGTTCTGCGAACTGCACGTGCGGTTGGGCATCGTCGGACTGACGGAGGGAAGCAGCTATCGGCTGGACCTTACCCAGCAGCAGCTTTCCGAATGCCTGGGCCTGACGCCGGTGCATGTGAACCGGGTGCTGCGCGAGCTGCGGGAACAGAGGGCGGTCGAGTTCCGGAGCGGGCGGGTGATGATCCACGACCTGCCCTTGCTACGCCGCATCGCGGAGTTCGATCCGAGCTACCTCTACCTTGAGCATCGTTCCCGCTGAGCCGCCGGCGGGCTGCCGCGACGCGGTGTCGCTCGTCTCTTCAAGTCGTGGAAATAGGGGCAGATTTCACCTCCGATCAGGTCCGGAATCGGCAGTCGGAGGCTCGGGCCGGAAATCGTGTTGATCTACATTTAAGATGGCAACCCAGGGCCCGCCCCGGGATTTTCAGGGGTATGCCCGCATATTCCTTTCATCTCTGCACGCTCGACAAGAGCCGTCCGATCAAGAACGATCATCACGAGTTCCCCGATGTCGGTGCCGCGCTGGCGGAGGCCGCGCGCATCGGCCGGGGCATGATCCGACAGCGCGTTCGCCGGAAGCCATGCGAACTGCGCGCCCGCCTCGACGTGCGTGACGAGGGGGATGCCCCCGTCGCCCGTATCCTTCTGGCAGAACTCGCCCGTCAGATGTCCTGAGGACAACCTTCCGTGACCGAGCTTGAAAACGCGGGCGGGGACTATCCCGTCCCTGCGCCCGAGGACGTGCCCTTTCCCGGGCGCATCGCCCTGCATGTGGACGCGACGGACATCACCCGCCGCATCTTCCGGGTGCGCGAAGTCGTCCCGGTGCCGGCACCGGGTATCCTGACGCTGCTCTTTCCGGAGTGGTTGCCGGGCTACCACGCGCCGCAGGCCCCGATCGAGCTCTTCGCAGGCCTGACCGTCACGGCCGGTGGAGCGCCGCTTTCGTGGAAGCGCCATGCCGTCCAGGTGCACGCCTTTCATGTCGACGTGCCGGACGATGTCGCGGAAGTGGAGGTCCGCTTCCAGTTCCTGTCGCCGACCGACGGCGCCCAGGGCCGCGTGCTCGTAGGTTCGGAGATGCTGAGCCTCCAGTGGAACACGGTGCTGCTCTACCCGGCCGGCTATTATGCGCGGCAGATCCCCTTCGACGCGAGCTTGACCCTTCCGGAGGGATGGCAGCAGGCGTGCGCGCTCGCGGCGGTGGACAGCGACGGCACCACCATCCGCTACGAGACCGCGCCCCTCGACGTTCTGGTGGACTCGCCCGTGTTCGCGGGGCGGCACTTCGAACGCGTTCCGCTGGACGACGCGGGGCAGGTGCACCTCAACATCTTTGCCGACAGCCCTGACCAGATCGCGCTCACGCCAGAGAAGGTCGCGCCGCATCGGGCCATGGTCGACCAGGCCGAGAAGCTGTTCGGGGCACGGCCGTTCGACCGCTACGAAGTGCTGTTTGCGCTCAGCGAAGAGATCGGCAGCATCGGCGTCGAGCATCACCGATCCTGCGAGGCGGTGACGCTGCCGACCTATTTCACGGATTGGGAGGGGAGTTTTTCCAGGCGGGACACCATCCCGCACGAGTTCATCCATGCCTGGAACGGCAAGCACCGGCGCGGCGAGGACAGCTGGACGCCGAGCTTCGACCGGCCGATCCGCAACAGCCTGATGTGGGTTTATGAGGGCCAGACCCAGTATTGGGACCGCGTGCTGTGCGCGCGCTCCGGCCTCTGGACGCCGGACTGGACGATGCAGGCGATCGCGCTCACCGCCGCCACCCATGAGGCCCGCGCAGGGAGCCGCTGGCGCCCGATGAGCGACACGACGCGCGATCCGATCATCGCCGCGCGCGCGACGCTGCCCTGGGCCAGCTGGCAGCGGAGCGAGGACTATTATTCCGAAGGGTCGCTCGTCTGGCTCGATGTCGACACGCGCATCCGAGTGTTGACGGACGATAGGCGGTCGCTCGACGATTTCGCGAGGGCGTTCTTCGCGGCCGAGGAAGCGGGCACCTGCACCACGCGCACCTACACCTTCGACGAGGTGGTCGCCGCGCTCGAGGATCTCGCCCCGTTCGACTGGGTGCGATTCTTCCGCGACATGATCGAGGGCAAGCACGAGGGCGCGCCGCTCCAAGGGCTGGAGCGGGGCGGCTACCGGCTGGTCTATCGGGACGCGCCGAGTAATTACTGGCGCAATGCCGAAACGCTCGCGGGCAACGTCAACCTGATGTTCTCCCTGGGCCTGACCGTCGACACGCAGGGCAAGCTGGAGGAAGTGCTGTGGGAGGGGCCGGCCTATGACGCTGCCCTCACGACCGGCACGACGATCCCGGAGGTGGAAGGACGGCCCTTCTCCCCAGAGGGGCTGCGAAATGCGGTCGCAAGGGCGAAGGGCCCCGAAGGCCGCGTTCGGCTGAAGGTCCGCGCGGGCCGGCAGGAGCGCACCGTCGAGGTCGCCTGCACCACCGGCCATCGCTATCCCCATCTCGAACCGATCGCGGGCGCCCGCCCGCGGCTGCTGGAGATCCTGGCGCCGCGCGGTTGACCATCCCGGGCAAGGAAAAGTGCGGCCGGGCGATTGCGCGGCGCGGGACGGCACGCGACAAGCAGGAAATCAAAAGGGGAGATTTCCATGCGTCCTGCCTTGGTGATGCTGCTGTTGCCGCTCGTGCCGTTGATCCAGGCGAGCGCCCCGCCCGTGATGCAGGCGACAAAGGTTGCGGTAGGGGAGCAGGACGCGGCGCTGCTCGCCTTCCTCGATCGCGCCTTTGACGAGCAGGTCGCCCTCAGCCCGGAGACGCAGACGCACCTGGGCTTCAAGAGCAATTATGACCGGCTGGACGACTATACGGACGCGGCAGCGCAGCGCCGGCGCGACCTATCGGAGCGGCAGCTGAAGCAACTGCGTGCGCAGTTCCGGCCGGATCGGCTGAGCGAAAGCGCGCGCATCAGCTATCGCCTGTTCGAATATGAGGCGGAGCGCGCGCGCGAATCCTTCCGCTTTCGGAAGCTGCGCTTTCCCGTGTCGACCAACGGCAGCCCCGCGGGTTCGATCCCGGTGCTGCTGATCAACAACCACAAGGTCGACACGGTCGAGGACGCACGCGCCTATGTCGCCCGGCTGCGCGATACGGAACGGGTGATGCGCGAGGTGGCGGCGACGATGCGCGAGCAGGCGGCCGCAGGCATCATCCCCAACAAGGTGAACTTCGCGCCTGCGCGGGCGGATGCGCGCAAGGTCATCACTGGCGCGCCGTTCGACACCGGCGCCGATTCGACGCTGATGGCGGACTTCCGCAAGAAGGTGGGGGCGCTCGACGCGCCGGCCGCCACCAAGGAGGCGCTGCTGCGCGACGCGCAGGCGGCGCTGACGGGGCCGTTCCGCCGCGGGTTCGATACGCTGTTCGCCGCGCTCGACGAGATCGAGCACAAGTCGAAGGGCAACTTCGGCGCCTGGAGCCTGCCGGACGGCGCCGCCTATTACGCCGACCGGCTGAAGAACTCGACCACCACCAGCCTGACCGCCGACCAGGTCCATGCGCTCGGCCTGCGCCAGGTCGCGGCGATCCGGCAGGAGATGGAGGCGATCAAGCGCGAGGTGGGCTTCCAGGGGACGCTGGAACAGTTCTTCGACCACATCCGCACCGACCCCAAGTTCAAATATCCGAACACCGAGGAAGGCCGGGAGGCGTATCTGCGCGACGCACGCGCGGTGATCGCATCGGTGATGGAGGTCGCGCCGCGCTATTTCCGGGTGCTGCCAAAGGCGCCGCTGGAGGTGCGCGCGGTCGAGAAGTGGCGTGAAGGGACGGCCTCCACCGCCTTCTACAACCGCCCGTCTGCCGATGGATCGCGGCCGGGCATCTACTACGTCAACCTGGTCGACATGAACCAGACGCAGAAGGTGCAGGTTGCCGCCATCGCCGCGCACGAGGGCGCGCCGGGGCACCATTTCCAGATCGCGCGCCAGCAGGAGCTGACCGGCATCCCCAAGTTCCGCAAGTTCGGCGGCTACGGGGCCTTCACCGAGGGCTGGGGGCTCTATTCGGAGCGGCTGGCGGACGAGATGGGCGTCTACAAGGGCTCCTATGACCGGTTCGGCATGCTGTCGCTCCAGGTGTGGCGCGCCATCCGGCTGGTGCTGGACACCGGCATCCATGCCAAGCGCTGGGACCGCGCGCAGGCGATCGCGTACTTCAAGGCCAACAGCTCGGTATCCGACACCGACATCGCGCGGGAGGTCGACCGCTACTTCAACTGGCCCGGCCAGGCGACGAGCTACATGGTCGGCCAGCTCAAGATCGCCGAGCTGCGCCAGCGCGCCGAGCGCGAACTGGGCCCGAAGTTCGACATCCGCGACTTCCACGAGGTGGTGCTGGGCCAGGGCGCCCTGCCGCTCGACGTGCTGGAGGAACAGGTGACGCGCTACATCGCGCAGCGGAAGGGCTGATCCGGGGCGGCGTGCTCCTGGGGAGGCAGGGGCGCTGTTGAGGCTGACCTTTAAGGGGCTGCGGGGAGCGTAAGACGGAAGACGGTGCCGGACGGGGTGTCGAGCAGTCCCAGCTCGCCCCCCGCCGAGGCCAGCAGCGATCGTGCGATCGGCAGGCCGAGGCCCGTTCCCCCGCGTGCCCGCCGCGAGGTGAAGAAGGGCTCGAAGATCCGGCCACGGTCGGCGAGCGGAATGCCGCCACCATCGTCGGTGACGGTGACGAGCACGCCTCGATCCTCCCGGATGCCGATCGTGATCTCGCTCGCGCCGGCCTGGCGGCTGTTGTCGAGGAGGGTGGCGAGCACGGCCTCGAGCGTCGCCTGCGGCATGGCGGCGGCTGGCACCGGCGTCTCGACCTCGACGGCGATGGCGCACTCCGCGCTGCCGAGCGCGTCGGCCAGCCGGCGGGCGGTGGCGACGACGTCGGCGGTGCCCTCCGACGCTGCCGTCATCATGTCGGCACGGGCGAGTTCCAGCAGCCGCGAGACCAGCAGCGTCAGCCGGGAGGCGTCTGCGTCCACATTCGCCAGGAACCGGCGCCGATCCTCCGGCCCCATGTCGTCGGCGTGGTCCTGCAGCAGCTCGATCGCGCCGCGAATGGCGGCGAGCGGCGTCTTGAATTCGTGGCTGACGGCATGGGCGAAGTCGCGCAGGTAGCGGGAACGCTTGTCGATCGCCTCGGCCATGACGGCGAAATCGCGATACAGGTCCTGGATCTCGATGGCGGCGGTGGGAGGCACCGCGGGCACGCTGCCCTGGCCGGCGGCGACGCCGCGCGCGGCCTGGCGCAACTGGTCGATCGGGCGAGCGATGCCGCGCGAGAGCAGGCCCGACAGGACGATCAGCGCGCCCAGGATCGCAAGCACCCCGAAGGCGATCTTGCCGCGATCCTCGTACAGGCCGACGAACAGCGCGCGTGCCGATCGCGACAGCAGCAGGACGCCCACCACCTGTCCATCGACGATGATCGGCCGGGCATGGTGGACGCGGATTGCGGCGGCCCGCGACAGCCATTCGAAGCGATAGACCGCGCGATAGGCGCCGTTGCGGCGGAGGGTGGTGGCGGGCCTGCCGTCGAGGGCGGAGGCGACCTCGGGCAGGGCCGCGTAGCTGCCGCTTGCCTTGCTGCCGGTCACGAGGCGGCCCTGCCGGTCGAGCAGCAGGATAGACGCGAGGGTCGCCTCGCGCGTCTGCTCCAGGACGGGCCCGAAGCGCACCGCGGCCGCCCGCGCATCGGCTGCCGGCGGCCCCGCCGGGGTCGGTGCCGGGCGCTCCGGAAGGATCGGAGTGCTGCTGAGGTCGACCTCCGTGCTGCCGGCCGCTTCGTACGACCGCGACCTTTGTGCTTTCGCAGGCGCTCGCGCGGAGGAAGCCGGGGAAGCCCCCGGCCACAATGCGGTGGCGCTGGCTGCAAGCGCCGCACCCTGCGCGGCCAGTTCGGCTTCGGTCTGGCGCACCAGCGTGTTCTCATAGACGCGCAGGAACACCGCGCCGACGCCGGGCAGCGCCGCGACCAGGAAGAAGCTGGCGAACAGATAGGTGCGCAGCGACAGCCGCGGCCAGTGCCGCCGGGCCCAGGCCTTGGCCGCGCCGATCACGCGGGGGCGCCGGTGCAGGTCCCGAGCCGATAGCCGATGCCGGGCCGGGTTTCGATCACGTCGGTGCCGCCGGCCTGCGCGAACTTGGCGCGCAGGTTGCGGATGTGGCTGTCCACCGTGCGGTCGGTGATGGCGAAGCCGGGCCCGTGGAGCCGGTCGATGATCGCGTCGCGGCTGAATACCTTGCCCGGCATCACCGCGAGCGTGCGCAGGATTGAGAATTCGGTGACGGTCAGCGGCACCTCCGCCTCGTCCCAGCGTGCCTGCCATCCCTCGACGTCCAGGGTCAGCCGGGCGTGGCGAATGGCGGCCCCGACGTGATCGGCCGCTGGTGGCCGCCCATGGGTGCGGCGCAGGATCGCCATGACGCGTGCCACCACCTCGCGTGGGGAAAAAGGCTTCACGACATAATCGTCGGCGCCGAGCTCGATGCCGAGCACCCGGTCGATCTCGTCGTCGCGGGAGGAGAGGAACAGGATCGGCAGCTCGCCGCTCGCCCTCAGCCGACGGCAGACCTCGAGCCCGTCCATGCGCGGCATGTTGATGTCGAGCACGATCAGGTCGGGACGCCGAGCCTCGGCGATCTCGAGCGCGGCCTCGCCATCTTCCGCCTCGACCGCGTCGAGCCCTGCCTTGCCAAGGGCGAAGACGAGCAGCTGGCGGATGTGCGGATCGTCGTCGGCGACGAGAATGGTGCGGGGCATGGGGCACAGGATCATGGTTGCCGCCCTTGCGTCAACGGCGCCGGTGGTGGGAACGGAGCGCCGTCACAGCCCCGGCCGTACGGTACGGCGCGGGGGAGTGGCGGGTGGTCGCCGAGCAGTGCGCGGGCGGCAGCGAGGCGGCGGGCGTTGCGCCAGGTCCAGCTATGCCAGTCGGCCTGGTCGCGTTCGAGACGCCGCAGCGCCTCCGCACGGAGATAGGAGACGCGGTCGCGCAGGAGCGGGCCGCCGGCGCGGCGTTCGAGCTCGGCCAGCGGCAGCAGCGCGGAAGGGCCGAGGCGCGCGAGATAGCAGAGGTCGAGGTCATCGCCGGCCCGCGCATGGCGGACGTTCCAGCTGGCGGCGGTGGCGCCCAGATCGATGACGCTGGCGGCGGCGAGGACGAGGCCGGCGGCGAGTGCGTTCGCGTTGACGAGCCAGCGGGTCGAGCGCCCGGCCAGCATCCGCCAGACGATCAGCACGAGCCCGACCGCCACCAGCGCCATCCAGGCGAGTGCGGCGATGCGCAGGCGGGTGAGCGAAAAGGCGTCGATGTAGTCGAGGGTTCGCAGGATGCTGGAGGCGACCAGCAACAGGTTCTGCGCGACCCAGAGCAGGATCAGCCGCCGGACGAGCGGGCTGCGCGCGCCGCTGCTGCCTGGCCGGGAGGCGACGAGCACGAACGCGCCGGCGAGAAGCGCGGTGACGATCAGCGGGTAGGCCCCGCGGTGGGCGTAGTCGGCAAGCGTGACGCCATCCGGCAGCGGCGCGCCGCTCCATAGGAAGGCGAGGTCGAGCGCGTTCTGGATCGCGAAGATCGCGTTGAAAGTCACGAGCGAAAGGGTGAGGGTCGCGATCGGCACGTCCGGTGCGCGCGGTCCCGCGAAGGCAGAGGCGTCGCCGATCCGCAGCATGGCGTGGCGCGGCCGGAGGCTGGGCCAGACCAGCAGCAGCACGAACGACCAAAAGATCAGATGGAACACGGCCGAGCTGAGGTCCGGGAAACGGATCGCGGCAAAGGCATTGCCGATCAGCGGATTGGCGGTGGCGAACAGGGCGAGGAAGGTCGCGCCACCCAGGAGCGGCAGCGCGAGGATCGCGAGCAGCGCTGCCAGATTCGCCCCCGGCCGCGCGGGTGAGACCTTCCGCAGGCCTATCATGTCCTGCAGCAACGCGACCGGGCTGAGCAGGCCGTGGAGGAACAGCCGCCCGGTCCAGCCGATCGCGGTCCCGAACCGGTGCTGCGGCAGCAGGACCGCGGAGGCGAGCGCCGCCCAGAACAGGCACCAGTCGAGCGGGTCGGGGTCGTCCACCAGCGCGAAACCGGCCGCGACCGCGAACAACAGCGCGCCGAGCGCAGCCCGGTTGTGGCGCAGGTGGGGGCGCGTGAGCGCGACCACCGCGGTCCAGGCCAGCGCGAAGAGGCCGAGGGTGGCGCCTGGCTCCTCGCCGTAGAAGAGCAGTTGCGCCACCGCGACCAGCGCGACGGCGCCGAGCGCTTTGCAGAGGAAGGTGAAACGTGGTCGGTGCTTGCTGGCGGTCATGCCGATCTCCCTTGATCGGCCAGGGACTAGGCAGCGCCCGTCGAGGTCACGTGGAAGCGTTCGACCGGAAACCATGGCGCTTCGGTGCAGAAGCCGTGCAGAGGGCGACCCTAAGTGCGCGACGGGTGGACATGGCAGCGCTTTGGCGGCACGGCGGCGGCGCTCCTCCCCCACCACCGCGGGTTCCGATTTCATGACGCAACAGCCTGAAAGCCGCCGCGGCCTGATCCACGGCGCCACCGCCTATGGCCTGTGGGGTCTGCTTCCGCTCTATTTCCACCTGCTCGATCAGGTCGACGCCGGCGAGATCGTGGCGCAGCGGGTGCTGTGGTCGGTCGTGCTGCTGGTGCCGATCGTGCTCGTGCTGGGCCGTCGCGCCTCCTTGTGGGCTGTGCTGCGCAATCCGCGGACCATGGTGATGCTGGCGGCGAGCGCGGTGCTGATCGCGGCGAACTGGCTGCTCTATGTCTGGGCGGTGCTGCACCACCAGGTGCTGGCCGCGAGCATGGCCTATTTCCTGAACCCGCTGTTCAACATCGCGATGGGCGTGGCGCTCCTGGGCGAGCGGCTGACGCGGGCGCAGGCGGTGGCGGTGCTTCTTGCCGGGGCGGGCGTGGCGGTGCTGGCGCTGGGGGCGGGCGGTGCGCTGTGGATCAGCCTGACGATCGCGCTGAGCTTTGCCTTCTATGGCCTGATCCGCAAGCTGGCCCCGGTCGAGGCGTTCGAGGGGCTGACGGTCGAGACGCTGCTGCTGGCGCCGTTCGCGCTGGGTTATCTCGTTTGGCTGTCCGGCCATGGCGGCATGAGCTTCGGCCGGGAGGGCGGGACCACCGCGCTGCTGGTTCTGGCGGGGGCGGTCACCACGGTGCCGCTGCTGCTGTTCGCGGCCGCCGCACGCGAGCTTCGGATGGCGACGCTGGGCCTGCTCCAGTTCCTGGCGCCGACCATGCAGTTCCTCTTGGCGATCACGCTGTTCGGCGAGCGGCTGGACCCGGCCAAGCTGCTGAGCTTCGGACTGATATGGGCCGGGCTTGCGGTCTATGTCGGCGGCAGCGTCCTCAGCCGCACGCGGCGTGACGCCGTCGCCTGACGCAAACGGGGCCGGCAGGCGCCGGCCCCTCCAGGCTTAGCGGCAGACCACTTCGCGACGATCGAGCGAGCGGCCGAGCAGTGCGCCGCCCGCACCGCCGATCAGCGTCCCCAGCAGCTGCGAGTCGCCGTTGGTAAGGATGTTGCCCAGCACGCCACCGGCCAGGCCGCCGACGATCAGTCCAGTCGTGCCGTCCGTGCGGCGGCAGTAGTAGCGGCCGTTGCTGCCGCGATAGACGCGGTCGTTTCGGCTGAGGTAGCGCGGCTGGTAGTAGTTGCCGCCGCGGTAATAGCGATCGGCATAGTAGCGGCCCTGGCCGCGCTCGTACCGGTTGTAGTCGTAGTTGCGGTACTGGCGCCAATCGCGCTGGTTCTGGGCGGCGCGGCGCCGGTCGTCGCGGCGATCCTCGCGGCGTTCGTTCCAGCGCCGCTCGTTTCGCTCGCGCTGCTGCCGGGCGCGGGCATCGCGATAATCCTGATCGCGCCATTCCTGCGCGGCCGGCGCCGCCGACGCGGCAGCCGGGATGGTGGGAAGAACCATGGCCGCCATCAGGCTGGCGATCAGGGGAATACGCATGACAGTCTCCACTTGGCTTTGATGCGTGAAGAACGGTGCGATGGAGTCCCGGGTTGCGTGAACGGCAAACTACCTTCCGTTCATCCAGAGGCCAGCAAGCGAGGCGGAAGAGTTTGAATGCTTGTCAGGAATGGGTGGACAGCGGACATAGCGTGTAACGGTATTATATGACGATCAGAGGCATTGAGCATTTTCCGCAACCGGAAGACTGGACCGAATTCAGCCTCCAGCAGCTTGGCTACAGGCGGTACTCGGTCTCGATATTCGACCACTGGCTGACGGAGGACGAATGGTCACTGCACCCGTTCGTCTCGCTGGAGCGAGCCCGCGCGAACGGGTTTGAGCAGGCTTTCCACGAGCAAAACCGGAAATTTCGCGCCTTTTACCGCAGCATCTTCGACGGTGGTGTTTTCCGTCTGACTGGATCGCGTTCGAGGCCGCAGGTGACTTGGCACGCTCGCTGGGATCGCCGTCTGAAGAAGGCCGTGACCGCTATGGTAGAAGACCGAACTTGGGGCGCGGAGTTCTACGCACCGGTCTCTCACATCCGTATCTCGTCCGGCGATGCCCGCACCGATACCGTGTTCCTCGAACGGAATGCGGATGAGGCCGCCATCAGAAACCTCGTGATGAGTCACGGCCTAAATCTCATCGGCTGATCCGACATGGGTGCAAGTAAGTGGTTAGCTGCCGTTCAGTCGAACCAGCGAGTGTGCATAGAGCTCAAAAAAGATCGGTCTTCCACGGGATACCCGGACGCTGAACCGATCACCGAATCCACGCCGCACTGGGGGCAAAGGGCTGTTCCGCCTTCATCCTCCAGCCACTCATCGATACTAGCCGTCATGAAGGTTGCTTGGCAGTAGAAGCAGCCGCACACCCCACTTCGCTCCAGCTGCTCCCGGTGGTCGCGCGAATGACGGTGAGCAGCATCCAACGCCTGAGGATCATATTCCATCAGGCCAGCATCGACGCGCTAGGGAATGTCGGCAAGTAGGCGCTAGCTGTCGTTCTCGTTCAGGCCGCAACCTAGTCCGCGTCTGCCGAGCCGAGTGCCTCGGCCATGCCCGCGGCGGCTTCGCGCAGCATCGCTTCGGATTGCGCGGCGGCTTTCAGGAAGTCCGCCTGGGAGGCGGGCGTATAGTTGCAGCCGACGAACAGGTGGTCCGCGGGAGGGGACGGGGGCGCCTCGCCGCCGAACGCCTTGGCCAGCGCCGCCTCGATCGAACCGCCGGTCGGTTCATAGGCGCCGAGCATGGGGCCGGTCTCGGGATCCACGAAGCGGTAATATTGCTCGGTGACCTTGATGGGTGCGCGCTCCATCTTCTGCGCGGCAATGAAGGCCGCTGCCTTGTCCCGCGGCCAGAACGTCACGACCCAATCCTTCAGGAAGTAGACGGTGGAGACCTGCTCCCCCAGGAACGCGACGGGCTTGGAGAGCGTGTAGCCGTAGAGGCCGATCACGCCCTTTGTCTCCTCGCTCTCCTTGATCTCCCGCATCCAGGCGGGCCGCTTGCCCTGGAGAAACAGCGCGGTGGCGAAGGCGACCGCGGCCGGATGGGACCGGCAGCTGAGCGCATCGCCCAGCGTCTCGGGCGTAAGCCGGATGTCCTCGTCCTCCACCGGGGTTGCCTCAGGCTCGGCTTCGTCGGCCTGGGCGAGCGCGGGCACGGGCAAGGCAAGCGAGAGCGGAAGCAGCAGGCGCAGCAGAGTCGCGTTCATCAACCAACCTGTCGAACGGAGGCGGGCCGACCCGAGCGCGGGCGCGCGGGTCGGCCGTGTGGATCAAGCGGCGATGCGCTCGCTGCCCGGGTAGGCGAACAGCAGGTCGGCGCCTTCGCCGGCTTCCACCTGGGTGGTGCCGGTCAGCGTCAGGCACTCGCCGGCCTTGAACGGGGTGCCGTCGGCGGTGCCCTCGCCAGTGACGGGGACGAGCCAGCCGGTGGTGCCTTCCGGAAGCGTCACGGTGCGGGTGCCGGCGGGCCAGCGTTCCAGCACGAACTTGGGACCTTCGACCAGGATGGTGCGGTCCTCGGAGACCTTGCCGGGTGCGGGCGGGGCGACGAAGGGTACTGCGTCCGACACGGCGACGCCGTCGTCCAGGTGCAGCTCGCGCGGACGGCCATAGTCGTAGAGGCGGTAGGTCGTCTCGGAGTTCTGCTGGATCTCGATCAGCGTGATGCCAGCACCAATCGCGTGCACGGTGCCCGAGGCCGAGTAGAAGAAGTCGCCCGCCTTCACCGGCTTCCAGTCGAGCTTGTGCTCGATCGAGCCGTCCTCGGCCGCCGCGCGCAGTTCCTCGTGGGTCATGGGTACAAGCGTGCCGAGCGCGATGGTCGAATCCGGCTCGGCGGCCAGGATCACCCAGCATTCGTCCTTGCCGCGCGGCAGGCCGCGGGCCTGGGCCTGGGTGTCGTCGGGGTGGACCTGCACCGACAGCTTCTCGCTGGTGAAGAGGTACTTCACGAGCAGGTCGGGGGTCGAATCGCCGGGCGACTTGAACCAGACCTCACCGATCGGATCGCTGCCCGGGGCCGGATCGGGGAAGCCGGGCCACAGGTCGGTGCGGCCCCAGGGCTTTTCGACGCGGTGGGTTTCGAGCATCGTCGCGGGCAAGTCGGTTCTCCGTTCTCGTTGGGCACAAGGCATCGGGAAGCACGGCGGGGCCGCCGCGCATCCGATCGGTTTCACGTTGCGCGAAAGCTATTGTTCGCGCCACCCCTAAGCGGCTAGGACGCAGCTCATGCGTAAGTCCCTGTTCCGTGCAAGCACGCTGGTCCTGTTCGCCGCTGGAGCGGCAACCCTCTCCGGCTGCGCGCGCAGCGGGGGCGGCTCCGCCGACACGCCCTATGTGGCGCGCGACGTGGGCACGCTCTACACCGCGGCGAAGAACCGCCTGGATCGGGGGCAGTACAAGCTCGCCGCCGGCCTGTTCGACGAGGTCGAGCGCCAGCACCCCTATTCGGTGTGGGCGCGCCGCGCGCAGGTGATGGGTGCGTTCAGCTATTACCTCGACAAGGACTATGCGAAGGCGATCGCTGGCGCGCAGCGGTTCCTGACGGTGCACCCGGGCAATCAGGAAGCGCCCTACGCCTATTATCTGATCGCGCTGTGCTATTACGAGCAGATTGCGGACGTCACCCGCGACCAGAAGATCACCGATCAGGCGATGACCGCCCTGGGTGAACTGATCCGCCGCTATCCCCAGACCAACTATGCTGCCGACGCGCGCCTGAAGCTCGACCTGGTCCGCGACCATCTCGCCGGCAAGGAAATGGAGATCGGTCGCTTCTACGAGCAGCGCGGCCAGTGGCTGGCGGCATCCATGCGCTTCCGCCGCGTCGTCGACGAGTATCAGACCACCACCCATGCGCCCGAGGCGCTGATGCGGCTGACCGAGACCTATCTGGCGCTGGGCGTGCCGGACGAGGCGCGCAAGGCCGCGGCCGTGCTCGGCGCCAACTATCCTGGCACCGAATGGTACGAGCGCGCCTACAAGCTGATGCAGGAGCATGCGCCTCAGACCGCGGCCGCCAAGGACGCCTGACGCGCGCGATCTCCGACCCCGGACGATGAGGACGGATCGATGCTGACGGCACTGTCGATCCGCGACGTCGTGCTGATCGAGGCGCTGGACCTGGAGTTCGGCGCCGGGCTGGGCGTGCTGACCGGCGAGACCGGGGCGGGCAAGTCGATCCTGCTCGACGCGCTCGGCCTCGCGCTGGGCGCGCGCGGCGACACCGGGCTGGTGCGCGACGGTGCGACCCAAGCGGTGGTGACCGCGAGCTTCGATGCGCCCGCGGCCGGCACGCCGCTTGCCGCCATCATCGAGGAAAACGGGCTGGAGCTGGAGCCCGGCGAGCCGCTGATCGTGCGCCGGCTGGTGAAGCGCGACGGCGGCAGCCGCGGCTTCGTCAACGACCAGCCGGCGTCGGCGGCGCTGCTGCGCGAGATGGGCCAGCATCTGGTCGAGGTCCACGGCCAGCATGACGATCGTGGCCTTCTCAACCCGCGTGGCCACCGCGCCCTGCTCGATGCCTTTGCGCGGATCGACGTGCGGGAGGCGGCCGCCGCCTATCGCAAGTGGCGCGATGCCGAGGCGGCGCTCGGCGCGGCGCAAGCCGAGATCGAGACCGCCCAGCGCGACCGCGAGTGGCTGGAGCACGCGGTCGCAGAGCTCGACGCGCTCGCGCCCGAGCCGGGGGAGGAGGAGGCGCTCGCCGACCGCCGGCGGCTGATGCAGCGCGCCGAAAAGGCGTCCGACGATCTGCGAGCGGTGGAAACCCTGCTGGAAGGATCGGGCGGGGGGCTCGCCCAGCTGCGCCAGGCGGCGCGGGTGCTGGAGCGGCTGGGCGACGACCATCCCGCCCTCGCCGAGGCGCTGGCGGCGGTCGATCGCGCGGTGATCGAGGGCGCGGTGGCCGAAGATCGGCTGCGCGAGGCGCGGGCGGCGCTCGCCTTCGACCCGCGCGCGCAGGAGGAGGATGAGGCACGCCTGTTCGAGCTGCGCGGCGTCGCGCGCAAGCATCGCGTGCGGCCGGACGAACTCGCGGATCTCGCCGACGAGCTGCGCGGGCGGCTGCGGCGGCTGGAGTCGGGCGAGGAAGGGATCGCCGCGCTGGTGGCGGAGGTCGCGGCGGCGCGCGGCGCCTATGATGCGGCGGCCGAGGCGCTGAGTGCGCGGCGGACGGCGGCGGCGAGCGCGCTGGACCGTGCGGTGGCGGGCGAGCTGGCGCCGCTCAAGCTGGAGGCGGCGCGCTTCCGCACGGTGGTGGCGCCGCTGGGCTCCGAGCAATGGTCGGCCGCGGGCAAGGACCGGGTCGAGTTCGAGATCGCGACCAACCCGGGCACGCCGTTCGCGCCGCTGATCAAGATCGCGAGCGGCGGCGAACTGTCGCGCTTCATCCTGGCGCTGAAGGTCGCGCTTGCCGAGGAAGGCGGCGCGGGGACGATGGTGTTCGACGAGATCGACCGCGGCGTCGGCGGCGCGGTGGCGTCGGCGATCGGCGACCGCCTCGCGCGGCTGGCGGAGCGCACCCAGGTGCTGGTGGTGACCCACAGCCCGCAGGTCGCCGCGCGCGGACGGCGGCACCTGCTGATCGCCAAGCGCCATGACGGGGTGGTGACGCGAACCGGGGTCACGCCGCTCGATCCCCAGGAACGCCGCGAGGAGATCGCGCGGATGCTGTCGGGCGCGGAGATCACCGACGAGGCGCGGGCGCAGGCGGCCCGGCTGATCGATGCCGTCTGAGGGGCATTGCGGGGTGCTGGGTGGTGACCCTCAGAAGGGAACGTCCGCTAACGCCCAGTTGTGGTCATTGATGGGGTACGATCTACTACCCGGATGCAGACGCTCGAACCACTTCTTCGCCGCCTTGCGCGGCGGTCCCACGCAAGCTGGTGGGTCGGCAAGCGACCAGACGTTCGTGAGGGGCAAGTAGCTAAGGTGATCGCGGGGCAAGTGGGGTTGCCGACCGCGCTCGATGATCCATTCGCGGGCGACCGGATGGTTTTTCTCGATAGGGCCGCAGCCGCGCACGTCCTTGCCGTGGCAGGAACGACAAGCTTAGCCTACGGTAAGCCTTCACCCTCCGCCGGGTTTGTCCGGGACGCTAAAGCGGCTCTCGCCGACTTGGCTGACGACGCCAGCTTCCTTAGCAACGGGCATTGGAAAGAGGGCGATCCGACCGGTTGGAGCCCACTCACCTCTGCAACCTTTGACTGCGGAGTGATTGGCTTTGACCGCGACAACGCCTTCATATTCTGGGTGAAGGAAGAGGACTGATCAGACCGTCAGGTTCGCCATAGTTCTTCCCGATAGCTGCCGTTCGGCAAACCACCCACTTTCGGTCCCCGCGACGGAGACACCCTCCGCTTGGCCTGCCGATGCCGCAGAAACGCTGTCAGGAGCCTGGAACGCATCGCTGTACCCCAGTGCCTACCTTCACCGGCAGCCCCCTACTTCGAACCTGAGGCGCCGTGCTATGGATGACGCATGCTCGGTCTGAAGCTAGCCTTGTGCGCCCTGCTCTTCATGGGAGTTCTTACCCCTTCGGCGAACGCATGCCGCGTGTCGCAAACACCGGAGAAAAGGATCGCGGATGTATACGCTGAGGAGGCCGAACTGCGGGTGGCGCTGGTGACTGTGACCGAAGCTCGGCACCTCAGCAATCCAATGACCCGAAGGATGCAGGCCCTTTTTGAAAGCTACGAGGCTCCGTGGCGCGTCACCGCTTCGATCAACCAGACGGTCCATGGGGGCGACTCACCGGAGCTGGTCGTCTTCGACAGGGGGTGGGGAGCTGCGGCATGTGATGACGAAACGCCGATGCCACGTCCAGGAGATCGTTGGGTGATCTACTATGTTGCTGACCACGAGATTGGCGCAACGAAAGTCATCCTGAGCTACCCGCTGGATACCGCGAAGCGCGTGGACCCCCGACTACATGGCCTGCGCAGCTAATCCACACCGGACGTTCACTTGGGTAAGCCGGTTGCCTGAAAGCCGGCGTTCGTGAGAAACCAGCGAGGTGTTTATTCGGGGTGCGCTGATGCCAGAAAAGACCGTCGATGCGGTGCTTGACTACCCACCTGCTTGGGCGGTCGCTAAAATTCTGACGCTGTCCGTCTTCATGATTGCGACCGCTGAGTGGTGGGTTCGGCGCTCGCCCTTGATGCTGGCAGTAGACCTACTTCTAGTCGGCCTTTGGTTGGCAATCCGGCGATTGAAGCCCGTGGATTATGATCCCAGATGGCCGCGCAAGGTGAGATACGAACCCTGATCCGCAGGGCAGCGGCAGCTTGGACCTTCCAACGCCCCAAAATGGACCGTCCGTTTCCCATCCTAATGCGACATTCAGGCCGGCGATCGGCCGAGCGACCGCGTTCCCTGGCGCCTGCGGCATGCCGCTTCTGCTTGGCGCTATCCTGCTCTAGGGTGGTCCTTTCTCTTCTCCCCGAAGGTTGCCGATGCGTTCCCTGCTGCTTTGCCTGCCGTTGCTTTCCCTGAACGCGGCACAGCCCGCGCTTGCCCAAGCCGCGCCTGCGGTGTCCACGGCCGAGGCAGCGCTGACCCCGAAGCAGGCGGCGTTGAAGGCGCATGTCGCGTTCCTCGCCTCCGATGCGCTGCGGGGCCGCGAGGCGGGGACGCCGGACTATGACGTGGCGGCGGAATATGTCGCGGCCCAGATGCTGGCGGCGGGGCTGACGCCGGGCGGCAAGGACGGCAGCTGGTTCCAGCCGGTGCCGCTGGTCGCCGCCAAGCCGGCGGGCGAACCGACGATGGCGCTGCGCGTCGCGGGGCAGGCCGTGCCGATGGCGTTCGGCACCGACTGGACGATCCGGGTGACGCCCACTGCCGAGCGCATCGCGCTTTCCGCGCCGGTGGTGTTCGCGGGCTATGGCATCGTCGACAAGGCCAGCGGCCGGGACGATTATCGCGGGCTGGACGTGCGCGGCAAGATCGTCGCGATCCTCTACAGCGGGCCCAAGGGGCTCAACAGCGAGATCGCGGCGCACCTGAGCAACCGGCTCGACCGCGCGCGGGTGGCGAAGGCGCATGGCGCGGTGGGCGTCGTGGTGATCGAGACCAGCCAGATCCACCAGGTGTTCCCGTTCGAGGCGATGGCCGAGGGCTGGGACACGCGCGGCGTGACCTGGGCGGACGCGGCGGGCAAGCCGCGCGACGCCGGCGTGCCGACGCTGGGCGTGCTGAGCTTTGCCGGCGCGGAGAAGCTGTTTGCGGGATCGAAGATCCGCTGGAGCGACGTGCGGGCCGCGGACGATGCGGGCAAGAAGCTGCCGACGGGGGCGCTGGCGGCGACGCTGTCGACGGAGCAGCGCTTCACGATCGAGCATGTGCCGAGCGCCAATGTGGTGGGGATGCTGCGCGGCTCCGACCCGACGCTGTCGAGCGAAGTGGTGGTGCTTTCCGCCCACCTCGACCACATCGGCGTGACCAAGCCCGTCGATGGCGACGCGATCAACAACGGCGCGCTCGACAATGCGATCGGCATCGCATCGATGCTGGAGGTCGCCAAGGCGTTCGGCACCGAAGCCGCACGGCCCAAGCGCAGCCTGTTGTTCGTGGCCGTCACCGCCGAGGAGAAGGGGCTGATCGGCTCCGACTATTTCGCGGCGCACCCGACGGTGGCGAAGGAGAATGTGGTCGCCAACGTCAACCTCGACATGCCGATCCTGACCTATCGCTTCGTCGACCTGGTCGCGTTCGGGGCGGACCGGTCGAGCATCGGACCGGCGGTGGCGGCGGCGGCTAAGGCGCGCGGCCTCGCGCTGGTGCCGGACCCGGCGCCGGAGGAAGCCGACTTCGTGCGCACCGACCATTACAGCTTCGTGCGGCAGGGCGTGCCTTCGGTGTCGCTCAACCCGGGGCCGGGCGGGCCGGGCGCGGCGGCGACCAAGGCGTTCCTGGAGAACAACTATCACCAGCCCTCGGACGAGATCGGGCTGCCGATCGACTGGAGGGCGGCAGAGGACTTTGTCGACGTGAACCAGGCCATCGTGCGTACGCTGGCGGATGCGCCGGACCGGCCGCGTTGGAACAAGGGGGATTATTTCGGGACGCTCTACAAAGGGCCGATGGCGAAGTAGGCGGGTCGCGCAGGATCCCACCCCCGTTTGTCTCGAGCAGGGATCGAGCTTGTCGAGAGCCCGTGTCGAGAGGGAGGCGCGACCTCTCGACCCGAAGGGCAGGGGTGCAGGCGGGGTGTGAGAACGGCGTCGAAAGAGCCGCAAGCGATTTCTCGGTACGCCGTCTCGACAGGCTCGACGGCTACTCGAAACAAACGGGTAGGAGGGATGGCGTGGTGAGGTTGGGGTCGGTCTAGGATGCGGATGCTGGTGTTCGGGCTGGGCTATGCCGCGGGCGTTGCTGCCAAGCGGCTGCGCGCGCGGGGCTGGCGGGTGATCGGCACGAGCCGGGACGGGCGTGATGGGACGATCGCGTTTGCCGACAGCGATCGCGTGCGGTTCGAGGTCGCGGCGGCGGATGCGGTGCTTTCGAGCGTGCCGCCTGTCGGCGACGTGGATCCGGTCCTAGAGACCTATGGTGATGCGCTGGCCGAGCGCGGATGCTGGCTCGGCTATTTGTCCTCGACCGGGGTCTATGGCGACGCCAGCGGCGGCTGGGTGGACGAGAGCGCGCCGCTGGGCGGGCGCAGGGCCGCGCGGGTGGCGGCCGATCGCGCCTGGCTGGCGCTGGGCGCTCGGGTGCTGCGGCTGCCGGGCATCTATGGTCCCGGCCGCTCGCCGCTGGAGCGGGTGCGGGCGGGGACGGCGCATCGGGTGGACCTGGCGGGCCAGGTGTTCAGCCGGGTGCATGTCGACGACATCGCCAGCGGGATCGCCGCGGCGTTGGACGGGCCGGCGGGGGCCTACAACCTCGCGGACGACCTGCCGGCGGACCAGAATGCGGTGGTCGACTATGCCGCACGACTGCTGGGGATGGCGCCGCCGCCGTTCGTGCCGCTCGAAAGCCTATCGCCGATGGCGCAGGGTTTCTATGCCGAAAACCGGCGGGTGGCGAACGGGCGGGCGAAGCGCGTGCTCGGCTGGCGGCCGCGCTTTCCCGACTACCGGTTCGGCCTGCGCGCGCTCAAGGCAATGACCAGCCCGGCGAGCACGAGCAGTGCGCCGGCGCCGGCCAGCATCGACCAGCGGTAGCCCTCGAACAGGGTCGAGAGCAGCATCGCAATCACCGGCACGACGACGCCGTTGTACGCCGCCTTGGCCGGGCCGATCGCGCGGATGATGCCGAAGTAGAGCGCAAACGCGATCGCCGAGCCGAAGATCGCGAGATAGAGGATGCCCGCGACATAGGCCCAGCGCCAGTCGAACACCGGCGGGCCGACGGTGGCGCTGGCGAAAGCAGCATCCATCGCTGCGCCCATCAGCATGGCAATGCCGAGCACCGGCGCCATCGGGTAGCGCTTGGCGGCCTTGGTCGCCTGCATGACGTTGGCGACGGAGGCGCAAAGCACGCCGGCAAGGGTGATGCCCATTCCGAGCAGCACCGTGTCGCTGTCGGCCGCTGCCTGGCGCAGCTCATGCACGAACAGCAGCGCGACGCCGACCATGGCGATGCCGGAGCCGACCAGCAGCTGGCGGCCCATGCGCTGGCCAAGGAAGATGCGCGCGAGCGTCGCATTGGGGACGATCAGCAGCGCGTAGACGACGGCGACCAGGCCGGAGGTCACGAACTGTTCGGCGCGATAGACGAAGTTGAAGTTGAGGCAGAATTGGGTGAGCGCCAGCACGGCCGCGAAGCTCCAGCCGCGCGCGTCGAGGCGCAGCGACTCGCGCCGGAGCAGCGCCCACACCAGCATGGCGATCCCGCCTACGCCGAAGCGATACGCGACCGACCAGGTCGGCGGGACCACGCCGAGCTGGTCGCGGATCACGATCCAGGTCGATCCCCAGATCAGCGTGACAATCCCGAACGGGATCAGCACGCCCAGCGTAGCGGAGCGCGGCGTCTCGCCGGCGAGGACGGGCGTGGTCACAGCGCCGCGATGGCATCGGCGAGCGGGCGGATCTGCTCCTCGGTCTGGTCCCAGGAGGTGACCAGCCGGATCTCGCCCGGCGCCCAGTCGTAGAAGTCGAAGCCGAGCGCGCGCAGCGAGGCGGCTTCCTCGGGGCTGGCGCGCAGAAACACCTCGTTCGCCTGGACCGGGTAGACGAGGCGGTCGCCTGCGGCCCGCGCGAGCAGCGCGGCACCGGCGTTGGCGGCACGCGCGTTGGCGAGCCACAGGTCGTCCTCCACCATCGCCAGGATCTGCGCGGCGAGGAAGCGGCCCTTGGACGCGAGCAGCCCGGCGCGCTTGCGGCGGTATTTGGTCGCGGCGGCGAGTTCGGGCTTGAAGAACACCAGCGCCTCGGCGCTCATGCCGCCGTTCTTGATGAAGCCGAAGCTCAAGGCGTCGACGCCAGCCTTCCAGGTGACCTCGGCGGGCGAGCAGCCGAGGTGGGCGACGGCATTGGCGAAGCGGGCGCCATCCATGTGGAGGCCGAGGCCGCGGGCGCGGGTGATGGCGCCGATCGCTGCGACCTCTTCGGGCGTATAGACCAGGCCGTATTCGGTGGCGTTGGTGATGGAGACGGCGTGCGGCTGGACCCAGTGGACGCCGTTGACGATCCGGTCGAGGCGGGCGGTGAGGGTGTCGGGCGTGAGCTTGGCGCCAGGACCCTCCACCAGCAGCAGCTTGGCGCCGTGGGTGTAGAATTCGGGCGCGCCGCCCTCGTCGTTCTGGATGTGCGCGTCGGCGTGGCAGACGATCGCGCCGTGCGGCGGGCAAAGTGCTGCGAGCGCCAGGCAGTTGGCGGCGGTGCCCGAAGGGACCCACAGCGCCGCCACCTCGGTCTCGAACAGCTCCGACAGCCGGCCGTCGAGCGACTGGCTGAGCGCGTCGCCGTCATAGGCGGTGTCGAGCCGGTTGGCAGCGAGGATCGCCTCGATCACCTGGGGGCAGGCGGCAGCGGCATTGTCGGAAAAGAAGCGCATGGCCGCGCCTTGGGCGGCGGCGCGGCCGAGGTCAACGGCTAGCTAAGGGCGCGCTCACTCTTCGTCTTCCGGCAGGCGGCGTGCGTCCGGCAGCGGCGGCGGCGGGGGCGGGCCGCGGCGGTCGCCGTTGCGGTCCACCACGATGCCGCCGTCCCGGTCAAGGCGCAGGTTGAGGCCCAGGCCCTGGACCTGTCCCTCCAGCGCGTCCGTCGCCTCGTCGATCCTGGCACCGGCCTCGTCGATCGCGTCGCCTGCGATGTCGACGCTGTTATCGATTGCCTCGTCGAGATCCTCGTTCACTTCGGGCGGCGGGGGCGGCAGCTGCACGCCCAACGCCTCCGTCATGAAGTCGCGCCAGATGCGCGCCGGCAGGCCGCCGCCGGCGAGGCCGGGGTTGGGCGTGTTGTCGTCGTTGCCGAGCCACACGCCCGCGACGATGTCGCCGGCATAACCCACGAACAGCGCGTCGCGGGAATCCTGGGTGGTGCCCGTCTTGCCGAACGCTTCGATGGGCAGGTTCGCCTGGTGGCCGGTGCCGCGGATCGAGGCGGCGAGCAGCTCGCGCATGCCGTCGAGTTCGCGGCGGCCGAGCGGGCGGCTGCTGTTGCGCAGCCGTTCGAACCAGCTGGTCTGTTCCTCGTCCTTCAGGCCATGCGGGCGGACCGGCGCCTCGCCGGCCGCGATCGCGGCATAGGCTGCGGTCAGTTCGAGCAGCGAGACGTTCGCGGTGCCGAGCGCGATCGTCGCCTCGTTGGGGATCGGCGTCGAGATGCCGAGGTCGCGGGCGGCGCGGATCACGTTGCGCACGCCCACTTCCTGCGTCAGCCGCGCCGAGGCGACGTTGCTGGAGCGGGCGAAGGCGCGGGTGAGCGGGATGGTGCCGAGATAACGGCCGTCGCTGTTCTTGGGGCTCCAGTCGCCGATCGTGAGCGGCTCGTCCTGCACCGGCGAGTCGGGGCTGAGGCCGGAGCGCAGTGCTGCCAGATAGACGAACAGCTTGAAGGTGGAGCCGGGCTGGCGCCGCGCCTGCACCGCGCGGTTGAACGGGCTGTCCTTGTAGTTCTTGCCGCCGATCATCGCGATGACGCGGCCATCGGGGTGCATCGCGACCAGCGCCACCTGGGTCTGGCGAAGCCCCGCGCGGCGGACCGCCCGCTCGGCGGCGCGCTGGATGCGGCTTTCCAGCGTGGTGGTGACGCGCAGGTCGGTGCCGACGCCGCCGGCACGGTCGCGCGCGGCCGGGATCACCCAGTCGGCGAAATAGGTGCCGCTGGGGAGATCATCGCCCTTGGCGACGCGGAGCTTGGCAGGCTTCACCGCCCGCGCCTCGGCGGGGGTCAGGAACCCGGCGGCCTTCATCGTCGAGACGACCACGGCCTGCCGCTCGCGCGCGCCCTTGAGATTGCCGGTGGGGGCGAGGCGCGAAGGCGCCTTGACCAGCCCTGCGAGCATCGCCGCCTGCGCGGTATTCAGGTCCTGCGGCTTGCGGCTGAAATAATGCTCGGACGCTGCCGACAGGCCATAGGCGTTGTCGCCGAAATAGACGTTGGAGAGATAGCGCGAGAGGATCTCGTCCTTGGTCAGCCAGGCTTCGAGCCAGAAGGCGATCATCACCTCGCGCAGCTTGCGGGCGGCGGTGCGGTCGGAGTCGAGGAAGGCGTTTTTCGCGAGCTGTTGCGTGATGGTGCTGCCACCCTCGCGCACGCCGCCGGACATGGTGTTGTGCACCATGGCGCGCAGGATGCCGCGCGGGTCGATGCCCCAGTGGCTGTAGAAGCGACGGTCCTCGACGGCGAGGAACGCCTGGGTGACGTGCTTGGGCAGCTTGGTCGCGTCGACCGGCTTGCCGATGTTGGCGCCGCGCTGGGCGATCGGAGTGCCCTCGGCAGAGAGCAGCGTGATCGAGGGCGGCAGCGGCGGCTGCAGCGACTTCGACAGGGGCGCGGTGAGCGCCAGCCACGCGATCGCCAGCACCAGCAGGATGATGCCGGCCGCCACCAGCCGGATCGTCCAGCGCAACCAGCGGGGACGCCCGCTCCGGACCGGAGGAGCAGGCGGCGGCGGCGGAGGCGGCGGCGCCCCGAAGCCGCCGTTGCCGCCGAGCGGCGTGGCGGTGCCGCTACCGGCGCCAGCCGCCAGATCGAACTCCGCCAGCGCGGCATCGAACTGCGCCATCCGCGCACGGCGCTGCTGCTCCAGTTCGCGCAGGGCGGTGGAGGAGCGGCCGACGCGGGCCGGATCGAGCGGGCGGCCTTGCGGGAAGGGATCGTCTTGCATCTGAAGGGCTGTGTTACGTCTCTAGCACAGCATCCGCAAGCGCGGGTGCGTCGCGGTGGTGCGCAAGGAGCCGCTAGCGCAGGAGCTAGGCGAGGAAAAGGCAGGGTTCGGTTGCGAGACGTGGCCGGCTTGACCGGCCCGCAGCCCTCAGGCCTCCAGCTCGGCGTCCCAGTAGAGCCAGTCGTGCCAGGTGTCGTGCAGATGGTTGGGCGGGAAGCGGCGGCCGTGTTCCTGGAGCTGCCAATTGGTCGGGCGGATCGGCGCGATGTGGAGCGGCATGTCGGCCTGGCGGGGGGTGCGGCCGCCCTTGCGCAGGTTGCACGGCGCGCAGGCGGTGACGACATTCTCCCAGGTGGTGCGGCCGCCCTGGGCGCGCGGTACGACGTGGTCGAAGGTCAGGTCCTTGGGCGCGCCGCAGTACTGGCAGGCGAAGCGGTCGCGCAGGAACAGGTTGAAGCGGGTGAAAGCGGGAAAGGCGGAGGGGCGGACATATTGCTTGAGCGCGATCACCGAAGGGAGCTTCAGCGAGGCGGTGGGGCTGTGTACTTCGCGTTCGTAATGGGCGACGATGTCGACCCGGTCGAGGAATACCGCCTTGATCGCGGTCTGCCAGGGCCACAGGCTCAAGGGATAGTAGCTGAGCGGCGTATAGTCGGCGTTCAGCACAAGGGCCGGGCAACTGTCCGGATGGCGCATCAGATCGGGATGAAACATGCGTTCCCCTCGCCCTCGTTCCCGGCTGCCTATGACAGCGCGTGGTGACAAGGGCATGACAGCATGGGCCGCAAGGGCCGGTCAAGGGGGAGTTGCATTGATCCGAACCAGCCGCTTCGCGCCGAGCCCCACGGGGCGGCTGCACCTCGGGCACGCCTGGTCGGCGGTGCAGGCCCACGCGCTGGCGCGGGCGAGCGACGGCCGCTTCCTGCTCCGCATCGAGGACATCGACCAGGGCCGCAGCCGGCCCGAGCATGTCAAAGGGATCCTGGCGGACCTCGCCTGGCTTGGGCTCGAGCACGACGGGCCGGTGGCGTTCCAGTCGCAGCGGATGCCGATCTACGCCGAGGCGCTCGACCAGCTGAAGGCGCAGGGGCTGGTCTACCCGTGTTTTTGCACCCGCGCTGACATCGCGCGCGAAGTGGCGGCAAGCGCATCCGCTCCCCACGGCAGCGACGGGCCGGTCTACCCGGGAACCTGCCGCGAGCTTGCGCCCGATGTCCGCGCCCGCCGGCTCGCCGTCGAGCCGCACGCTTGGCGGATCGACATGGCGCGCGCGGTCGCGGTCGCCGGGCCGCTCGAGTGGCGCGATGCCCATGCCGGGGTGGTGGGGGCCGATCCGCAGGGCCAGGGCGATGTCGTGCTCGCCCGCAAGGACGCGGGCGTCAGCTATCACCTGGCGGTGACGGTGGACGACGCGGCACAAGGCGTCACCGACGTGGTTCGGGGGCGCGACCTGTTTGCGGCAACCCACGTCCACCGGCTGCTCCAGGCGCTGCTCGACCTGCCGACCCCCTTCTACCATCACCACCCGCTGCTGGTGGGCAGCGATGGCGAGCGGCTCGCCAAGCGCCATGGTGCGCCGACGCTGGAATCGATGCGGGTGACGGGCGTCGACGGGCGGGCCCTCGCAGGGGAGCTGAGGGCGGGGCGCCTGCCGCTTGGCTTCGCGCTGGCAAGCGCCTAGGCTCCCTGCATGAACACGTTTCTCGTCCTGCTCCTGGTCGCGGCGATGATCGCGACGGTGGTTGCGCTGGTCCGTGGCGTCGTCACGTTCCTCAAGACCTCCGGCGAGGAGGCGCGCGGGCAGGGGCCGAGTGCGGCGAGCGTGAAATCGAACAAGATGATGCAGGCGCGCATCCTGTTTCAGGCGATCGCCATCCTGATCGTAGTGCTGATCCTGTTCGCGGCGGGGCGCACCTGATGGTCAAGCTCAACAAGATCTACACGCGCACCGGCGACGACGGCACCAGCGGCCTGGCGGACGGATCGCGGGTTGCGAAATCCTCCTTGCGCATGACGGCGATCGGCGACGTGGACGAGGCGAACAGTGCCATCGGCGTCGCGCGCACGGCGCTGGGGCACGGCATCGTCGAGGAAGCGCTCGCGCGTATCCAGAACGACCTGTTCGACCTAGGCGCGGACGTCGCCACTCCGCTGGCGGAGGGCGAGGCACCGGGCGCGGCGCTCCGCATCGTCGCCTCCCAAGTCGCCCGGCTGGAGCAGGAGATCGACCGGCTGAACGACGAGCTGAGCCCGCTCACCAGCTTCGTGCTGCCCGCGGGCGACGCGTCCGCCTCCGCCCTCCACCTGGCGCGCGCCATCGCCCGGCGCGCCGAGCGCAGCGCGGTTGCAGCGACCCAGGACGCGGCGCTGAACCCGCTGGCGCTCGCCTACCTCAACCGCCTTTCCGATTATCTGTTCGTCGCCGCCCGCTGGGTGAACCAAGCGGGGGCCGGAGACGTTCTCTGGGTTCCAGGGGCACAGCGATAGGCGAAGCGGCGGGCGATGCAGGACATTCAGTACGAGCCTGCGTATCCCCCGCTCCAGAGTCGGTTCGCCGGGGTGCGCGCCTTGAGCGAGGCGCTGGTCGCGCCGCTCTCGGATGCCGACGCCAGCGTCCAGTCGATGCCCGACGCGTCGCCCGCGAAATGGCATCTGGCGCACACCAGCTGGTTCTTCGAAACCTTCGTGCTGCGCGACCATGTGTCGGGCTACACGCTGCACGACCCACGCTTCCCCTTCCTGTTCAACAGCTACTATGAGGCGGAGGGGAAGCGACACGCCCGCGCCCGCCGCGGCATGGTGACGCGCCCGAGCCTGGACGAAGTGCTGGGCTACCGCCATGCGGTGACGCAGGCCGTGCTGGAGAACTGGGAGCGCCTGCCCCGGCAAGCGATGGAACTCGTCGAGCTCGGCTGCCAGCATGAACAGCAGCACCAGGAACTGCTGCTGACCGATATCCTGCACCTGTTTTCGGAGAACCCGATCGAGCCGGCGCTGTGGCCCGCGCCGCGCAAGCAGCCGGTCGCGGTGCCGCCGCCCACCGGCTGGATCGAGCATCCGGGCGGCATCGTCGAGGTGGGGCATGATGGCGAGAGCTTCGCCTTCGATTGCGAGGGCCCGCGCCACCGGGCGCTGCTACACCCCCATGCGATCGCCGACCGTACTGTCACTAACGGCGAGTGGGCGGCCTTCGTCGCCGATGGGGGCTATCGCGAGCCGCGCCACTGGCTTTCGGACGGCTGGAACTGGGTGCAACGCGAGGGGATCACCGCGCCGCTCTATTGGGCGGAAGGCGAGGGCGGCGGCTGGACCCGCTTCGGCCTGGATGGACGGCGCCCGGTGGATCCTGCCGCCCCGGTGACGCATGTCAGTTTCTATGAAGCCGATGCCTATGCCAGCTGGGCAGGCGCACGCCTCCCGACCGAGCAGGAGTGGGAAGCGGCAGCCGCCGGAGAGGATGCCGGCGGCGGCAACCAGCTGGACGGTCCCGGGCCGCTCGAGCCGCGCCCCGCCGCCGCCGCTCCCGCCTTCTTCGGGGACGTCTGGGAATGGACCGGCAGCGCCTATCGTCCCTATCCGGGGTTCCAAACGGCCGAGGGCGCGGTCGGTGAGTACAACGGCAAGTTCATGAGCGGCCAGTTCGTGCTGCGCGGCGGCTCCTGTGCCACTCCGCGCGGGCACCTGCGCGCCAGCTATCGCAACTTCTTCTACCCGCACCAGCGCTGGCAGTTCACCGGCGTACGGCTCGCGAAGGACCTTTGATCCCCCTGATGCCAGGACACAACGCTGCCGCGCCCGGCGCCGTCGACCCACGTTTCCGCGCCGACGTGCTCGCCGGCCTTTCCATGCGCCCGCGCGCGATCCCGGCGCGCTGGTTCTACGACCGTTGCGGATCGGAGCTGTTCGAGGAAATCACCCGGCTGCCGGAATATTATCCGACCCGCACCGAAACCGCGCTGCTCCACCGGGCGGTGCCGGAGGTCGCAGGCCTGTGCGGGCCGGGTCGCGCGGTGGTGGAGTTCGGATCGGGCTCCTCTGCCAAGACGCCGATCCTGCTGGGCGGCATCGCCCCCGCGGCCTATGTGCCGATCGACATCTCCGGTGACTTCCTTCGCGACTCCGCCGCCGAGTTGCAGCAGGCATTCCCGACCTTGCCGGTCCTGCCGCTGGAGGCGGACTTCCTTCGCCTCGTGACACTGCCCGGCGCAGTCGACGGCAAGCCCAAGCTCGGCTTCTTTCCCGGCTCCACCATCGGCAACATGGAGCCTTATGCCGCGGTCGACCTGCTGCGGGCGATGCGCGGATCGCTGGGCGAGGGAGCACAGCTGCTGATCGGGATCGACCGGGTGAAGCCAGAGGCGGTGCTGGTTCCCGCCTATGACGACGCCCAAGGCGTCACCGCCGCCTTCAACTGCAACCTGCTCGAACGGATCAACCGCGAGCTGGAGGGGACGATCCCTGTCGCGCACTTCGTCCATCGGGCGGTGTGGAACGACGCCGCCTCGCGCATCGAGATGCATCTGGAAGCGACGCGCGACCTTCGCTTCACCGTGGCGGGCCAGCCGTTCGAGATCGGCGCGGGCGAGACGATCCACACCGAGAACAGCCACAAATATGGCGAACGCGGTGCCCGCGTGCTGCTGCGCGCTGGGGGCTGGACCCCGATCGGCGAATGGTCCGACGAGCAGGGCTGGTTCGCGCTGATCCTGGCCGAGGCGCAGCCGTTCGCGGCCGCGCCCTAGCGCCTCAGCGTACGACCCGCGCGCGCCATGTCGGCAGGTACACCTTGCTGCCGCGGCACTCCGGCATCTCCTCCTGTCGGGAGAGGCGGAAGCGGTTGCCGTCCCAGACGAACTCCTGGCGAATGCCGCAGTCGCCGAGCCCACGGCCGCGCGCGAAGCTGGTGAGCACCTCATTCTCGAAACTGCCGTCGACGACGTTCTGGATCGGCGAGCCGTCCTCGGACATGCCCGAGGGCGCATCGAACTGCGCCGGCGTGTGCTTGCCGGCGCGCACGGTGAACACCGCCATCATCAGATTATAGGCGCCCGACGAGCAGGGGAGCAGGACCAGCGTGCGATCGCCGAGCGACTTCGCCTGCGGCTCGCCGAGGTCGCGATCGGTTTCGCACCCCGCCTCACGCTTCATGGCGGCGACGCGCGCGGGATCGAGCAGCGCGGCTTCCCCCCGCGCCGGCGCGGCGCGGATCACCGGGAGTGCCGGGGCGGGGGCCGTGTCCGCTTTGCTTCCGCGCGCCACCAGTGCGCCGTCGGTGCCGGCGCGTCCCTGCCGTTCGTCCATCCAGCGAAGTGCGGCGGCGGCGCCCGACAGGCTGACCGTGCCGATCGCCTTTCCCGTGCCGTCCGAGGCAGCGAGCCGCCGTCCGTTGCCGAGCGCGGCGGCGATCCGTTCCGCATCGGTGCCGTCGAATTGCACCGCGCCATCGGCTGCCGTGCCGCCCTTGGCGAGTTGCGTCCCGTCAACCGAGATGGTGAGCGGCGGCAGGCGCTCCTCCTGTCCCGTGATATGCACCGTGGGCACCGCTCCCGGTCCCGCCGCACGGTCGAGGGTCAGCATCAGCGTCGGCTGGATCTCGTCTTCCGGCGCAAGCGCCACGGCCCGGCACGCAAGCCCATTGTCGCAGCCGACAATCCAGTCCCGGAACGTTCTGGTCTCGGCAGGCTTCGGGGAAGCGTGACTGTCCGCATCCGCCTGCTGCGGTGTCTGGGCAAGGGGCTGGGGCGCAGCGGCGGTCTGGGCCGGCTGGGCGTTGGCAGGCGCGGGATCGTTGTCGCAGCCGGCGAGAGGCAGGAGGAACAGGCAGGCGAGCAGGGAGAGGCGGTGCATGGGGCGACACTATCGCGCTGTGCCGGCCGTCGAAACCCGCTATTGCCCCCGTCAAAGACAGGAGGATGGATGATGCAGGCAGTCGGAGTGATCGGCGCAGGGCAGATGGGGGCGGGGATCGCCCAGGTGGCGGCGCAAGCCGGCTATCGCGTGCTGCTGTCGGACGTGTCGGTCGAGCGCGCCGAAGCAGGCAAGGCGGGGATCGCCAAGCAGCTTGCCCGCGCCGTCGAGAAGGAAAAGATCACCGCCGAAGATCGCGATGCGGCGCTCGGGCGCATCGAAGCGGTAGGCGACGTGGCCGCCATGGCGCCGTGCGACCTGGTCATCGAGGCCGCGACTGAGCGTGAGGCGATCAAGCGCGCGATCTTTGCCGAGGTGGGCAAGGTGCTGGGTCCCGATGCGATCCTGGCGAGCAACACCTCGTCGATCCCGATCACCCGCCTGGCCCAGGCATCGCCCGATCCCGCTCGCTTCATGGGCGTGCACTTCTTCAATCCCGTGCCGGTCATGGGGCTGATCGAACTCATCCGCGGGCTCGCGACCTCCGACGAGACGGTGGCGCGCGTGGAGGCGTTCGGCCAGTCGCTGGGCAAGCGCATCGTCCATGCGAACGACGCGCCCGGCTTCATCGTCAATCGCGTGCTGATGCCGATGCTGAACGAGGCATGCTTTGCGCTGGGTGAGGGCGTGGCGACGATCCCCGACATCGACGCCGCCTGCCAGCTGGGGCTGAACCACCCGATGGGGCCGTTCACGCTCGCCGACTTCATCGGCCTCGACACCTGCCTGGAGATCACCCGTGTGCTGTTCGAGGGGACGGGGGACCCCAAGTTCCGGCCCGCGCCGCTGCTGGTGAAGTATGTCGAAGCCGGCTGGTTTGGCCGCAAGACCAAGCGCGGCTTCTATGACTACACGGGCGCGGAGCCGGTGCCGACGCGGTAGGCGACTGGCGGGGTGAGGCTCCTGCTGGGCTGCCAACGCCACCCCAGCACTCCGTATCCCCGCGCAGGCGGGGATCCAGGGCCAAGCAGAGCAACGGCGGGCAGTCCCTGGAACCCTCGGCTCCCGCTTTCGCGGGAGCACGGAAAGGGAGCGCGAGGCGGATACGCCTGCCCCCCAGTGGTCGAGCGCATGCGGGGGCGCTAAAGGTCGTTCCCGGGACGAAATGATCGGCTGCGCGAAACGAATGCGCGGCTGTGGGGTTAGGAGAGGCATGCAAGTTTCGTCGGCGTCCGCGGCTCTGGTCGAGCCCCCATTTTCCCTGCTTCGTGATGCAAGCCTGTTCCTGGATTTCGACGGGACGCTGGTGGAACTGGCCCAGCGGCCGGACGGCGTCGCCGTCGACGAGGCGCTCCACACGCTGCTGCAACGCCTGGGCGAGCGGCTCGACGGGCGCGTGGCGATCGTCAGCGGGCGCTCGATCGCGCAGATCGACGACTTTCTCGGTCGTTCGCTCGGGCGGATCGCGGTCGTTGGCAGCCATGGCGCGGAGATCCGCCGCGCCGGCGGCGCGATCGTGCGGCCGGAGCGCCCTGCGGCACTGGAGACGGCCGAGGCTGCGTTCACCGAGCGGTTCGGGAACCGCCCCGGCGTGGTCATCGAGGTGAAGTCGCTGGGGGTCGCCATCCACTACCGCATGGCGCCCGAAGTGGAGGCGGAGGCCCAGGCGCTGGTGGAGGCCTTTGCCCGGCACGACGGGCTGGAGGTACAGCACGGCAAGATGATGGCCGAGCTGCGCATGGCCGGCCATGACAAGGGCACCGCGATCGCCGCGCTGCTGGAGGATGCACCGTTCCTTGGCCATGCGCCGATCTTTGTCGGCGACGACCTGACCGACGAGCCCGGCTTCGTGTTGTGCGCCCGTCATGGTGGTGCCGGCATCCTGATCGGCAGCCCGCGCGATACCGCGGCCCGGTTCCGGCTCGAGGACGTGTGGAGTCTGCGCCGCTGGCTGGAGGCGGCGGCTTGACGGCGACGCTCGATCTCTGGCCGATCGGCAACTGCCAGGTGTCCGCGCTGGTCGACCGGGCCGGCCGCTTCGTCTGGGGATGCGTCCCGCGTGTCGACGGCGAGCCGACCTTCTGCTCGCTGCTCGACGACCGGCCCCGAGGCGGCGAGGAGGGGTCGAGCGGCTTCTGGGACATCGACCTCGAAGGCTGCGTCGAGACCCGCCAGTCCTACGTCCGCAACACTCCGGTGCTGATCACGCGGCACAGCGACGCCGACGGCAACGCCATCGAGGTCGTCGACTTCGCGCCGCGCTTTCGCCGCAACGGGCGCATGTATCGGCCGGTGGCCTTCTGCCGCATCGTCCGGCCGGTGGCAGGATCGCCGCGGGTGCGCGTGCGGCTGCGCCCGGCGCGCGACTGGGGCGCGCAATCGCCCGAGCGGACGCGAGGCAGCAACCATATCCGCTACCTGCTGAACGACATGACGCTGCGGCTGTCGAGCAACGCGCCGATCGGCTGGATCGAGGAGGAGCGCCTGTTCCGGGTAGAGCGCCCGCTCTATTTCTTCCTGGGGCCGGACGAGAGCTTCGCGGCCGCGATCCCGACCGCGATCGATGCGATGCTCGACCGGACGGTGCGCGAATGGCGACACTGGGTGCGGGACCTCGCCACGCCGGCGGAGTGGCAGGACGCCGTGATCCGCGCGGCGATCACGCTGAAGCTGTGCCAGCACGAGGAGACCGGCGCCATCGTCGCGGCGCTCACCACTTCCATCCCCGAGCACGCGGGGTCGCAGCGCAACTGGGATTATCGCTTCTGCTGGATTCGCGATGCCTATTACACGGTGCAGGCGCTCAACCGCCTCGGCGCGCTCGACGTGCTGGAGGGCTATCTCGAGTATCTGCGCAACATCGTCGACAACGCCAAGGGCGGGCACATCCAGCCGCTCTATGGTGTGGGTGGCGAGGCGCAGCTTCCCGAGCGCATTGCGGAGAGTCTCCCCGGCTATCGCGGGATGGGCCCGGTCCGCGTCGGCAACCAGGCCTATGAGCAGGTTCAGCACGACGCCTATGGGCAGATCGTGCTGTCGAACGCCCAGGCCTTTTTCGACCAGCGGCTGTTCCGGATCGCCGGGCAGGGCGACTTCGAGGCGCTGGAGCCGGTAGGCGAGCGCGCCTGGGAGGCGTTCGACAAGCCCGACGCGGGGCTTTGGGAACTGCGCACGCGCAGCCACGTGCACACCTATTCGGCCGCGATGTGCTGGGCGGCATGCGACCGGCTGGCAAGCGTGGCGAAGCACCTGGGGCTCGCGGATCGTGCCGCCTTCTGGCGCGGCCGTGCGGACACGATGCGGCAGCGCATCGAGCAGGCGGCATGGCGGCCGGACACGAAGCGCATGTCGGCGACCTTCAGCGGCGACGATCTGGACGCGAGCCTGATCCAGCTGCTCGACCTGCGCTTCGTCGCGCCCGACGACCCGCGCTTCCGCGGCACGCTGGAGGCGGTGGAGGCGGGGCTGCGGCGCGGATCGCACATGCTGCGCTATGCGACCGAAGACGATTTCGGCCTGCCGCATACCGCCTTCAATGTCTGCACCTTCTGGCTCATCGAGGCATTGCACGCGACGGGGCGTGTCGAGGACGCGCGCGTCCTGCTGGAGGAGATGATCGAGCGGCGGACGCCGGCAGGACTTCTTTCGGAGGATATCGATCCAAGCACCGGGGAGCTGTGGGGCAATTACCCCCAGACCTATTCGCTGGTGGGGCTGATCAATTCGGCGATGCTGCTCAGCAAGCCGTGGACGGAGGTACGATGAGTCGCCTGATCGTGATTTCGAACCGCGTGCAGGCGCCGACCGCTGCCGACGCGGGGGGCGCACAGGGCGGCCTTGCGGTGGCGCTGACGGCGGCGCTGCGCGAGGAGCACGGCATCTGGTTCGGCTGGTCCGGCGAGACCGGGGAGGACCACAAGCTCCGGTTCGAGACCTATGAGGGCGTGACCTCCGCGGTCATGGACCTGTCCGAGCAGGACGTGGAGGAATATTACGACGGCTTCGCCAACCGCACGCTGTGGCCGCTGTTCCACTACCGGCTCGACCTCACCGAGTTCGAGCGCGACTTCCAGGGCGGCTATGAGCGGGTGAACCGGGTCTTCGGCCAGGCGATCGGCCCGCATATCGAGCCGGACGACGTGGTGTGGGTCCACGATTATCACATGATCCCGCTCGGCTGGGTGCTGCGCCAGCAGGGCGTGAAGAACCGCATGGGCTTCTTCCTCCACATCCCGTGGCCGCCGACCCGCCTCCTGGTCGCGCTTCCGCAGCATCGCCGGCTGGTCGAGTCGCTGTTCGCCTATGACGTCGTCGGTTTCCAGACGGAGGAGTGGCTCGAATCCTTCCGCCACTATGTCGTGACGGAAATGGGTGGCGTGCTCTCGGACGGCGACTGCGTGACCGTGGGCGGCCGCACGATCCGCGCGATCGCCTGCCCGATCGGCATCGACGCGGACGCCTTCATCAAGGCTGCCAATGGCCCCGTCGCCAAGGCGACCCAGCTGCGCATGCTCGAAAGCGCGGTGGGGCGCAGCATGATGGTGGGCGTCGACCGGCTGGACTATTCCAAGGGCCTCGCCGAGCGCTTCTCGGGCTATGAGCGGTTCCTTCAGAACCATGCGGATCGCCGCGCGCTGGTCTATCTGCTGCAGATCGCGCCGCCTTCGCGTACCGCGGTGCAGAGCTATCGCGACATTCGCGACAACCTCGACGCCATGTCGGGGCGCATCAACGGCGCCTATGCCGATATCGACTGGGTCCCAATCCGCTACGTCAACCAGGGCTATCCGCGCGACGTGCTGGCGGGGATCTACCGCGCGGCCCGCATCGGCCTCGTCACCCCGTTGCGCGACGGCATGAACCTGGTGGCCAAGGAGTTCGTGGCGGCGCAGGACCCGCACGACCCCGGCGTGCTGATCCTGTCACGCTTCGCGGGTGCGGCTGCGCAGATGCCGCAGGCGGTCCTCTGCAATCCCTACAGCGCCGAGGACGTGGCCGACGCCATCGACAAGGCGCTGCGCATGTCGCGCGAGGAGCGCATCGCCCGGTGGAAGCCGATGTTCGACAACGTCCGCAACGAGGACGTGCTGTGGTGGCGCCGCCGCTTCCTGGATACGCTGACCAACGCGCCTCTGTGCGAGCGGAACACGATCTAGGCCCGGCCGCTGCGCCCTGGGCTCAGGACAGCAGCAGCCCGGCGAGCGCCGCCGACATCAGGTTGGCTAGGCTTCCGGCCACCAGCGCGCGTACGCCCAGCTTGGCGATCATCGGGCGCTGATTGGGCGCCAGGCTGCCCGTCGCTGCCATCTGGATCGCGATGGAGCTGAAGTTCGCGAAGCCGCACAGCGCAAAGGTGACGATGGCGACGGTGCGCGGCGACAGCTGGTCGCGCAGGTTGCCGAGCTCGATGAACGAGACGAACTCGTTCAGCACGACCTTGCTGCCGAACAGGCCGCCGGCGATGCCCGCCTCGTGCCAGGGGATGTTGAGCAGGAACATCACCGGTTGGAACACGGTGCCGATGACCATCTGGAAGCTGAGTTCCGGATGGCCGAACCATCCGCCCACTGCGCCGAGAAGGCCGTTGGCGAGCGCCACCAGCGCAACGAAGGCGAGCACCATCGCCCCGACGGCGACGGCGATCTTGACGCCGATCTGCGCGCCCGTGGCCGCCGCCATGATCAGGTTGGCGGCCTTTTCCTCTTCGAGATTCACTTCCGCCGCGCGGATCGCGGCTTCCTCGTCCGCCTGCGCGTCCGCATCCTTTGCGGCGATCGGCGCGTCCGGCATGATGATCTTGGCCATCAGCAGCCCGCCGGGTGCCGCCATGAAGGAGGCGGCGAGCAGGAAGGGGAGCGACTGCGGGCCGAGGAAGGCGGCATAGGCCGCTAGGATCGTGCCGGCGACACCCGCCATGCCCACCGACATCACGGCGAACAGCTGCGATGGGGTGAGGGTGGCGAGATAGGGACGGATCACCAGCGGCGCTTCGCTCTGGCCGACGAAGATGTTGGCCGCGGCGCACAGCGACTCGACCTTGGAGACGCCGGTCACCTTTTCGATGCCGCCGCCGACCCAGCGGACGACGAACTGCATCACCCCGAGGTGGTAGAGGATCGAGACCAGCGCCGCGAAGAAGATGATGACCGGCAGCGCCGAGATGGCGAAGCTGTGGCCGCCCATCTCCGGCCGCGCGAGCGGGCCGAACACGAAGTCGGTGCCGGCCTGTGCATAGCCGAGCAGCGCGGAGACGCCGGCGGCGGCAGCCTGGATCAGGCGGCGGCCGAAGGGCACGTAGAGCACCAGCACGGCGATGCCGACCTGCAGTGCGAAGGCGGCGCCGACGACGCGCAGCCGGATGGCCCGGCGGTTCGTCGAGATTGCGAAGGCGATCGCAAGGATCACGACGATACCGGCCACGCCGATAAGAAAACGGTTCATTCCTGGTTCCGGCCCCGTGCCCGCTCGGCAGGCGTAGTGATGGTCACGTCGAGCTTCTGGCGCAGAAGCGCGGCGGGACTATGGCCAAGCGGCGCCCGCGGCAACAGTCCTTTCGTCGTGGGACGTTCCATTTCAGGCGGTTGCGCGCATTGACCGACACGGGAAAGCGTCTAGCGTCGCGCGGATGACTCCCCATCCTTCCACCGCGGTGCCGCGGTCGTTGTTCGTGTTCTCCATTTTCTACGGCGGCATGGTCTGCATCGCAGGCGTGCTCGGCAACAAGCAGGTCGCCGTCGGGCCGCTCGCCGTCGAAGCGGGTATCTTCGCCTTCCTGTTGCTCGTGACCGTCTCCAGCGCCGTCGCGGAACTGCACGGCCGTGCCATGGCCAATCGCCTGGTGCAGTTCGGCTTCGTGCCGCTGATCTTCTCCATCCTGCTGTTGCTCGCCGTGCTGACGGTGCCGGCCGCGCCCGAGATGGAGCCGGAGCGGCTCGCGGCATTCGAGTTGATGATGCGCGCGACCCCGCGCATCTGGGGGGCGGGCATCGTCGCTTATGGCGTGTCGCAGACGTTGAACGTCACCATCTTTGCCGCGATGCGTCGTGGTGCGGGCAAGTTCCTGTGGCTGCGGGCGGGCACCGCCAGCGCCCTGTCCCAGATCGTCGACACGCTGATCTTCATCACCATCGCCTTCTATGGCGCCTTCCCGATCGGCCAGCTGATCGTCGGCCAGATGATCGCCAAGGTGGTGCTGTCGATCGTGCTGGTCCCGCCGCTCATCTACTTCTTCGTCGCGCTCGGCCGCTGGCTGGACGGGCCGCGCGCGGAGCAGGCGGCATGAGCGACGACTATATCTATGACGAGGCGACCGGCGAGTGGATCAGCCCGGCCGACGCCGCCACTGCCGCCCCTGCGGAATCGCCGAACGGCGGCGTCGAGGTGCGGGATGCTGCGGGTAACCTGCTCGCCGACGGCGACAGCGTGACGCTGGTCAAGGACCTGAAGGTCAAGGGCGCGAACCAGACGCTGAAGCGCGGCACCGTCATCAAGTCGATCCGCCTGACCGGCGACGCGCAGGAGATCGACTGCCGCTATGAAGGCATCAAGGGCCTGGTCCTGCGCGCGGAGTTCGTGCGCAAGCGGTGAATATGCGGTACCCCGGCGGAGGCCGGGGCCCAGTTGGGATCGCGTCGGCGACGGCGCGCCATCTCTCGGGAGCCTCTGCAACTGGGCCCCGGCCGTCGCCGGGGTACGCGTGTGGGCCGGGCGCGGTAGCCGCATCCCTCAAAAACTTTGGATCGCGGCGCGCTTGGCGCTACAGGCGCGCGCATGACCGACCATTCCCCCGATCCCGCGATGCTCGCCAAGGCGGAGACGCTGACCGAAGCGCTGCCCTATCTCCAGCGCTACGCCGGCATGACCTTTGTCGTGAAATACGGCGGCCACGCGATGGGCGATCCCGAGCTGCAGCGCGACTTCGCCGAGGACGTGGTGCTGCTGAAGGCAGTCGGCATCAACCCGGTGGTGGTACACGGCGGCGGCCCGCAGATCGGCGCGATGCTCAAGCGCCTGGGCGTCGAAAGCCGCTTCGTCGACGGGCTGCGCGTGACCGACGCGGCCACGGCCGAGGTCGCGGAGATGGTGCTGGCCGGCAAGATCAACAAGGAAATCGTGTCCTGGATCGCTGCCGCCGGCGGGCGCGCGGTCGGTATCTCGGGCAAGGACGCCGGCCTCGTGCGCGCCGAAAAGGTGCAGCGGACCGAGCCCGACCGCAACTCGGGCATCGAGCGCCACGTCGACCTGGGCTTCGTCGGCGAGCCGGTGGCCGTCGACCCGACGCTGCTCAACAGCCTGGCGCGCGACGGCTTCATCCCGGTCGTGGCGCCGGTGGCGCTGGGGGCGGACGGGCACACCTATAACGTCAATGCGGACACCATGGCGGGTGCGATCGCGGGTGCGCTGGGGGCCGCCCGCTTCTTCCTGCTGACCGACGTTCCGGGCGTGATGGACAAGTCGGGCGAGTTGCTGACCGACCTTCAGCCCAAGGACATCGCCGCCTTGAAGGAAGACGGCACGATCCGGGGCGGCATGATCCCCAAGGTCGAGACCTGCGTCGCCGCCGTCGGCGCCGGCGTAGACGCGGCGGTGATCCTGGACGGCCGTATCCCGCACGGGCTGCTGCTGGAGATCTTCACGCGCCAGGGCGCAGGTACGCTGGTCCGCGCCTGACACGCACCGCTTCCGCATCCGGGCAGCGGGCGCTTGTCCGCTGCCGTCCGGGTAGGGTATCGCTGCCCAAGACCGTTTCGGAGCCGCACCGTTGAACGTCCTGATTCAAATCATCGACTACCTGCTCAACGTCCTGTGGTGGGTGATCTTCGTCCAGTTCGTGTTGTCGATCCTGATCGCCTTCAACGTCATCAACACGCACAGCGACTTCGTGCGCAGCGTGTGGCGGGCGCTGAACGTCATCACTGAGCCGATCTATCGCCCGTTCCGCCGGATCCTGCCGGACCTGGGCGCGATCGACCTCGCGCCGATGGCGGTGCTGGTGACCATGGGCATCCTGCAGACGATCGTGCTGCCGGCGCTGTACCGGGCGACGCTGCCCTACGCGATCTGATGCGGGGCGGGGCGGCCTGGTCGCCCGACAAGCACGGCATCCGCATCGCCGTCCGGGTGACCCCGCGTTCCTCGCGTGAAGCGTTCGGGGGCAGCGATGCCGAGCATTTCGCCGCCCGCCTGACGGCGCCCCCGGTCGAGGGGGCGGCCAACGCCGCCCTGGTGCAGCTCGTGGCGCGCAGCTTCGGCGTCCCCAAGCGCGCGGTGACGCTGGTCGCCGGCGACACGGCGCGGGTGAAGCGGTTGCTGGTGGAAGGCGACACCACAGCGCTGGAACAGATGGCCGCGAGCCTCTATGCGACCAAGGCATGAGCGCTGACATCATTGACGGGAAGGCCTTCGCGGCCGAGTTGCGGGGCCGGGTAGGCGAGGCCGCAGGAGCATTTGCCACGGCCGCCGGCCGCCCTGCGGGACTTGCGGTGGTGCTGGTGGGCGAGGATCCGGCCTCGGCGGTCTACGTCCGCTCCAAGGGCAAGGCGACGGTCGCCGCCGGCATGGCGAGTTTCGAGCACCGCCTGCCGGCCGACACGGACCAGGCGACGCTGGAGGCGCTGGTCGACCAGCTCAACGCCGATCCTGCCGTCGATGGCATCCTGGTGCAGCTGCCGCTGCCGCGCCACCTGGATGCCGACGCGGTGCTGCTGCGCATCGACCCGGACAAGGACGTCGACGGCTTTCACCCGGTCAACGCGGGTCGCCTCGCCTCGGGCCTGCCGGGGTTCGTGCCGTGCACGCCGCTCGGCTGCCTGATGCTGCTGCGCGACCGGCTGGGCGACTTGTCGGGGCTGGAAGCCCTGGTGATCGGCCGCTCCAACATCGTGGGCAAGCCGATGGCGGCGCTGCTGACCGCCGACAGCGCCACCGTCACGCTGGCGCATTCGCGCACCCGGGACCTGCCGGGCCATGTCGGGCGCGCCGACATCGTCGTGGCGGCGGTGGGCCGTCCGAACTTCGTCCGCGGCGAGTGGCTGAAGCCCGGTGCGACCGTGATCGACGTGGGCATCAACCGCGTCGAGGGCGGGCTGGTCGGCGACGTCGACTTCGCCTCCGCAGTCGAAGTGGCCGGGGCGATCACGCCGGTGCCGGGCGGGGTGGGGCCGATGACCATCGCCGTCCTGTTGCGCAACACGCTGGTGGCGGCGCACCGCCGCGCGGGCGTGCCGCTCGACGAAGCCACGCTCTAAGATCGCAAAGGGCCTACCGTGCTCGAGCTGTTCATCTCCGCCCTGATCACCTTCTTCGTGGTGATCGATCCCCCCGGCTGCGCCCCGATCTATGCGGGACTGACGGCGGGGGCGAGCGGGGTGCAGCGCCGCAGCATGGCGATCCGCGCGGTACTGACGGCGGCCGCGATCCTGCTGGTGTTCGCGCTGTTCGGGCGCGGGCTGCTCCATGCGCTCGGCATCAGCCTCGACAGCTTCCGCATCGCCGGCGGCATCATGCTGTTCCTGATCGCGCTGGAGATGGTGTTCGAAAAGCGCACCCAGCGCCGCGAGGACCGCGCCGCCAAGATCATCGAGACGCACGAGGTGGAGGACGTCTCCATCTTCCCGATGGCGATGCCGATGATCGCGGGACCGGGCTCGATCGCCAGCGTGATGCTGCTGATGGGGCAGACCGACGGCACCTCCGCCAAGCTGGTGGTGCTCGCCGCCCTGGCGAGCAACCTCCTGCTGATGCTCGTCGCGCTCCTCGCCGCCGCCCCGCTGATGCGCCTGCTGGGCGCCAAGATCGAAGCGGTGATCACCCGCGTGCTGGGCGTGCTGCTGGCAGCACTCGCCTCGCAGTTCGTGATCGACGGCCTGCGGGCGAGCTTCTTGTAAGGTGAGGGGGCTTCGCGTCCGCCAAGCCTCATCCGGACAGTAAACGCACCGGTAAGGTGCATTTGTTGCGGGAGGGCTACACCCGCGAAAGAAAAGTACGCGGCTCGCCGCCCTGTCCTTTACAAATCTTAGCCCTGGGTCGCATTGCTACTCCACCGGCTTCCGTGCCGGGGGGAAGCGATCCGCTGCGTAGCGGGCGAAAAAGGGACAGTATCTTGATCAAATCCTCGATGTTGCGTGGAACCACCGCGCTGACCGCGCTCGTGCTGGTTGGCATGGGCGTTTCCGCGCCGGCGTTCGCCCAGACGGCGGACGAGCAGGCGACCGCCACCGCAGATCAGGCGCAGACGCCTGGGGCTCGCGAGGCCGCGACCGACACCGACACGACCGGTCAGGAGATCGTCGTCACCGGGTCGATGTTCCGCCAGGCCGTCACCCCGTCGCCCGTCACCGTCGTCTCGACCGAGAACCTCGAGCAGCGCGGCATCCAGACCGTCCAGGAAGGCATCCAGCGGCTGGCGGCCAACAACGGCCCGGCGCTCACCAACTCGTTCAGCGCGAACGGTGCGTTCGCAGGCGGCGCTTCCGCCGTGTCGCTGCGCGGTCTTTCCAGCAGCTCGACGCTGGTGCTGTTCGACGGCCTGCGTGCGGCCTATTTCCCGCTCGCCGATGACGCGACCCGCAACTTCGTCGACCTGAACACTATTCCGGACGACATCGTCGAGCGCGTCGAAGTGCTGCGCGACGGCGCATCGTCGAGCTACGGTGCTGACGCGATCGCGGGCGTGGTGAACATCATCACCAAGCGCAGCTTTCGCGGCGTCGCAGCCCGCGCCGAGGCCGGCATTTCCGAGGACGGCATCGCGCCGACCCAGCGCCTGTCGCTGACCGCCGGTACCGGCGACCTCGATAACGACGGCTACAACGCGTACATCAGCGGCTTCTACTACCGCGCGGGCGAGGTCTATAACCGCGACCTGCCCTATCCGTTCAACTCCTCCGACCAGACCGGCATCGGCGGCCCGAACGACACGATCAATCCGGACACCTGGGGCGTCACCAACGCCGGTTCCAACCTGTACGTTCGTCCGACCGGCAGCACCCAGTATTCGCTGCTCTCCGGCGGCTGCGCCAATGGTAACGCCGTGTCGACCGGTGCGCCGGCAACCGGCGTGGTGCCCGGCACCATCTGCAGCCAGGACAACATCAACCAGTATGGCGTGGTCGCGCCGAAGGTTGAGCGCTTCGGCGGTTCGGCCAAGTTCACCGCGATGGTCGGCGACAGCTCCGAAGCCTACGCGCAGTTCAACTTCCAGCAGACCACCAGCAGCTATGACGGCACGCCGTCGCAGATCTATGCGAACGCTCCGGCCGGCATCTACTTCCAGCCGTTCTCGACCCGCTCGAACGCTGCGTCCTATGCACCGGGCTCGGGTCCGCTGACGCTGCCGGTGACCCTGACCGACGGTTCGCTCAACCCGAACAACCCGTTTGCGGCAGCCGGCCAGACCGCACAGCTCGTCGGCTGGCTCCCGAACTCCATCGAGCGTGACGAGACCCGCAGCCGCGTCTATCGCGCCGCTGCTGGTATTCACGGCACCGTGTTCGGTGACTGGGACTATCGCGTCGACCTGACCGCGATGCACACGGACCTGCGTCGTCGCCAGAACGGCTACGTCTACATCCAGCACCTGCTCGATGTGATCGCGGACGGATCGTACAACTTCATCAATCCGTCGGCGAACAGCCAGAGCGTCACCGACTATCTGATGCCGGAGAACATCACCGACGCCTCGTCGGACCTCTACCAGGCACAGTTCTCGGTCAACAAGGCCGTGACCCAGCTGCCGGGCGGCGACCTGGAAGTCGGCTTCGGCGGCTCGATCTACTATGAGGCCGTGGACGCGCCGAGCGCGAACTCGGACATCAATGGTCCGACCGAGCGCTATTTCCGCCTCAACGCCTTCGGCACCGAGGGCAACCGCACCGTCACCTCGGCATTCGGCGAAATCAACGCGCCGGTGCTCGATCAGCTGACCCTCAACGCCTCGGGTCGCTTCGACCACTATTCGACCGGCCAGAGCAACTTCTCGCCCAAGCTCGGCGCGAAGTTCACGCCGATCGAGCAGCTGACGGTGCGTGGTACCTGGTCGCGTGGCTACCGCATCCCGAGCTTCGCGGAAGCAAACGCACTGCCGACCACCGGCTATGTGACCAACTCGCCGAACCTGTTCACCGACGCGTTCCTGGCGCAGTATTCGACTCCGGGTGCGGTGTGCTCGAAGGACACCTTCAGCAGCTGCCCGACCTACATCCGTTCGGGCAGCTATGGTTCGACGACGCTCGCGTCGCCGGATCTGAAGCCGGAGAAGTCGCGCAGCTTCACGGCCGGCGTGGTGTTCGAGCCGTTCCACAACGTCGCGTTCACGGTCGACTACTTCAACATCAAGAAGACCAACGCGATCACGTCGCTCACCGCCGGTGACGCGCTGCAGGCATACTACGCCGGCCAGCCGGTGGACCCGGCCTTCACGATCACTCCGGACGCTCCGGACGCGGCCTTCCCGAACGCCACGCCGCGCGTGCTCTACGTCGCGTCGGCGCTGGTCAACGCCAACACGATCAAGTCGGAAGGCATCGACTTCGGCATCAACAGCCGCGTGCAGTTCGGTGACGTGACCTGGGTGAGCAACCTGGATGCGACGCTGCAGCTGGAACTGAGCACCACCTTCCCGGATGGTCGCAAGGAAAGCTATGTCGATACGCTCGGCAACTACAACCTGACGGCCGGTTCGGGCACGTTCCGCTGGCGCGGCAACTGGCAGAACACCCTGCTGGTGGGTCCGTACTCGCTGACCGCGACTGCGAATTACACCTCGGGCTATGACCTGTCGGCAGAGGACCAGGGTGGCGAAGCAGGCGACTGCAGCCTGGCACCGAGCCCGAACTACACGGGCTGCCGCGTGAAGAGCTACTTCACGCTGGACCTGAACGGCACCGTCAAGGTCAGCGACAACATGACCTTCTACGTGAACGTGCTGAACGTGTTCGATCGTCTGCCCGACGTCGATCCGGTCACCTACGGCGCGTGGCTGTACAACCCGGTCCAGGCCGGCGAGAACATCTACGGCCGCCGCTTCCTGGCGGGTGCGCGCGTCAACTTCTAAGTCGACGGACGCTGAAAAAAGAAGGGGCGGCTCCGAAGGGAGCCGCCCCTTTTCGTTTGGGCAGAAGCGCCGCCCCTCAGTCGACCGTCAGCCGCAGCGCGCCTTCGCCTTCGTCGACGGTCACGGTCGAGCCATCGCGAACCTCGCCTTTTAGGATGAGGTCGGCGAGAGGGTCCTGCAGGTAGCGCTGGACAGCGCGCTTCAGCGGCCGCGCGCCGTAGACGGGGTCGTAGCCCACCCGGCCCAGCCAGTCGCGGGCGCCGTCCGTCAGGTGGATCGTGATCTTGCGATCCGCCAGCAGCTTCGCCACGCGGCCGACCTGGATGTCGACGATCGGCGCCATGTGGGCGCTGCCCAGCCGGTGGAACAGGATGATCTCGTCCAGCCGGTTGAGGAATTCCGGGCGGAAGTGCGCGCGCACCACGTCCATCACCTGCGGCTCGACATCCTCGACCGACTGGCCCTCGGCAAGGTTGGTCAGATACTGGCTGCCGAGATTCGAGGTCAGGATGATGATCGTGTTCGAGAAGTCGACCGTGCGGCCCTGGCCGTCGGTCAGGCGCCCGTCGTCGAGCACCTGGAGGAGCACGTTGAACACGTCGCCGTGTGCCTTTTCCACCTCGTCGAACAGCACGACCTGATAGGGCCGGCGCCGCACCGCTTCGGTGAGCACGCCGCCTTCCTCATAGCCGACATAGCCCGGAGGGGCGCCGATCAGCCGCGCGACCGCGTGCTTCTCCATGAACTCGCTCATGTCGATGCGCACCATCGCGTTGGGATCGTCGAACAGGAATTCGGCGAGGGCCTTGGTCAGCTCGGTCTTGCCGACGCCCGTCGGCCCCAGGAACAGGAACGAGCCGAGTGGGCGGTTCGGATCCTGTAGCCCCGCACGGCTGCGACGGACGGCGGTGGAGACCGCGCGCACGGCTTCGGATTGGCCGATCACGCGCTTGCCGAGCTGCTCCTCCATGTGGAGCAGCTTTTCGCGCTGGCCTTCCTGCATGCGGTCGACCGGAATGCCGGTCCAGCGGCTGACCACCGCGGCGATATCGTCGGCGGTGACCTCCTCGCGCAGCATGGCGCCCTTGGTCTGGCTCTGCGCTTCCTCCAGCTGGCGGGTGAGCGCGGGGATGCGGCCGTAGGAGAGTTCGCCGGCGCGGGCGAGGTCGCCCTGGCGCTGCGCCTGCTCCAGCTCGACGCGGGCGGCGTCGAGCTGTTCCTTCAGCTTCGCCTCGGCCCCGATCTTGTCCTTTTCGCCCTGCCAGCGGGTGGTGAGCTCGGCCGACTGCTGCTCGAGGTTGGCGAGTTCCTCTTCCAGATTGGCGAGCCGGTCCTGCGAGGCGGCATCGCTCTCCCGCCGCAGCGCCTCCCGCTCGATCTTGAGCTGGATGATGCGGCGGTCGAGGGTCTCGATCTCCTCGGGCTTGGACTCCACCTCCATGCGGATGCGCGAGGCGGCCTCGTCCATCAGGTCGATCGCCTTGTCGGGCAGGAAGCGGTCGGTGATGTAGCGGTTCGACAGGGTCGCCGCGGACACCAGCGCGCCGTCGGTGATGCGCACGCCGTGGTGCAGCTCGTACTTTTCCTTCAGGCCGCGCAGGATCGAGATGGTGTCCTCGACCGTCGGCTCGCCCACGAACACGGGCTGGAAGCGCCGTTGGAGCGCGGGGTCCTTTTCGACGTACTTGCGATACTCGTCGAGCGTGGTCGCGCCGATGCAGTGGAGCTCACCGCGGGCGAGCGCGGGCTTCAGGAGGTTGCCGGCGTCCATCGCGCCTTCCGACTTGCCCGCGCCGATCAGCGTGTGCATCTCGTCGATGAAGAGGATGATCTGGCCTTCGGCGCCTTTCACCTCGTCGAGCACGCCCTTCAGCCGCTCCTCGAACTCGCCGCGATACTTCGCGCCGGCGATCAGGCTGCCCATGTCGAGCGCCATCAGCGTGCGGTCCTTGAGCGTGTCGGGCACGTCGCCATTGGCGATGCGCAGCGCCAGGCCCTCGGCGATTGCGGTCTTGCCGACGCCGGGCTCGCCGATCAGGACGGGATTGTTCTTGGTGCGGCGGGCGAGGATCTGGATCGTGCGGCGGATTTCCTCGTCGCGACCGATGACCGGATCGAGCTTGCCGGCGTGCGCCGCCTCCGTCAGGTCGCGCGCGAACTTCTTGAGCGCGTCATAGCGGTCCTCGGCGGTCGCGGTGTCGGCGGTGCGGCCGCCGCGCAGATCGTTGATCGCGGTGTTGAGCGCTTCCGCGCGCACCCCGGCGGCGGCAAGCGCCTTGCCCGCGGCGGTGTTGGGGGAAAGCGCAAGGGCGAGCAGCAGCCGCTCGACGGTGACATAGCTGTCGCCGGCTTTCTGGGCGACCTGCTCGGCCTGGTCGAGCACGCGCACTGCATCGTTGTCGAGCCCGGGCGTCTGCTGCGCGCCACTGCCCGACACGGCGGGGATTTTCGCCAGTGCCGCGTCCGTGTCCGCCACGGCCCGCCGCGGGTCGCCCCCGGCGCGCTCGATCAGCCCGGCGGCCATGCCCTGGTCGTCCTCGAGCAGCGCCTTCAGCAGATGCTCGGGCGCGATGCGCTGGTGGTTGAGCCGGATGGCGACGGTTTGCGCCGCCTGGAGAAAGCCCTTCGCGCGGTCCGTGAATTTCTCTAGGTTCATGACAAATCCCTGTTATCTTCGGGAACCAAGGTGGTGTTGCTTTTATGCAACACAAGAGGTGCGTGATGCTGACACTCGCGTTGTTGACCCTGGCTGCCGTTCAGGATGCGCCACCGCCGCCGTCGGTCAATCTGGTTGTGCCTGCCGGCCCCTGCAAGCCCACGATCGACGGCGTCGCCGTCACGCTCGATGGCCTGCGCGCGACGACGGCACGCTGGGCCGTCACCAAGCAGGAAGTGCGGTTCGAGCCGGACGCGAAGGCCGCCGAGTCCTGCATGCAGGATGTGCTCAAGATCCTCGCCGCGGCTGGGGCAGGGGAGCGGTTCCCGATCGCGTTCGTGGACAACGAAGCCTTCACCGGGGTGGAGGGCGGCTGACGCCCGGCGCTCAAGGGCAATGGCGAGGCGAGAGCGGACCCGTTTCGATGCTTGCGGCGCTGCTGCGGCGGCCGCTACTCTGATGCGGTGAAGTACGCCGCTGCTTCCCGCCTGCCTCCTGGCGCACCCCTGTGGATGCGGACGGCTGGGTTCGGCTCTGCGATCTTGCTGCATCTCCTGGCGTTTCTGCTGCTGTTGTGGCTGTGGGCACCGGTTTCGCCGACTGCGCGCCCCGAACAGCGCAGGCTGACGCTCTGGAAGCTTCCGCCTCCGCCTCCACCGCCACAACCTCTTCTGCGGCCCGCCGAGCAGCGCGTGCCTCAGCCGCAGCCGCCGCCGGCGCAGGAGATTGCCGGCGGCAGCCGGGGAGGGAGCCCTGCTGCTTCCTTACCCGCACCGCAGGCTGTCGAGCCCCCGCCATTGCCCCTGGTGCCAATGCGCCCCGCGGCACCCGCGCCCATCGCGGCACCGTCGACCGGGACCGGCGGTTCGACGGGCGATGCCAACGGGTCTGGGGCAGGCGCCACGGGAACCGGGAGCGGGAGCGGGGATGGCACGGGCGTCGGCAATGGGCGCGGCGGGGCGGAACCTGCAATCACGGTAGCGCGCTGGGTCCGGCGCCCCGGCTTCCAGGAGTTGAACCCGTCGATCCCTTCAGAGGTCCGCAAGCGCGGCATCTCGGGCACGGCCTATCTGGTCTGCCGGGTCCAGAGGAACAAACACCTGCGCAACTGCTCGGTTCTCAAGGAGACGCCGGCAGGAAGCGGCTTCGGTGCGGCGGCGCTGGCGGCGTCGCCCAAGTTCCGGATCTATCCGCCGGAGGTGGACGGTAAGCCGTCCGATCTGGCGTGGGTGATCGTGCCGATCGAATATCATTTCCAGAAGTAAGGGGCGGACAACGCGCCCCTCGAAATGCCGGGCTGCGACGACGCGATGATTTCGTACGACGAGCCGCGGTTTTCGTTGTCAGCCAGTTCGCGAGCCCATAGGCTCGTGCTTTCCGCTCCGATCGCGAGGTTTCATGTTCCGCTCCTTCGCCTATGCCCTTGCCGCTTCCACTGCACTCGCCAGCGGCTCTGTCGCCTGGGCCGCGCCCCTTTCGGCGCAGACGGCACCGGCGTCCACGGCGCAACTGCCGGCCGCGCCGCTCGCGGAGCTCATTCGTCCGGTCGACATTCCCCATGAGAAGTTCACGCTGCCCAACGGCCTGACCGTGATCGTCCATACCGACCGCAAGGCGCCGATCGTCGCGGTCTCGACCTGGTACGACGTCGGCTCCAAGCACGAGCCCAAGGGCAAGACCGGCTTCGCGCACCTGTTCGAGCACCTGATGTTCAACGGATCGGAGAATGCACCCGGCGATTTCTTCGCGCCGCTGCGCGAAGTGGGGGCGACCGACTTCAACGGCACGACCTCGTTCGACCGCACCAACTATTTCGAGACGGTGCCCCGGGCGGCGCTCGACCGCGCGCTGTTTTTGGAAAGCGATCGCATGGGCTATCTGCTCGGCGCGATCACGCAGGGCGTGCTCGACGAGCAGCGCGGCGTCGTCCAGAACGAAAAGCGCCAAGGCGATAACCAGCCCTATGGCCTGGTCAAGTACAAGATGACCGAGGGCCTGTTCCCTGCAGGCAGCCCGTACCATCACTCCGTGATCGGCTCGATGGCGGATCTGGATGCGGCGAGCCTGGAGGATGTGAAGACCTGGTTCCGCAGCCATTATGGCCCGAACAACGCGGTGCTCGTGCTCGCCGGGGACATCACCGCGGCAGAGGCGCGGCCGCTGGTGCAGAAGTATTTCGGCAGCATCCCGAAGGGTCCGGAGTCGGCGCGTCCGGCCATCACTGTGCCGACGCTCTCTGCGCCGAAGGTCGAGACGATGCGCGACCGCGTCGCCACCACCCGCGTCATGCGCATGTGGGCAGTGCCGGGCATGGACAGCGCCGATGCGACCGCGCTGGACGTCGCGGCAGGAGCGCTCGGCGGGCTGGGCAGCTCGCGGCTCGACAATGTCCTGGTACGGCAGGAGAAGCTGGCGGTCTCGGTTTCCGCCTCCAACCAGACGCTCGCGCAGGCGGGCATGTTCGTGATCAGCATGGACGTGCGCCCGGGCGTGGATGCGAAGCTTGCCGCACAGCGGCTGGACCAGGTCGTGGCCGACTTCCTGCGCACCGGCCCGACGGCGGAGGAGGTGCAGCGGGTCGCCACCGTCACCGTCTCCGGCACCGTCGCGGGCCTGGAGGCGGTCGGCGGCTTCGGTGGCAAGGCGGTCGCGCTTGCGGAAGGCGAGCTCTATCTGCGCGATCCCGACTATTACAAGAAGCAGCTCCAGCGGCTCGCCGCGACGACCCCGGCGAGCGCCAAGGCGGCGGCCACCAAGTGGCTGTCGCGCCCGGTCTATGCGCTGACGGTGGAGCCGGGCGCGCGCGACGCCTATGAGGAGACGCAGGCAGCGCCCAAGGTGCCCGCCGGCAACACCGCGCCCACGCCCGCGTCGGCGGAAGGCCCGGCAAAGGGTACCCGCGGGGCGATGCCGGCGGTCGGCCAGGTGCAGGACCTGAGCTTCCCCGCCATCCAGCGGAGCCGCCTCTCCAACGGCATCGAACTCGTCTACGCGCAGCGCACGGCTGTGCCGGTGACGCAGATCGCGATCAGCTTCGACGCGGGTGCGGCCGCGGATCCGGCGGGCAAGCTCGGCACCCAGGCGCTGACGCTGGCGGTGATGGACGAAGGGACCACCACCCGCAATTCGGTGGCGCTGGCAGAGGAGCAGGAACGCCTCGGCACCCGCATCTTCTCCTCGAGCTCGCCGGACCTGACCTATATCGGCCTGGGCGGGCCGAGCGCGAACCTTGCCAGCAGCGTGACCCTGCTCGCCGACGTCGTGCGCAACCCTGCCTTCGCTCCGGCGGAAGTGGAGCGGCTGAAGGCGACGCAGCTTGCCCGCATCGCACAGGAGATGACGAGCCCGGGCGGCCTGGCGAGCCGCGCGATGCCGCCGCTGCTCTATGGCAAGGACTCGCCCTATGCGAAGCTCGCCGCCGGCAGCGGGGACCCGGCCGCGGTTCAGGCGCTAATCCGCGACGATCTCGCCGCCTTCCACCGCGCCTGGCTGCGCCCGGACAAGGCGAAGGTCTTCGTCACGAGCGATCGGCCGCTCGCCGAGGTGCAGGCGGCGCTCGAGAAGGGCTTCGGCGACTGGCGTGCAAGCGGGCAGGCGGGCGTCAAGAACTTCGCCTCCGCGCCCGTGCAGGCCACTCCCAAAATCCTGCTGATCGACCGGCCGGATTCGCCCCAGTCGTTGATCTATGGCGCGCAGCTGACGGCGGAGAAGGGAACCGACGACCTGCTCGCGCTGAACACCGCGAACGATGCGCTGGGCGGCAACTTCCTGTCCCGGATCAACATGGACCTGCGCGAGGAGAAGCACTGGTCCTATGGCGCCCACGGATCGGTGAACCAGCTGCCCAACGCGGTGAGCTATGTGATCTCGGCGCCGGTCCAGGCCGATCGCACCGGGGATTCGATCGCGGCCCTTCAAAAGGACGTGCGCGAGTTCCTGACCACCAACGGCATGACCCAGCAGGAGTTCGACCGGACGATCACGGGCGAGACGCGCGAGCTGACCGGCCGGTTCGAGACGTCGGACGCGGTGCTGAACGCAATGATATCGAACGACCTGCTCAAGCGGCCTGACGACTATTACGCGACCATCACCGACAAGTACCGCGGCTTCACCCTGCCGCAGCTCAATGCAGCCGCTCGCAAGGCGCTGCGCCCGGACCGCTTCGTCTACGTCGTGGTCGGTGACGCCAAGGTCGTCCGGCCCCAGCTTGACAGCCTGGGGCTGCCGGTCGAGGTGGTTGCAGCACAGCCCGCAGCAAGCGCGCAGGGCAGCAAGTAGGAGAGCGTAGCATGGCAGATATCGACGGCAGCTGGGATACGGTGACCAAGACGCCGCTGGGCGAGCAGCAGGCGACGCTGACCATCCGGCAGGAAGGCAGCGGCTTCACCGGCACCTATTCCGGCGCGATGGGCTCGGTCGACATCGAGAACGGCCAGGTCGAGGGCGACACGCTGCGGTGGAAGGTGTCGGTGACCGTGCCGATGCCGCTGACGCTCGACTGCACGGCGCGGATCGAGGGCGACACCATCACGGGTGACGTCGGCGCCGGTGCATTCGGCAGCTTCCCGATGACGGGAACGCGCGTCGCCTGACGGCGCAGCCGTACGCGCATACGAAAAAGGGCCCGCTTGCCAGTTCGGCAGGCGGGCCCTTTTTCATGGATGCGGGATCCTATTCGACGATCACGACCGGGATGCGCCGGATCGGGCGGCCTTCCTCGGCCATTTCCTTGCGGAAATCATGTTTGGCGTCGGCGATCTCACGCCGATACTCGGCCCAGGCATCCTCCCGGTCCGCTTCGTCATCCGCGCGCGCCAGGTCCTTGCGGAGCTCACGCTTCGCTTCGCTGATGTCGGTCTTGTAGTCGAGGTAATGGGAATTCGCGTCCGAGTAGATCGGCGCCCGGCTCCGGTCCCCGGCGAGGGCGGGGGTGGCGAGCACGGTTCCGGCGGCGGCAAGGGCCAGCATGGTCTTGTACATGATACGCTCTCCTGATGGCACCTGCCGCAAACCGGCGTCGCCAAGCGGGAGTTCCGCTGTTGCCGCCAGCGGTGCCGTGGCTGCGCCGAGCCGAAGCAATCGGGCTTTACAAATGCAAAAGGCGTGATTGCCACATCTCGGCCACCTTTCGGCGGCTCCCCTGCCGCAGTTGGCGCGCTTTGTTCACCCCCGCGTCAGGAACTGTTGCCGAAAGGCCACTGGTTCCAACTGAGTGGCGCCGCGAAACGATCGCGGTGCAACATTCCTGATGCTGGCCGGTTAACGGAGCCTCGGATAGCCGGCGCACCAACGACACCGGATCCAAACGAGTAACAGAGGTACAGAGTATGCGTAAGTTCACGCTTGCGGCCGCCGCCGCCGCCGCCTTCGTCGCCATGCCGGCTTATGCGCAGGACGAGGCCCCCGATGGCTCGCGCGCGTTCGGCATCGATCCGTATGTCGCCGTGCTGGGTGGCTGGGAGCAGTTCGACAACGAGCCGAACGAAGCAGGCATCCCGGCCGCGACCCGCGGCCGCCTCGACGGCAGCCTGGTTCAGGGCATCGTCGGCTTCAACGTGCCGCTCGGCCCCGTGTTCGTGGGCGCCGAAGGCAATGTCGCCAAGGGCATCTCGGGCGACATCGACTGGGAGTATGGCGTTGCTGGCCGCGCGGGCGTTCGCGCTGGTGAGAGCGGCCTGATCTACGGCAAGGTCGGCTACCAGTGGGTGAACTTCGCAGCGTTCGGCAAGGACAGCCCTGACTATCACGCCATGACCTACGGCCTCGGCTTCGAAGTCGGCCCGAAGGACATCGGTCTCGGCGGCATCACCGACAACGCTGGCATCCGCCTCCGCGCGGAAGTCACCACCTTCGGTGACGCCCAGAGCCTCCGCCCGATGGCGGGTCTGGTCGCGCACTTCTAAGCGCGATCGTGTAACTGCGTACCGGAAGGGGCGGGGTTCGGGATACCGGACCCCGCCCTTTCTGCGTCCGGAGGATGCGAACGCCGGCCGTCCCCTGGCCGGCCGGGCGCCGGGGAGCTATCCTGCGGCCCATGAAGCTTCCCACCGTCCACACGCCAAGCCTTGCCATTCACGACAGCAGCGCCCGTTTCCCCGTGCGCCGCATCTATTGCGTCGGCCAGAACTATGCCGAGCATGCCCGTGAAATGGGCAATGATCCCGATCGGCAGGAGCCCTTTTTCTTCTCGAAGCCGGCCGATGCGGTCGTCCCGACCGGTACGGTCATTCCGTTCCCGACGCGGACTCAGGACCTGCACCACGAGGTGGAACTGGTGATCGCGCTAGGTGCCGGAGGATGCGACATCCCCGTGGAAGAGGCCGAGCAACGGATCTTCGGCTGCGCAGTGGGCGTCGACCTCACCCGTCGCGACCTTCAGGCGGTAGCCAAGAAGGCAGGACGTCCGTGGGACATGGCCAAGGGCTTCGACCAGTCGGCGCCGATTGGCACCCTTGTTCCGGGGCCGGTGCCGCGGGACGGTGCGATCGCGCTCGCGGTGAATGGCAGCCCGCGGCAGTCGGGCAGGCTTTCCGACATGATCTGGGCACCCGCCGAGATCGTCGCGATCCTTTCCACCTACGTCGAACTGGCGCCCGGCGACCTGATCTTCACGGGCACGCCCTCCGGAGTCGCACCCCTGAACCGTGGAGATGCCGTCGAGGCTGTTGTGGAAGGGCTGCCGCCGCTCACCTTCAAACTGGTATGAAGGTCCCGCGGGAGCAGACACCCTGCTCCCGCGGGACGGGCGAGCCCGAACGCTCGCCCGCGTAGCTCAGAACCGGAAGCGAAGGCCCAGAGAGTAGACGCGCTCCAGGTAGAGAACCTGGCGGGTGTAGGTGTCGCCCGCATCGTTGAACTCGCGCGTCCGCTTGATCGGATTGCCCAGCAGATTCACGATGTCGAAGGCGAGGGTGACACTGGGGATCGGCGTGACGGTGGTCGAGAAATCGAGCTGGCCGCGACCTTCCTCGATCACCGGGCGGGTGCGTGGGGTGCCATCGGCACCCACGTCCAGTGCCTCGACGCTGTAGTAGCTCACGAAGTCCGACCGGTAGTTATAGGCGAGGCGCGCCGAGAAGTTGGGCTTCTCGTAGAGGCCCACCAGGTTGCCGGCCCACTTGGACACCCCGGTGAACCGCTGCTGCTCGCCCAGCACATTGGGGGAGCTTGCGAGACCGCTGGCGAGATCGCCCTTCGAGTCGATGTAGGTGCCGTTGGCCTGGATGCCGAAGCCCTTCATCCACTCCGGGATACCGTCGATGTCGAGGAAGCTGGTGAACGACACCTCGGCGCCGCGGAAGCGGGTGTCGCCCGTGTTTTCCGGCAGGTCGAGCCGCGACGGGCCATAGCCGATGTCGACCGGCGAAATCGCGACGCGGGAGATGAAGCCCTGCGCGTCGCGCTGGAACAGCGCGCCCGTGAGCGAGCCCGAGCGCGAGAAATACCACTCCAGGCTGATGTCATAGTTGTCGGAAGTGAGTGGCTTCAGATTGGGATTGCCGCCGGTGATGGTGCGCAGGTTGCTGTTCGGGGCGCACTGCGGCAGCGACGGGTCCTCCGTGCACTCGGGCGGGATCGTGGGGGGCGGGCCGACGGTGAGGGTCGGATTGAGGTCGAAGAAGTTCGGCCGCGTCCGCGTCTGGTTGTAGGCCAGGCGCAGTTGAAGCTCCTCGTTGAAGCGCACGCGCGCGCTCACATTGGGGAGGTAATCGGTGTAGTCGTTCTTGGCCGTCGTCGGAACGAACGTCGGCGTCGTGGCACCGCCGGTTTCGTCGCGGATGAAGCCGCTGATCCGGGTCTTGGTCTTGATCGCGCGCAGGCCGAGGAGACCATCGACGGTCATCGAGCCGCTCAGGTCGAACCCGTATTTGATCTGCGCATAGCCGGCGAGCGCCTTTTCGTTGGCGCGAAAATTCTCCGTCGGGTTGAACTCCGGCGGACCGGCGGGTGCCTCGAAGAAGCTCCGAAGTTCGGCGATATTGTCCCTGAGGCTCTTTGCCGACACCCCGGCGAACCTGCGGATCGGGAACGTGTCGTTATAGGTGAACGCCGGCTGCGTGGGTTCGACCGTCACGGGCAGGCTGGAGATCGGGATCCGCAGGTCCAGCACGTTGGTGCCGCCGATCGTGTTCACATACGGCGCGCCGCGGTCCCGCGTCGCATCGCGATCGTTGTAGCGCACGCCGAACTGGACGCGCTGCAGGAAGCCCCCGTCGAATTCATACTGCACGTCCCCGCGCGTCTGGATGTCCTTTCCGCTGACTTCCAGACGCTCCTGGAACAGGCCGCGCGCGATGAAGTTCGCGGGGTCGGTCACGTCGAAGTCGACGAACTCGAAGCTGGGGCCGCCATCCTGGCCCGGCGACTCGAAGACGACGTTGCGCGCCGGGGAGCTTGCAAAGGCATAGTCCAGGTTGATCAGGTTGAACGTGTATTTGCTGTCCGTGTAGGCCACGTCGCCGGAGATCTGGAGGCCGCCGCGACGCCAGATCGCGCCGCCGCCGACCTGGAACGTGTCGGTATGGCCCTGGGCAGAGGTGTAGTAGCCGTCAGGGGCATTGGCACCCACAACGGTCGCGCTCTGGGCAATGTTGCCATTGCCTTCTCGGGTGGTGAGATTGTTCAGCTGGAAGCCGGCGCCGCCGAAGATCGGCACGAACATCCACTGATTGGAGTCCTTGCTGCGGAAACCCTGGTAGAGGCCGTCCGCGTAAATCTCCAACTCCGGCGTCGGCTTCCACTGGAATGCTGCGTTGGCCGATGGGCGGAAGCGATCGCCGTTGCTGGTGAACCGGCCCTGCGCATCGGGATAGCGGATGCCGGCACCCGCCGCAGGGGCGTTTGCGGCAGTGGTCGTACCGATCACGAGCGACTGTTCGCGCGTCGCATCCAGATAGTTCAGTCCGACATAAGACGCGTTGACCAGCAACCCGATCTCACCCGCGCCGGTTTCCCAGCGATTGCTGACCAGCAGGTTCCCGTTCCAGGTAAGCTCGCTGGACTGTTCCCAGTTCACCCCGTTCAATGAGCCCGAGACCTCGAGCCCCTTGAAGTCGAACGGCTTGCGGCCGCGGACGTTCACCTGGCCGCCGATGCCGCCCTCGATCCGGTCGGCGGTGCCGTTCTTGTAGACTTCCAAGGCGGCGACGGTGCCCGCCGGAAAGTCCTGGATCGCCACGAAGCGCCCTTCGGCGGTGAAGATCTCGCGATCGTTGTAGGTGGTGGAGAGGTCGGGCAGGCCGCGAACCTGAACCCCCGCCGCCTCGCCAGCGCCACGCGTCACCTGCACGCCCGGAACCCGCGCCAGCGCTGCCGAGGCGAAGGTGTCGGGAAGCTTGCCGATGTCCTCCGCGACGATGGCATCGACGATCCCGTCCGCATTGCGCTTGATCGCGGCGGCGCTTTCCAGGCTCCGGCGCACGCCAGTAACGACAATGGCGTCGCCGGCGGCTTCATTCGGCTGCGTCGGCGCCGTGACCGGCACCGGATCGGGCGTCGATTGCCCGGTGGTCGCCTGGCCCGCCGCGGGTGCCTGCACGTCCTGGCCCCATGCCGCTGGTGCGCTCGTCAGCAGTGCGAGCACGGAAGTGGTGACGCAAAGACGCCTTCCCTTGATCATACATCCTCCCCAGGATTGTCATTATGGCGGCTTTGGCCGCTCGCTTAATGTCGGACAATAGGACGCCAACACTTGCGGATTTGCAAGTATCCAAGACCGTGTCGCTACAGGAAAACTTGGCTGTTGCTATTCTGACACAGCTTCACTGACGTCAGGGCATCGTACGAGTCCAGCTGCGTTCAAGTGAGGTTCTTTTGATTGTCTCTGACATCAACGTTCAGTTCGTTTGAAACGGATAGACAAGCATCCAGCTTGAACCCAAGTCCGCTGGCCTGAAGGTATGAGGTAGCTAAACTCTCCCCATAGTCCGTTGGCCGAAAGGGGGGCGAGGGAGGTGCTACACCATGCTTGTAGGTCTTGCCGGGTCCCGCAGGAATATGCGCAGCGATCATCGCATCGTCGCATTGAACTTGTTGCGCAGTCGCCGGGAGGCACGAGAACCTTGCTCCGTGTCTTACAAGGTCCCAAGCGCGGGGAGAACTCGGCTGGGCGTAGCGGCATAGCGTCGGCTTCGATTGCACCACTCGCTTCATGGTGCCGTCCTACGGAAGCTGCGATGGGCGCTGCGTTCGGGCGAGTAGGTGTGCGGCGGGGTGCTGCCCCCACTCCGCCGCACACCGCGTCGGTGGCAAGCGGCGGACGTCGCAGCCAGGATGATTCAGAGCGGGCGGGCCGTGGCCGCTAACTTGCCGACGCGGCTGCGGGGGAGGGCCCGAAGCTTCGGCCGCAGGGGTATGGCTGTCACGCCTGACTCGGCCGGGGAGGATGCCGCCGATCTCAGGGACGAACCTCCAGCCGACGTGGATCGTGTCCGCGCGCTCTCGGGGCCGCAGCAGCTTTCCGCCTTGGCCGATCGTTCAGCCGCCGCGAGCCATATGGCACGGGGGGAGGAGCTCACCGGCACCCTCAGGGTGACGCAGGAAGAAAGCGTCGGTCGGGAACCGCCGCACAGCCGGGATTTGCGCACAGCGACCCGGCAGGCTGTGTCCGACGAGCCATTCTGCCCTTCGCTCTTCCACGGGCTGCGCGTGGTCCACGTCGTCCGGCAGTTCGCGCCCGGCGTCGGCGGGATGGAGGATTATGTCCGGCAGCTCGCGCTCCAGCAGCGCGCGGCCGGCATGGGGGTGCGGATCGTGACCCTGGATCGCATCTTCGATCAACCGCAGCAGGCGCGGCTGCCGGCACGGGAGTGGATCGACCGGCTGGAGGTGCAGCGGCTGCCCTGGTGGGGATCCAAGCGCTACCCGATCGCCCCCGGCGTGCTCCGCGCGCTCAAGGATGCCGATCTGGTGCATGTTCACGGGGTCGACTTTTTTTGCGATTTCCTGGCCGTGACGCGCGGGCTGCACCGCAAGCGGCTGGTGCTGTCGACACATGGCGGTTTCTTCCACACGCCCTTCGCGGCCCGGGCCAAGCGATTGTTCTTTCACCACGTCACGCGGCGCAGCCTGCGGGGCTTCGCTGCCATCATCCCCTCCAGCGTCAGCGACGAGGCGCAGTTCCGCAGGATCCGGGCGGAGGGACTGGAGACCGTGGAGAACGGCGTCGATCTCGCCAAGTTCGACGGCTGCGCCGATCCGGCCGCGCGCACCATGATCTATTTCGGCCGGCTCGCGCCCAACAAGGGGCTGGATCAGCTGATCGGCTGGTTCGCGGAGGTGCATCGCCAGGACGCATCCTGGCGCCTGATCCTGGCCGGTCGACCCATGGGGGTGGAGCCGGACGCGCTTACCGAGCAGGCCCGGCAGTCCGGCATGGCGGAGGCGGTGGAGATTCATCCCTGGCCCGGCGATGCCGAGTTGCGCGGGTTGATCGGGCGCAGCAGCGTCTATGTCTGCGCTTCGGCCTATGAGGGGTTCGGGATCGCGGCGGTGGAGGCGATGGCAGCCGGTCTCTATCCGGTGCTGAGCGACATCCCGGCCTTCCGGCGGACCCTCGCGCGGGCGGATTATGGCACCCGGACCCGCTTCGCTCCCGATCCCGACAGCGTGGCGCAAACGCTCGCCGAAGTAGACGCGGGGCTTCGGGCGGCACCGGATGCGGACGAGCGGCGACGCCGGCTGGCCTCCTTCGGCTGGACGGGCGCGGCGGATGCGATCGGCGGCATCTACCTGCGTGCGCTGGGGCGCAGCCGCCGGCGCATCGGGCAGGTCTCGGTGACCGTGTCCTGCCGGCGCGAGTTCCTGCGCCGGATCGACCGGTGCCTTTCCAGCCCTGCACGGCGTCCGCTGTTCGTGGCATTCTGCAACGCCCACACGGCCAACACCGCACAGCGCGATCCGGCCTTTGCCGCCGCGCTGGCCCAGGCGCTGGTGGTCAACGACGGGATTGGCATCGACCTGGCAAGCTCGGTGCTGTTCGGAAGACCGTTCCAGGAGAACCTGGCCGGCACCGACCTGGTGGACCAGGTGCTGGAGCGTGCGGCAGGGAGCCTGCGCATCTTCCTGGTCGGCAGTGCGCCCGGCGTCGGGGAGCAAGCCGCCCGAGCTCTGCGCGAACGCGCGCCTCGGCACCGTGTGGTCGGCACCGCCCACGGCTTCTTCACCGATGCCGAGACGCCCGAGCTCATCGCCCGGATTCGCGCAAGCACCCCCGATCTGGTGCTGGTGGGGATGGGGCATCCGCGCCAGGAAATCTGGTGCGCCGCCCATCATCGCGAACTGGGGGCGATCACGATGGCGGTGGGTGCCTATCTCGACTTCCTCGCCGGAGAGGTCCGTCGCGCGCCCTACTGGGTGCGGAGGGCCCGGTGTGAATGGATGTTCCGGCTCGTGCAGGAACCGCGCCGCCTTGCCCGCCGCTACCTGATCGGGAATATGCGGTTCCTCGGGCGGCTGTTGCTGCAATGGTATCGCGGCACCCGCATCTGACAGACCGGGTAGGCCGTGCCAGAGGTGCCGCGCTTGCGGAGCCGTGACGGGATCGAGGGGGGCAACCCCCGGAGGTCGAGGCGCCTGACCCAGCGCGCTGCCGCGATCGCAGGTTCCGCCGCGCCGCGTTGACTGCTGACGCCCGTGTTGTCCCGCTCCGGCTCCCGGTTCCCGAGGCGCCGACCCCGAACCCATTTGTATCGCCCGCCGAACCAGCGTTCCCGGTCAACGGTGCCGATGGGCCTGGGCCTGGGCCGGGGGCGGGGGGGGCGGGTTGTCCGGGGCGGCGAGAAGCGCGAGCACCCAGCACCCGGCACCCGGCACCCAGCACCCAGCACCCACGACCCAGGGGCAACTCTGCTCCACCAGAGCGCGCTTCATCTCGCGGTGAAGCAGTCGGCTTTCGTGACCGAAGAGGCAGCGGTGGCGTCGAAACCGGCGCGTGTTCCGGCGGCGGAGGCACGACGCGAGGAGCGGCTTCGAAGGGAAGGCCGGTGCGATCTTGCGGACAAGGACCCTCCGCACCTGGGCGTCCGCTGCCGCGTGGCGCCTTGCAGCCGGTGCTCAACGCGGCCGGACCGCGTTCTCCGGGCCGGACCTCACGAGGCGGGTGGCGATGGACAGGTAGAAATCGCAGACGTCGGCGACATCGTCGGCGGTGATGATCAGGCATTCCCCGACCGGAAACTGCTTGAGCGGCCCGCTACGATCGGGTGCATCGGCCCAGCCGACCGTGAGCCAGGGAGAACCTGCCACGTCCCCGCGCGTCACCCTCCCGCTGCAATAGAAAAGGCAGTCGCGGGCCCGCCCCAGCGCGCGCAGCCGCGCATGCTCGCCGCCCGGCTGCGCCGCGCCGGTCAGGAGCGCGCGCAGCTTGTTCGCGGTGTTGCGCTCCGCAGGGGAGGTTCGCTGCCCGGCTGCGATTGCCACCTCATCCACCAGCACGTTCAGGAAACGGTCTAGCTCGCGAAGTCCGTTGCCGATCACCTTGGCGCGGTAGCGGCCGAGGATGGGGGCGTGCGCCTGCAGAGGCTCGGCATAGAGGCCCGCCGCAAGGAAGCGGGCGCCCCGTCTCAGCGTGGCTTCTGCCCGGGCAAGTGGTGCATGCGTCAGGGGAGTGCTCGACATTCGGCTGGTCAGCCGCCCGTAGCACGCCCGGCGATCGCCTGCTCGACCGCGGCGAGGCCCGTGTCGCTTCCGACCGCGAGATCGAGCGGGCGGCCGTCCAGCACCGGATCGTGAGTGTTGAGAAAGGCGATCGCCTCGTCACGGCCGCCGAGCATGCGGAACGCCATCATGGTCACCCGACCTTGGCGGTCGGCCTCTTCCGCCGACAACCGCGGCGCCTTGTAGCGGCTCACGAACTGGCGGCGTTTCGGCCGTTGGAGCGAGTCCGTCGGCGCCTCGGCCTTTGGCGTTGCGACATCCGTGCTGGAAATGTCCGTCATCGTTCACTGCGCCTCGATGATCGGCGAGGTCGCGCCGAGGTGAACCCGCAGCGCGTCGATGCGAACGGCATATTCGTTTGCCAGACGCCGATGGGCGAAGCGTGCCTCGCACCCTTCCGCCTCTTGCGCCCGCATCAGGGAAACTTGGTGGCGTGCCAACAGGTAATTGAGATCCATGGCAGTCTCCGGCTTGTAAGCGGGAGCGCATGCGTCTCTCAGTCGAGGGCGCCTACGAAGCGGATTGCCACCGATCGCTCCAATATGGGGCATCGCCCGCGAAATGGAAGGCGCGGGCGCCTAGAACCAGAAGCGCACCCCGGCCACGAAGGCGGTATCTTCCACGTCCTCGCCGCCCTGCCGCGCGAAGCGGGCGGTGTCGCCGAGCTTGCGGCTCCAGGATACGCCCACATAGGGCGCGAATTCGCGCCGAAGCTCGTAGCGCAGCCGCAGCCCGAGTTCCGCATCGCTGAGACCGGAGCCGGTGCGGGTCGCGGCCACGTCCTGTGCCGCGAAGTTGAGCTCCACGCGCGGTTGCAGGATCAGTCGTTGCGAGATCCGCTGATCGTACCAGCCCCCGAGTCGGCCCAGCAGGTCGCCCTTGGTCGACAGGAACAGCGCGGCTTCGGTGTGGAACTGGTAGGGGGCCAGTCCCTCAAGCCCCACCGTGGCATAGGTCCGATCAGGCCCGACGCCGAAGTCCTGCCGTACGCCCGCCTGCAGGTTGAAATAGGGGTCGATCGCACGCGAATAGAGCGCCTGCACTTCCGCATGCTCCATGTCGCGGCCGAAGCTGCCTTCGCCTTCGCTCTTGATCCACAGCCGATCGATGTCGCCGCCGAAGAAGGCTTCGCCGTCCCAGCGATAGCCATCCGTGCCGTTGCGCATCTGAACCTCGGCAAGGTTGAGGAGTACCTGGCCGTAACGCTGGCCACCGCCCTCCTGCATCATCGCATGGTGGCCGCGCGCCATGTCCTCGGGCGGAAAGAAGCGGTCGGCGTAGCGGTCGCTCGGGACGGGCGGAGGCGGCGCATCGCCGGCGGGCAGGTCGGTGCCGACCGGCCCCGCCGGATCGGCCGCGGGCACCGGCATCTGGTGGCCGGCGTGCGGGTCTGCGGCCGGCGTGTGGTGCTGGATGGGAGCCGGGGCGGCGGGCGCCATCTCGTGCCCGCCATGGTGCTGGGCAAGCGCCGGAGCGCTGGCGAGGGTCGCGAGCGCCGTCCACGAAAGCACACGGATCATGCCGCTTCTCCCGCCGGTCGCACGCTCACGACGCGCATCATGCCCGAGGCCATGTGGTATAGCATGTGGCAGTGGAACGCCCAGTCGCCGATCGCGTCTGCGGTGAAGTCGAAGGTGACGGTGCCGCCGGGCTGGACTAGCACCGTGTGCTTGCGCGGGGCATGGCCGCCATGGCCGGTCACGAGTTCGAAGAAGTGGCCGTGCAGGTGGATCGGGTGGCCCATCATCGTGTCGTTCACCAGCTTCACACGCACGCGTTCGCCCAGAGTGAAGGGCAGCGGCTCCATCGAGTCCAACATCCTCCGCCCGTCCATCGACCACATGTAGCGCTCCATGTTGCCGGTGAGGTGGACCTCGATCGAGCGGCCGGGCGCGCGCACGTCGGGGTTGGGCGCAAGCGCGACGAGGTCGCGGTAGACGAGCACGCGGTGGCCGGCGTCCGTCAGCCCCTGTCCGCGCTCGCCGGTGCGGTCGACCGGCATCGGCGCGATCGTCTGGACGCTCGGGTCGCGCGCGACCTGCGGCGCGTTGGCGAAGTCGCGCATCCTCATGGAGCCATGCTCCATCGTGTGCGGCGCCGGTGTGCCGTGGCCCATGACAGCATGATCCATGCCGGCGTGCCCCATGGCAGCGTGGTCCATCTGCGCCATGCCGCCGGGAGCCGTGCCCTGTGCCGGTGGTTCGGCGCCGGACGTGGCGAGCCGAGCGGAAGCATTCTGCTCGGCGGTCGGATCGACACCGCGCGCTGGGGTGTGCTGCATGTCGCCCATGCCCATGTCCTTCATGGTCGCGACGGGCCGGCTGCGAAGCGGCGGCACCGGCCCGACCATGCCGGCGTGTGGTGCCAGGGTCGCGCGCGCCAGGCCGGACCGGTCGACGCTCTCGCCCACCAGCGTGTAGGCGCGGTCCTCCGGCGGCGTGACGACCACGTCATAGGTCTCGGCGACGGCGATCTGGAGCTCGTCGACGGTGACCGGGCGCACATGCTGCCCGTCCGCCTGCACCACCGTCAGCGGCAGGCCCGGGATGCGGACGTTGAACGTCGTCATCGACGAGGCGTTGATGATGCGCAGCCGCACCCGCTCGCCCGGGCGGAACAGCGCCGTCCAGTTGTCCGCGGGGCCATGGCCGTTGACCAGATAGGTATAGGTGTCGCCGGTCACGTCGGCGATGTCGGTCGGGTCCATGCGCATCGCGCCCCACTGCAGCCGGTCCTTGAGCGGCTGGTCCTTGCCCGCGGCGAGGCCGGCGAGGGTCTGGCGCTGCCGGTTGTAATAGCCGGGCTCGACCTTCAGATGCCGGAAGATCGCGTCGGGCGACTCGCGGCTGTGGTCCGACAGGACGATCACATGCTCGCGATCGAAGGCGACCGGGTCCGCTCCTGCCGGGTCGATGACGATCGGGCCATAGAGCCCCATCTGCTCCTGGAAGCCCGAATGGCTGTGGTACCAATAGGTGCCCGACTGGACGACCGGGAACTCGTAGGTGAAGTGGGTGCGGGGCAGGATGCCGGGGAAGGAAACGCCCGGCACGCCGTCGAACTGCGCCGGCAACAGCAGCCCGTGCCAGTGGAGCGAGCTGTCCACGTCCAAGTCGTTGTGCACGTGCAGGCGAAGCTTCTGCCCTTCGCGCAGGCGCAGCAGCGGGGCCGGCACGGTGCCGTTGATGCCGATCGCCTGCGTCCGCCGCCCGTCGATCGTCATCGTCTGCCGCTGGATGCGCAGCGTGATGTCCTCGCCCGAAAGCTCCGGAAGCGCGGTCCCGGTCGACACCGAGTGTGCCCAGGCCGGCATCCAGGCCGACAGCGCCATGCCGCCGCCCGCCAGGGTGGCTCCGCGCAACAACCTGCGGCGATCGAGAACCAGACTCATGCGTTCACCCTCATGCGGCCACGACTCTGCGGCCCTGCGAGCCCTTGCTCGCGTGGGAGACCCTGGCGGCTGACACCATGTCAGGGTCAAGCGGAAAGCAGCCCTTGACCCTGACATGATGTCAGTCCCCATCTAGGGCGGTGATGGAGGATGCGATGCACAATCACCACTCGCCCATGACGGAACACGCGCAGGGAGGATGCTGTGGCGGAGGCGCCACGGCCAGGGACCCGGTGTGCGGAATGGCGGTGGATCCGGCCAAGACCGCCCATCATGCCGAACAGGACGGTGTCGCCTATCATTTCTGCTGCGCCGGTTGCCGCACCAAGTTCCTGGCCGATCCCGACCGCTATCTCGGGGATGCGCCCCGCGCGCAGGCGCCTGCCGCGCCCGATGCGATTTATACCTGTCCCATGCACCCGGAGATCCGGCAGCAGGGGCCCGGCACCTGCCCGATCTGCGGCATGGCGCTGGAGCCGGAGGCGCCGTCGCTCGACGATGGCCCCAACCCGGAACTGGTCGATTTCACCCGCCGCACCTGGGTGTCCGCGGCGCTCGCGGTGCCGCTGCTCGCGCTCTCGATGGGCGCGGAGATGCTGGGGCTGCGGCTGGTGCCGCCTGCATGGTCGTCCTGGGTGCAGCTCGTGCTGGCGGCGCCGATCGTCCTCTGGGCGGGGCTGCCCTTCTTCGAGCGCGGATGGGCGTCGCTGCGTTCGCGCCACTTCAACATGTTCACGCTGGTGTCGATCGGCGTGGGGGCGGCGTTTCTCTACAGCCTGGTGGCGACGGTCGCGCCGGGGCTGTTCCCGCCCACCTTCCGCGTCCACGGCATGGTGCCGGTCTATTATGAGGCGGCCGGCGTCGTCGTGACGCTGGTGCTGCTGGGCCAGGTGCTGGAACTGCGCGCCCGTGCCGCCACCGGCCGCGCCATCCGCGCGCTCCTGAATCTGGCCCCCAAGACCGCTCGCCGGATCGACACCGGCGGGCGCGAGTCCGAAGTGCCGCTGGACGCGATCCTTGCGGGCGACCGGCTGCGCGTGCGTCCGGGCGAGGCGGTGCCGGTGGATGGGATCGTGGTCGAGGGGCAGTCGTCCGTCGATGAATCGATGCTCACCGGCGAACCCGCGCCGGTCGCCAAGGAAGCGGGCGCGGCGCTCACCGGCGGTACCGTCAATGGCACCGGTGCTCTCGTGATGGAGGCACGTGCGGTCGGCGCCGACACGGTGCTCGCGCGCATCGTCGCGATGGTCGCCGCCGCGCAGCGCAGCCGTGCGCCGATCCAGGCGGTGGCGGATCGCGTCTCCGGCTGGTTCGTGCCACTGGTAGTGGCGATCGCGGCCGTGACGTTCCTGGTGTGGAATGTCGTAGGTCCGGAGCCGCGGTTCAGCCATGCGCTGCTGAACGCCATCGCGGTGCTGATCATCGCCTGCCCCTGCGCACTGGGGCTGGCCACGCCGATGTCGATCATGGTCGGCACCGGCCGCGGCGCCCAGGCGGGCGTGCTGGTCAAGGACGCGCAGGCGTTGCAGGCACTGGAGAAGGTCGACACGCTGGTTATCGACAAGACCGGCACCCTGACCGAGGGCAAGCCGCGGCTGACCGTCCTCGAGGCCGTCGGGATGGCCGAGGACGAACTGCTCGCCCTCGCGGCGGCGGTGGAGGCTCACTCCGAACACCCTCTGGCGCACGCCATTGTGACGGAAGCGGCACGGCGCGGACTGGCGGTGGCACCGGCCGAAGGGTTCCGATCGAAGACAGGCGCAGGCGTCATCGCCGACGTGGCGGGACGCTCCGTTGCGATCGGCAACGCAGCGATGATGCGCCAGGCAGGCGCGGACCCGCAGCCGCTCGCCGCCCGCGCGGAGGCATTGGCACGCGACGGCGCGGGCGTGATGCTGGTCGCTGTCGACGGTCGCATCGCCGGGCTGCTCGGTGTCGCCGATCCCATTCGGGAATCTGCCTCCGGGGCGATCGCTCAGCTGTGTGCCGAGGGGTTGCGGATCGTCATGCTCACCGGCGACGGTCGCGGCGCGGCGGAGGCCGTCGCGCGTACCATTGGCGGCATCGACGAAGTCCACGCCGGGCTCGCGCCCGAGGACAAGGCGCGCATCGTCGGCGAGCTCAAGGCGCGCGGCGCACGCGTGGCGATGGCGGGGGACGGCATCAACGATGCGCCCGCGATTGCCGCGGCCGATGTCGGCGTGGCGATGGGGACCGGCACCGATGTCGCGATCGAAAGCGCGGGGCTGACGCTGACCCGCGGGGACCTGGCCGCGATGGTGCGCGCACGGCGGCTGGCAAAGGCGACGATGCGCAACATCCGCCAGAATCTCGCCTTCTCCTTCCTGTTCAACGGCATCGGCGTGCCGGTCGCGGCCGGCGTGCTTTATCCCGTCGCCGGCATCCTGCTGTCGCCCATGCTCGCGGGTGCGGCGATGGCGCTGTCGTCGTTTGCAGTGGTAACCAACGCGCTGCGACTGAACGGAGTGCGGCTATGAACATCGGCCAGGCGGCGGACGCGAGCGGCATCTCGCAGCGGATGATCCGCCACTATGAAAAGATCGGCCTGATCCCGGCGCCGCTGCGGCGGGACAGCGGCTACCGCGACTATGATGCGGCGGATGTGGCGCGGTTGCGCTTCGTCGCCCATGCCCGCGACCTGGGCTTCCCGATCGAGGAGGTCCGCTCGCTCCTCGGGCTCTGGCAGGACCGCCACCGTTCCAGTGCGGACGTGAAGGCGTTGGCGATCGCACGCGCCGAGGAACTCGGCCGCAAGGCGCGTGCGCTGGAGGAGATGCGGGGCACGCTGCTCGACTTGGCGCAGCGCTGCCACGGCGACGACCGGCCGGACTGCCCGATCCTCGATCGGCTTGCCGATCCGGCCTGAAAACGAAAGGGGCGCCGCAGCGCGACGCCCCTTCGGTTCGGTGGCAGGTCGGCGTTACTCCGCGGCCATGCCGGCGTGCGAGAACATGTCGCTCTCGCTCGCTTCCTCGTTCGTGGCGCCCGGGCCCTTCGCCTTCTGGCGCTTGTCGAAGCTGTCCCAGACCTCGTTCCAGTTGCCGCGGGTCGCGCCCTTCGAATATTCGGTCGCGCGCTGTTCGAAGAAGTTGGCGTGCTCGACGCCGTTCAAGAGCGGCGTCAGCCACGGCAGCGGGTGCTCGTCGATCATGTAGATCGGCTTCATGCCCAGCTGCCCCATCCGCCAGTCGGCGATGTAGCGGATGTACTTCTTGATCTCCTTGGGCGTCATGCCGTTGACCGGGCCCATCTCGAACGCGAGGTCGATGAACGCGTCCTCCAGCCGGATCGTAGTCTGGCACTGGTCGGCGATGTCGTCCTTCACCGCCTTGGTCAGGCAGTCCCGCTCCTTGGTGAAGGCGTGGAACAGCTGGATGATGCCCTCGCAGTGCAGGCTCTCGTCGCGCACCGACCAGGACACGATCTGCCCCATGCCCTTCATCTTGTTGAAGCGCGGGAAGTTCATCAGCATCGCGAACGACGCGAACAGCTGAACGCCCTCGGTGAAGCCGCCGAACATCGCCAGGGTGCGGGCAATGTCCTCGTCGGTGTCGACGCCGAACTGCTGCAGATAGTCGTGCTTGTCCTTCATCTCGGCATAGTCGAGGAAGGCGCCATATTCGCTCTCGGGCATGCCGATCGTGTCGAGCAGGTGGCTGTAGGCCGCGATGTGGATGGTCTCCATGTTGCTGAACGCCGTCAGCATCATCTTGACCTCGGTCGGCTTGAACACGCGACCGTACTTCTCGTGGTAGCAGTCCTGCACCTCGACGTCGGCCTGGGTGAAGAAGCGGAAGATTTGCGTCAGCAGGTTGCGCTCGTGATCGGACAGCTTCTGCGCCCAGTCGCGGCAATCCTCGCCCAGCGGCACTTCCTCCGGCAGCCAGTGAACCTGCTGCTGGCGCTTCCAATATTCATAGGCCCAGGGATATTCGAAGGGCTTGTAGGTCTTGCGGGCGTCGAGAAGGGGCATGGGTCAGACTCCAGGAATTTGAATTGGGCGGGCGCGGCGACCGGTCATGGTGTCTGGTTCCAGGACCATTGCGCCGTCGCGAAGATGGCAAGGACGAGGGCGAGGGCCGCGAGCATGGTGCCGGCGATGCGATAGCCGTAGACCGCACCCTCGCTGGTGGCCCCGCGCAGCCGCAGGAGCAGCCAGGCGCCGGCCACACCTGCGACGAGTGCCACGCCGTACATGATGAACACCGCGACGGTCATGCGACCATCCGGGGAGACGTGCGTTGATCGGCCGTCACCAACCAAGGAGGACTCCCATGGCAGACCTGACGGCCATCAAGGAACATATGGAAGTGATCGGCGCGGACGGCGTCCATGTCGGCACCGTCGACAAGGTCGAGGGCGACCGTATCAAGCTGACCAAGAAGGACAGCGGTGCCGACATCGAGGGCGTCGAGGAAGGCCTCCATACCGACCATCACCACTTCATCTCCATCGGCCTGGTCGCCGAGGTCGAGGGCGACAAGGTCCGCCTGTCGGCGAACGCGGACGTCGCGGTCACCTTCGAAGAGGAAGAGGACGGCGAGCCGCTCTGATCCGGATGCCGCCGCAGCGGTCCGCGGTGCGCGGACCGGTGCGGCGATTCCGAACGTGGCGGAGGCTGCGTTCATTCCATCCTCATCGCCCCAGCCGGGGCGGATCGGCGTCCCGGAGCAACGGCTCCCGGGACGCCTTCCTATAGCATAGCCGACGGGCGGCTGCGCGGCCTTACTGGCAGGCCAGGCACTCGTCGTAGTCGGTGCTCTCGCCGATCTCGAACTTCGGCGCCTCGGGCGTGTTGTCCGCCTCGACGCCGCCGGTGCCGGCAAAGCCCGCGCGCTGGATCGACTTCGAGCGCAGATAGTAGAGCGACTTGATGCCCAGCTCCCACGCGCGGAAGTGGAGCATCAGCAGGTCCCACTTCTCGACATCGGCCGGGATGAACAGGTTCAGCGACTGCGCCTGGTCGATATAGGGCGTGCGGTCACCGGCCAGCTCGAGCAGCCAGCGCTGGTCGATCTCGAAGCTGGTCTTGAAGCACGCCTTTTCGTCCACCGACAGGAAGTCGAGGTGCTGGACCGAGCCGCCATGCTCCAGGATCGAGTTCCAGACCGCGTCCGAGTCCTTCGACTTCTCGCGCAGCAGCTTCTGGAGGTGCGGGTTCTTGACCGCGGTCGAGCCGGACAGCGTCTTGTGGGTGTACATGTTCGCCGGGATCGGCTCGATGCACGCCGAGGTGCCGCCGCAGATGATCGAGATCGACGCGGTGGGCGCGATCGCCATCTTGCAGCTGAACCGCTCCATCACGCCCATGTCGGCGGCGTCGGGGCAGGGGCCGCGCTCGACCGCCAGCTGCATCGACGCCTCGTTCACCTGGGCGTTGATGTGCTTGAAGATCTTGAGGTTCCACGACTTGGCCATGGCGCCCTCGAACGGCAGCCCGCGCGCCTGGAGGAAGCTGTGGAAGCCCATCACGCCCAGGCCCACCGAACGCTCGCGCTCGGCCGAATAGCGGGCACGCGCCATCTCGTCGGGAGCGTTCTTGATATAGTCGGTAAGCACGTTGTCGAGGAAGCGCATCACGTCCTCGATGAAGCGCTTGTCGCCGTTCCACTCGTCCCACTTCTCGAGGTTAAGCGAGGACAGGCAGCACACCGCAGTGCGATCGTTGCCGAGGTGGTCGGTGCCGGTCGGTAGCGTGATTTCCGAGCAGAGGTTCGAGGTCGAGACCTTGAGCCCCAGGTCACGATGATGCTTGGGCATCGTCGAGTTCACATGGTCGGAGAACACGATGTACGGCTCGCCGGTGGCGAGGCGGACCTCGACCAGCTTCTGGAACAGCGCGCGTGCGTCCACCTTGCCGCGAACCGAGCCGTCCTTGGGGCTCTTGAGCTCCCACTCCGCACCGGCCCGCACGGCTTCCATGAAGGCGTCGGGGATCAGCACGCCGTGGTGCAGGTTCAGCGCCTTGCGGTTGAAGTCGCCGGAGGTCTTGCGGATCTCCAGGAACTCCTCGATCTCCGGGTGGGAGATGTCGAGGTAGCAGGCGGCCGAGCCGCGGCGCAGCGAGCCTTGCGAGATCGCGAGGGTGAGCGAATCCATCACGCGCACGAACGGGATGATGCCGCTGGTCTTGCCGTTGAGGCCCACCGGCTCGCCGATGCCGCGGACGTTGCCCCAATAGGTGCCGATGCCGCCGCCGCGCGAGGCGAGCCAGACGTTCTCGTTCCAGGTCTCGACGATGCCTTCCAGGCTGTCGGGGACCGAGTTCAGGTAGCAGGAGATCGGCAGGCCGCGGCCGGTGCCGCCGTTGGACAGCACGGGTGTCGCCGGCATGAACCACAGGCGCGAGATATAGTCGTACACGCGCTGCGCATGCGCAGCATCGTCGGCGTAGGCCGAGGCCACACGCACGAACAGGTCCTGGAACGACTCACCGGGCAGCAGGTAGCGGTCGGTCAGCGTCTCCTTGCCGAACTCGGTCAGCAGCGCGTCGCGCGCATGGTCGACCTCGACCGGATAGGGGCGGGCAATCGAACGGCTGTTGCGCGCGGCCGCAGGGGCGGGTGCGTCCAGCGTGGTCGTGCTGTCGCCTGCGCGATTGTCCTGGCTGTCCCTGCTGAAATCCATGCTGCCCTCGTTCCAAATATCTTGTTCGCGGCCTTGGCAGGCCCGATGTAGCGTCGCCGAACACGGCCGCAACCAGCCCGCGTGAGCCACCTGCACCGTCAAAAAACGCGGCTTTTCCGCCGCATTCCGTTCAAACTGGAAGCCTTCGCTGGATACCAGCGATAGCGCCGCTTCCCAGGCGCCACCACAAGACTTGGTGTCGCGCAAACCTCGGCAGCTTGCAAGATCGCTCGTCGCAGTGAATCCGGCGTTCATCGTTCCCCGGCGCGCGCGACGCGTGGACATTCCTAGCGATCAAGCGAAAACCGCAGCCTGAAAAAATTTTCGCGTGCGCCCGGCAGCCCTGCCGCCCCGTTGCAAGCGGTCGCTGTCGGCCTCAAGCTGCGTCCACAAGCTAGGGAGTATCGGATGCGGCGGGTACAAGGGGGAATGCTGGGATTGGCGCTGCTGGCGCTTGCGACGACCGCGCGCGCGGAGCCGCCCCAGACGCCTCCCATCGAGGAACTCTCCCTCTCCGACGCCGCAGCCGCATTGGCCGCGGGCACCAGCAGCGAGGCGCTGACTCGCGCCTATCTCGCGCGCATCGAGGCGATCGACCGCAAGGGGCCGACGCTGCGCAGCGTCGTCGCCGTGAACCCCGAGGCGCTGGCGCAGGCGCGTGCCCTCGACGCCGAACGGCGCGCAGGACGAATCCGCGGTCCGCTTCACGGCGTGCCGGTGCTGATCAAGGACAATATCGAGACTCGGGAACTGCCGACCACCGCCGGCAGCCTGGCGCTCAAGGACAATCGCACCGGCCGCGATGCGCCGGTGGTGGCGCGGCTGCGCGCGGCAGGCGCCGTAATCCTGGGCAAGACCAACCTGTCCGAATGGGCGAACATCCGCTCTTCCGGGTCGATCAGCGGATGGAGCGCAATCGGCGGGCTGGTGCGCAACCCCTATGCGCTCGACCGTACCGCCTGCGGATCCTCCAGCGGCAGCGGCACGGCCGCCGCCGCCAGCCTCGCCGCGGCGGCGGTGGGGACGGAGACCGACGGCTCGGTCGTGTGCCCGGCGGCGATGAACGGGCTGGTGGGGCTCAAGCCGACGATCGGCCTGGTCAGCCGCACCCACATCGTGCCCATCAGCCACAGCCAGGACACCGCGGGACCGATGGCGCGCAGCGTGCGCGATGCGGCGCTGCTGTTCTCGGCAATGATCGGCAGCGATCCCGCCGACCCGACCACGCGCGACGCCGACCGGCACCGCACCGACTATGCCGCCGCGCTATCGGCCGATGCGCTGAAGGGTATGCGGGTGGGCGTGCTCCGGCCTGAAATGTCGGCGCCGCTCGCGAAGCAATATGATGCGGCCCTAGCCGTGCTGCGCGCGGCAGGCGCGACCCTGGTCGACGTGACGCCGCCCAAGCTCGACGGCCTGGGCGAAGCCGAGTTCCTGGTGCTGAAGGCGGAGCTGAAGGCCGACCTCAACGCCTATCTCGCGACCACGCCGCATGCCGTGAAGACCCGCACGCTCGCAGACGTCATCGCGTTCAATGCCGAGCACGCCGACACCGAAATGCGCTTCTTCGGCCAGGACACGTTCGAGGCGGCGCAGAAGATGCCCGGCCTCGAAGACCCGGCCTATCAGGAGGCGCGCGCCAAGTCGCTGCGGCTCGCGGGTGCCGAGGGCATCGACGCGATGCTCGGCCAGGCGAAGGTCCGGCTACTGGTGTCGCCGACCTATGGTCTGCCCTGGCTCTCCGATCCGGTGCATGGCGATCATTTCGTGCCGCCCTCGGCCAGCGAACTTCCCGCGGTGGCCGGCACGCCGCACCTGACGGTGCCGATGGGGCTGGTGCAAGGGCTGCCCGCCGGCCTCTCCTTCCTCGGACCCAAGTACAGCGAGGCGCTGCTGCTGGGCGCCGGCTATGCGTTCGAACAGCGCGGGCGGATGCGGGTGAAGCCCGGCTATGCGGCGAGCGTGCCGACGGTGGGCGGACTGGAAGCGGCGCGATAGACGGCCTGGCGGGCGCCTCTTTCGTGCTCCTGCGAAGGCAGGAGCCCAGGGTTCCGGGCGCGACCGTCGTTCTGCTGGGCCCTGGATCTCCGCCTGCGCGGGGATATGGAAGGAAGTGCGACGAAGACCTAACCGCGCCAGCGGCGTTGCAGGCTCGCCTGCCACAGCAGCACCAGCGGTACCGCTCCCAGCTCGACGCACAGCCCGACCAGATGCCCGGTGGACGGCGCACCCACCGACAGCAGCGACCACGCCCGTGCCAGCCCGCCGATCACCACCATCATCCCCAGCAGGCGAAAGCGTGCGCCCCGCTGCTCGATCGCGGGGATGCAGCTGGCAAAGCCCAGCGCCATCCCCAGGAACACGCCGGACAGGTAGCGGAAATGGCTGTCGAGGTCCGCGCGCACGGCGTCCTGCGCCAGCCACTCGGCCCCGCGCAGGATGCCGACGCTCGCCGTGGACAGTGGGATCAGGCACAACAGCGCCACGACCGCCTGCAGCAGCCGGCGCTCCCAAGTCACGGCAGCGGCAGTTCGAGCAGGTCGGAGCGGACGCGGATCGCGCGCACGGACATGTGGATCTCGATCAGGAAGCAGATCAGCCCGCCGGTCAGCAGCAGCATCGAGACGATGAAGGCGACCGCGATCACCTGCCCGATCTGAAAATTGCCCAGTTCGGCCACGAACAGCATCGCCACCACCAGACAGATCGCGATCGCGGCCATGACGACCAGATAGACCGCGTTGTTGATCATGCGGATGCGCCCGTCGATCAGCCGCAGCTCCGCCACATGCTGGACCCGCTCGGGATCGCCGCCGCGCAGCTGCAGCGCGGTCAGCTGCCGCGAGCGATCGACGATGCGGGCGAGCCGCCCGACCATCACGTTCAGGATCGCGCCGAGGCCGGCGAGCAGGAACACGGGCGCGATCGCGACCTGGATCGTTTCTGCGACGGTGGAGAGGACGGGAGAGAATGCCACGCGCCCGTTATTCGTGGGCCGCCAAGGTTGCGCAAGCGAAATGGTGGCGTCGGGGCGCTGCCGGTCGGGCCGCGCCGGGCGGTCAGATCACCTCCATCTTGCTGTTGTAATGGTGCCAGGCGAGGATCGCGGCGGCCCCGCGGTGTGGGCGCCAGCCTTCCGCCAACACCCGCACCAGCTTCTCGTTCGGGCGTTCGGCGTGGCCCAGGATGCGCCCGACCTCCACCTGCACCGCGAGGTCACCGGCCGGCCAGATGTCCGGCCGCCCCTCGGCGAACAACAGGTAGATTTCCGCCGACCAGCGCCCGATCCCCTTGATGCGGATAAGCGCCGTGATCGCTTCCTCGTCGTCCGCCGGCAGCGCGGCCAGGTCCAGTCGCCCGCTCGCCACTTCGTCGGCCAAGCTGCGGGCGTAGCCGATCTTCTGCCGGGAGAGCCCGGCGGCGCGCAGCGTCTCGTCGCTTGCGGCGGCAAGACGGGCAGGTTCCTCGACCTCCCCAAGCGCCTCCTCCAGCCGGCGCCACACGGCGGCGGCGGCATGGACGCTCACCTGCTGGCCGACGATCGTGCGCAGCAGCGTCGCATAGCCGGGCTCGCGAATGCGCGGTGGGGGATAGCCGACGCGCCCGACCGCGGCGGCGAACGCCGGCTCGATCGCGCCAAGCGCATCCAGTGCCTCGCGCAGCTGTTGTGCGCTCAAGCCCATGCCGGCATCCGAGCCCGTGCGCCTTGAATTTGGCGGCGGCGGTCGCCAATGGCCTGACAGCTGTTCTGGAGAAAATGCATGCCCACGCTTACCGTCACCACGCGCGAAGGAGAAGAACGCAGCGTGCCCGCAGAGGTCGGCCTGAGCGTGATGGAAGTGATCCGCGACGCCGGCTTCGACGAACTGCTGGCGCTGTGCGGCGGCTGCTGCAGCTGCGCGACCTGCCACGTCCATGTCGACGCGGAATTCCTGCCGCTGCTGCCGCAGATGAGCGAGGACGAAGACGAGCTGCTCGACAGCACGTCGGACCGTGACGAACGCTCGCGCCTGTCGTGCCAGATCCAGTTCACCCCGGCCCTCGACGGCCTGCGCGTGACGATCGCCGCCGAGGACTGAGGCTAGGGGCACGAACGTTGAACCCACCCGTTCGTCCTGAGTAGCCATTGAGCGTAGTCGAAATGGCGTATCGAAGGACCGCCACGGTGCTTCGATACGGGACTTCGACTTCGCTCAGCCCTTACTCAGCACGAACGGACATATTTTCCTGATGCTTCAGGCGCTGGGCTTCAATCCGGCGACGATGCGCCGGGCCAGCCCCGGCCCCTCGAACACCAGCGCCGAGTAGAGCTGCACCAGGCTGGCACCCGCATCCAGCCGACGCTGGGCTTCATCCGCCGAGCCGATGCCGCCGACCGACACCAGCGGCAGCTGCCCGCCGGTGATGTCGCGCGCCTCGGCAAGCTTGGCGCGGGCGAGCGCGGCGAGCGGCGCCCCCGAAAGCCCGCCCGTTTCGCCCGCATTCCCCGACCGCAGCCCCGCCGGCCGCGAGATCGTGGTGTTGGAGACGACCAGTGCGTCGATGCCGCCGTCGATCGCCGCGCGGGCGGCGACCTCCAGCCCGGCGCGATCGAGATCCGGCGCGACCTTCAGGAACAGCGGCACCCGCCGGATCGCCAGGTGACGCGCCGCGTCGCAGGCGGCGATCAGCTCGCCCAGCGCCGGCTGTGCCTGCAGGTTGCGCAGGCCCGGCGTGTTGGGCGAGCTGATGTTGATCGTCAGATAGTCGGCGAAGGGCGCGGCCTTGGTGATGCCGGCGACATAGTCGGCAATGGCGCTGTCGCCCGCCACCGACTCCTTGTTGGCGCCGACGTTGATGCCGAGCACGCCGCGGCGCTCGGGCATGCGGGCGATGCGGTCGAGCGCCGCGTCGAGCCCGCCGTTGTTGAAGCCCATGCGGTTGATGACCGCGCGGTCCTCCACCAGCCGGAACAGCCGCGGTTGCGGATTGCCGGGCTGCGGGCGCGGGGTGAGCGTGCCGACCTCGACCGATCCGAAGCCGAGCGCGAAGAAGCCGGCGACGGCCTCCGCATCCTTGTCGACGCCCGCCGCGAGCCCGACCGGGTTCGGGAAGCGCAGCCCTGCGATCGTGACCGGCATCTCGCGGGGCGTACCGGGCGCGAACGGCGAGCCGGCGGCACCCCAGGCAGCCAGCGTGCGGATCGTCAGGCGGTGCGCACGCTCGGCATCGAGCGAGAACAGCAGGGGATGATAGAAGCGCATCGTCCGGCTATGGCAGCGGCGGGAAGGGGGGTCAAAGCCTGCGAGTGTCCCGGCGCGGCCCTCCGATTACTGTGATCGGAACAATAACGCCAAAGAAGCCTTCGCGCCTGCAAAATCCGGTTGACCCTAAGGGTCGCTGCTCCCATTTGCAATTCAGACCGGAATGATCCGATTGGGAGCCATGCGACTTTCCAGCCTTGCCGACTATGCCGTCGTGATGATGAGCGCGACCGCGCGCCACTGCGGTGGCGTGGCGCGGCTCAACGCGACGCGGCTGGCCGAGGATACGGGCCTGCCGCTGCCGACCGTCCAGAAGCTGGTGAGCCGCCTGTCGGCCGCCGGGCTCGTCGAGACCGGGCGCGGGGCGGCCGGCGGCTTCCGGCTGGCACGGCCCGCGGCGGCGATTTCGCTTGCCGACATCGTCGAGGCGGTGGAAGGGCCTATCGCCCTCACCACCTGCGTGGATGCCGACCGCCACGACTGCGCGGTGGAGGGCAGCTGCCGGGTGCGTCCCCATTGGGGCGGCGTCAACGCGCTGGTCCGCGACGCGCTCGCCTCGGTCAGCCTGGCAACGATTTCTTCTTCTGCAGGCCCCGAGCCTGTTGAACCAACCCTTTCCCAACTGGACCCCGCGCTGCGGCCGGGTGCCGGAGTGCACGCATAATGGCTACCAAGAACGCAGAGGCGCTCGCCGCCGCGAACAAGAAGTACGAGTGGGGCTTCTCCTCGGACATCGAGCAGGACTTCGCGCCCAAGGGGCTGAGCGAGGATACGGTCCGCTACATCAGCGCCAAGAAGGGCGAGCCCGAATGGATGCTCGACTGGCGCCTGAAGGCGTTCCGCCTGTGGCAGACGATGGAGGCGCCGGACTGGTCGAAGCTCAACGTCCCGCCGATCGACTATCAGGACGCCTACTATTACGCCGAACCCAAGGCGAAGCCGAAGCTCGGCAGCCTGGACGAGGTCGATCCCGAGATCCTGCGCGTTTATGAAAAGCTCGGCATCCCCATCGAGGAGCAGAAGATGCTCGCCGGGGTCGAGGGCGCGCGCAAGGTCGCGGTCGACGCGGTGTTCGACAGCGTTTCGGTCGCCACCACTTTCCGCAAGGAGCTGGAAGCCGCCGGCGTCATCTTCCGCTCGATCTCGGAGGCGATCCGCGAATATCCCGATCTGGTCCGCAAGTGGCTCGGCAAGGTCGTGCCGCAGCGGGATAATTATTTCGCGACGCTGAACTCCGCGGTCTTTTCGGACGGGACTTTTGTCTACATCCCTGAGGGCGTACGCTGCCCGATGGAGCTGTCGACCTATTTCCGCATCAATGCGGAGAACACGGGCCAGTTCGAGCGGACGCTGATCGTCGCCGACAAGGGTGCATACGTCAGCTACCTCGAAGGCTGCACCGCGCCCATGCGCGACGAGAACCAGCTGCATGCGGCTGTCGTCGAGTTGGTGGCGCTGGACGATGCCGAGATCAAGTACAGCACGGTCCAGAACTGGTATCCGGGCGACGAGAACGGCGTCGGCGGCATCTATAACTTCGTCACCAAGCGCGCGCTGTGTCAGGGCAAGAATTCGAAGGTGTCGTGGACCCAGGTCGAGACCGGCTCCGCCATCACCTGGAAGTATCCCAGCTGCGTGCTGGCGGGCGAGAACAGCGTCGGCGAATTCTATTCTGTGGCCGTCACCAACAATCGCCAGCAGGCCGATACCGGCACCAAGATGATCCATCTGGGCAAGGGCAGCCGCTCGACGATCGTGTCGAAGGGCATCTCGGCCGGCCGCTCGGACAACACCTATCGCGGGCTCGTCCGCGTCGGCCCGACCGCCGAGAACGTCCGCAACTTCACCCAGTGCGACAGCCTGTTGCTCGGCGACCAGTGCGGCGCGCACACCGTGCCGTACATCGAGGTGCGGAACCCGTCGGCGCAGATCGAGCATGAGGCGACGACCTCGAAGATCAGCGAGGACCAGCTGTTCTACGCGATGCAGCGCGGGCTCGACCAGGAAGCGGCGGTGGCGCTGATCGTCAACGGCTTTGCCCGCGAGGTGCTGCAGCAGCTGCCCATGGAGTTCGCGGTCGAGGCGCAGAAGCTGCTGGGGATCTCGCTCGAAGGCTCGGTCGGCTGATCGACGCAAGGGCGCTTGGTACTACGGGGCGGCGCGCGCTGCCCGGACAATGGAAAGTTCTGGAAGTCATCCATGCTGAAGATTGAAAACCTGCACGCCGAGATCGACGGCAAGCCGATCCTGAAGGGCCTTTCGCTGACCGTGAATGCGGGCGAAGTGCACGCGATCATGGGGCCGAACGGCGCCGGCAAGTCGACGCTCGGCTACGTCCTCGGCGGCCGCCCGGGCTATGAGGTGACCGAGGGCTCGGTGACCTTTGGCGGCGAGGACCTGCTGGAGATGGAGGCGGACGCACGCGCGGCTGCCGGCCTGTTCCTGGGCTTCCAGTATCCGGTCGAGATCCCCGGCGTCTCCAACGTCCAGTTCCTGCGCGAGGCGCTGAACGCCCAGCGCAAGGCGCGCGACGAAAAGCCGCTGTCGGGCGGCGAGTTCCTGAAGCTCGCCCGCGCACAGGCCGATGCGCTCAGCATGGACGCGGAAATGCTCAAGCGCCCGGTCAATGTCGGCTTCTCCGGCGGCGAGAAGAAGCGCAATGAGATGGTGCAGATGGGCATCCTCAATCCCAAGCTCGCGATCCTGGACGAGACCGACTCCGGCCTCGACATCGACGCGCTGCGGATCGTCGGCGACGGCATCAACCGGATCATGCGCGCGCCCGACAAGGCGGTCATCCTGATCACCCACTATCAGCGGCTGCTCGATTACGTGAAGCCGGACGTCGTTCACGTGCTCGCCGACGGGCGGATCGTCCGCACCGGCGGTGCCGAACTCGCGCTCGAGCTGGAGCGCGAGGGCTACGCGCAGGTGGCGGCGTGAGCACCCTCGAACTTCCTTCGCCCAAGTCGGAGCGGTGGCGCTGGGCGGACCTGCCGGCACTGCAGCGCGCGGCCGAGAGCCCGCGTGGAGCCGCACCCGATCTCGACGCCGCGCTGTTGCCGATCGATGGCCCGCGGCTGGTGTTCGTCGATGGCGTCTATGACGCCGCGCGCAGCGCGCCCGGGCCGGTTGCTGTCGGTAGCCGTGCCTGGACGAGCGAGCACCCGCTCGCCCGCTTCGGGCAGCTTGAGGGCTGGGCGCTGGAACTCGGCCAGGAGGCGGTGAGCGATCCGATCCAGATCGTCCATCTGGGGTCGGGCGGCGACAATCATCTGCGTGGGTTCATCGCGCTCGCGCCCGATGCCGCGGCGTCGGTGGTCGAGACCTTCGTCGGCAGCGGCTGGGCCAATCGCCAGACCCGCATCGAACTCGCACGCGGTGCGCGGCTGATGCGCTCGGTCCGGCTGATCCAGTCGGACGGCTTCGTTTCGATCCGCGACGAGGTCGATGTCGGCCAGGCGGCAAGCTATGCCGCGACCTTCCTAGGTGCCGGCGGCATGGGCAGCCGCATCGACGGCGAACTCGTGGTGAGCGGCACCGATGCCTATGCCGAAATGGGTGGCGCGCTGCTGACCCGCGGCGAGCAGCGCCAGGAGTGTGCGGTGACCGTCCGCCATGCGGCCGAGCGCGGTACCAGCCACCAGACCTGGCGCGCGGTCGCGGCCGACCAGTCGGCCGCGAGCCTTGCTGCCCGCGTCGATGTGGCGCGCGGTGCGCAGAAGACCGACGGCGAACAGTCGCTCCGCGGCATCCTGCTCCAGCGCACGGCGACGGTGAACCTCAAGCCCGAGCTCGAGATCTTTGCCGACGACGTGAAGTGCGCGCATGGCGCGACCGTGGGCGAGCTCGACAATCGCGCGCTCTTCTACCTTCAGAGCCGCGGCGTGCCGCGCCCGCGCGCCAAGGCGCTGCTGACCCGCGCATTCGTGGCGGACTCGCTCGACCGCATCGGCCAGGAGACCGTGCGCGAGGCGTTCGTGGCCGACGCCGATCGCTGGCTGGAAGCGGCGCTGTGAGCGTGCTGGCCGACACCCGTCCGCTCGACGTGGTAGCCGATTTCCCGGCGATCCCGGCGGGCTATGCCTATCTCGACACCGCCGCGACCGCGCAGAAGCCGCGGCCGGTGCTCGACGCGATCGCGCGCGGCTATGGCGAGACCTATGCCACCGTCCACCGCGGGGTCTACCAGCGCTCGGCTGACATGACGCTGGCGTTCGAGGCGGCGCGGCGGCGGGTGGCAAGCTTCATCGGCGCGGGCTCGCCGGACGAGATCGTCTTCACCCGTGGTGCGACCGAGGGGATCAACCTGGTCGCGCAAAGCTGGGCCGGCACGCAGTTGAAGGCGGGCGACCGCATCCTGCTGTCGATGCTGGAGCACCACAGCAACATCGTGCCGTGGCAGATGGTCGCAGAGCGGGTGGGTGCTGCAATCGACGTCGTGCCGCTCACCGCCGACGGCCGCATCGACCTGGACGTGATGGCGCAGATGCTGCGGCCCGAGCACAAGCTCGTCGCGCTTGCCCATGTCTCCAACGTGCTGGGCTCGGTACTCGACGTGCAGCGCGCGGTGACGCTGGCGCATGGCGTCGGCGCCAAGATCCTGATCGACGGCTGCCAGGCGGTCGCGCGGCTGCCGGTGGACGTGACGAAGCTCGGCTGCGACTTCTACGTCTTCTCCGGCCACAAGCTCTACGGTCCGACCGGCATCGGCGTGCTGTGGGGCAGGGCGGAGCTGCTCGAAGCGATGCCGCCGTACCAGGGCGGCGGGTCGATGATCGACCGAGTGACCTTCGAGCGCACCACCTATGCGCCGCCGCCGGGACGGTTCGAGGCAGGGACGCCGCATATCGTCGGTGTGCTCGGGCTGCATGCCGCGATCGACTATGTCGCGGGCATCGGTCTGGACGCGATCCACGCGCACGAGACGGCGTTGGTCGCCGCCGCCCGCGAAGGGCTGGGGCGGATCAACTCGGTCACGCTGTTCGGGCCGGAAGATTCCGCCGGCATCGTCAGCTTTGCGTTTCAGGGGGTGCATCCGCACGACATCGGCACCATCTTGGACGAGGAACGCGTGGCGATCCGCGCCGGCCACCATTGCGCACAGCCGCTGATGGATCGGCTCGGGGTGCCGGCGACCGCGCGCGCAAGCTTCGGCGTCTATAATTCCCAGGCCGACGTGGACGCACTGGTGCGCGGACTGGAACGAGTGAGCAGGATCTTCGGCTAATGGACGAGACACGTAGGATCGCGGTGGAAGAAGTCGACACGGTGGACGCGCCGCGCAAGGCACGCGTGGACGAGGTGGTCGATGCGGCAGCGGAGCCGCGCCGTCGCGACTATCTGGAAGGTTTCCTGGCGCAGAAGCCGGAGCCGGTGTCGGCCGGCGAGCCGGGCGGCGAAATCTACGACGGCGTCATCGCGGCGCTGAAGGAGATCTATGACCCCGAGATCCCGGTCAATCTCTATGACCTGGGGCTGATCTATGGCGTCGACGTGACCGAGGGTGGCCATGTCGCCGTCACCATGACGCTGACGACGCCGCACTGCCCGGTCGCGGAATCGATGCCGGGCGAAGTCGAGTTGCGCGTCGGCGCGGTGCCGGGCGTCGCCACGGCCGAGGTGAACCTGGTGTGGGATCCGCCCTGGGACCCGCAGAAGATGTCCGACGAGGCCAAGCTCGAACTCGGCATGTTGTAAGGGAGGAACGAGACATGGCCACCACCCTTCGCCCCCGTCCCGCCGCGCTGACGCTGACCCCGTCGGCCGAGCAGCGCATCGCCGACCTGATGGCCAAGGCGCCCGAGGGCGCGATCGGCGTCAAGCTCTCGACCCCGCGCCGCGGCTGTTCGGGCCTCGCCTACTCCGTCGACTATGTCACCGAGGCCAAGCCGTTCGACGAGCGCATCGACACGCCAATCGGCACGCTGTTCGTGGACGGCGGCTCGATCCTCTACCTAGTCGGCTCGACCATGGACTGGGTGGAGGACGATTTCACCGCCGGCTTCGTGTTCAACAACCCCAACGCCAAGGGCGCCTGCGGCTGCGGGGAGAGCTTCACGGTTTGAGGCGGCGCTCCCTCGCCTGGAGAGGGGCGCTTAGCTTGCAGGACCGCCCGTGCTCCTGCGGAAGCAGGAGCCCAGGGTTTCAGGCGCGGTCGTTCGTAGCTCTGGGCTCCTGCCTGCGCAGGAGCACGGCTGCGCGTCGGAAACCAGTGGGGTGCGGTCGTGTGGATTTCATCCGCAAACGTCCGCCCCGGAACACGCCTTCAGGAAAAGCACGCGATCAACAATGATCTCATGCCCCGATAGGCCCATGTGGCCGTATTCTCCCGGATACATTGTTTTTCGGCCGACGAATTCGATGATCCATTTCCGCCCGCGTGGACGATGCTCGCCGTCCACATAAACACGGCTCATGTCGAGCCAGATCGTCGCCGCCCGGGCTCGTTCGAATTGCTGCCGCCATCCGGCGGATTTCGGATCGGCGCGTGGCCATTCGGGCGGGGTGGATCCTTCCGGTATGAAGGCTTGCCCCTCGAACGCATCGACCCAAACGCCTCGGTAGCGCCGGGGGGGCTCCATCTTGTAGCATTGGTCCGTCGGGATTGATCCGATCGTCCCCGCGTCGATGTGGTAGGCGCAGGGGTACTCCCGCAACGCATGGCCAGCGTAGCGATAGCATCCATGCCCCACATCCGCTTGCGTGCACGGCTTCGTGAGCAGGCGTGCGCGTTCCTGATCTTCCGCGCGGGCGAATACTCGAGGGTCCGGAGGGTCGAACTGCCCGGCGTCGGCCGCGCCGGAACTCAGCGTCACGCAGGCGAGGATCAGGATCAGCCGCCGTGTTCGCATGTGCCTCCCCTTGGTGATCGGAAACCGCGTTGCCGCTGCGTCGAGTGCTCCCGAGGTTTGAGGATGCTGCACCATTCGCCGAACGCCCGCAACGGGCGCGGCGCCCGACCCCGTTACATGTCCCGCCCTACTCCAGCCTTTGCAGCCGCTCCGTCACCACCGGCGCAATGCGCGTGACCATCTGCTGCACGCCCTTGGCGTTCGGATGCACCCGGTCGGCCTGCATCAGTGCGGGGTTGCCGATCACGCCGTTCAGCACGAACGGGTAGAGCACCGCGTCATACTCCTCGGCTAACTCCGGGAAGATGCGGTTGAATGCGCCTGCATAGTCCGCGCCCAGGTTCGGCGGCGCCATCATACCGGTGAGCACCACCGGGATCTTGCGGCGCTTCAGCTCGTCCAGCATCGCTTTCAGGTTATCGCGCGTGGTGGCCGGCGGGATCTGGCGCAGCACGTCGTTGCCGCCCAGGCCCAGCACCACCAGGTCCGGCGTGCGCTTCAGATTATCGAGCGAGAAGACGAGCCGCTGCCGCCCCGCCGCGGTCGTGTCGCCCGAGACGCCCGCGTTCACCACCGTCGCGTTGATGCCGGCGCCGCGTAGCGCCGTCTGCAAGCCGTCCGGGAAGCTCTGCCCGCGCGCCAGGCCGTAGCCCGCGTAGAGGCTGTCGCCGAACGCCAGCACCAGCCGCTCGGGACCCTGGGGCACGCTCGCCGCGGGTGCCGCGGCCGCCTGCGCCCCATTCACCGGCACGTTCGCCTGGTCGGCCGGGACCTCTCGCGCCCCTCGATCATCGCAGCCTGCGAGCAGCAAGGCTTGGAGAAGCAGCGTACCCGCTCCATAACGAAAGCTACCATCCTCCAATGCGATCCTCCGACATGCCCGAAACGAACCACGGCGATATGGTGATCGCCGCGCGTGATGTCACCTTGACCCTCGGCAACGGCGACGCCGCCACGCCGATCCTGCGCGGGATCACCCTTTCGGTGGCGCGTGGCACCAGTCTGGCGCTGCTGGGCGCATCGGGCTCGGGCAAGTCGTCGCTGATGGCGGTGCTTTCCGGATTGGAGCGGGCGACGGGCGGCAGCGTGCACGTGGCCGGCCTCGACTTCGGCGCGCTCGACGAGGATGCGCTGGCAAGGGCACGGCGCGGGCGCATCGGAATCGTGCTCCAGGCATTCCACCTGCTGCCCACCATGACCGCGCTGGAGAATGTCGCCGTGCCGATGGAACTGGCCGGCGACACGGATGCGTTCGCGCGCGCCGAGGCGGAACTGCAGGCGGTCGGGCTCGGCCATCGCCTCAGCCATTATCCCGCGCAGCTTTCGGGTGGCGAGCAGCAGCGTGTCGCCATCGCCCGCGCGCTCGCCGGCCGGCCGGAGATCGTGTTCGCCGACGAGCCGACCGGCAACCTCGATGCCGCTACCGGCGCTGCGATCATGGACCTGTTGTTCGAGCGACGCGCCGCCACCGGCGCCACACTGGTCGTCATCACCCATGATCCCGCGCTTGCCGAGCGCTGCGACCGCATCGTCTCCCTCGCCGACGGACGGATCGTGCGGGACGAGACTAAGTGAACGAGTGGCGGCTGGCCTGGCGGCTTGCACGGCGGGAACTGCACGGGCGGTTCCGCGGCTTGCGGCTGCTGCTGGTGTGCATGTTCCTGGGCGTTGGGGCACTGGCGGCGATCGGCAGCCTGTCGGCGGCGATCGACGGCGAGCTCAAGGCGCGCGGCGCGGCGATCCTGGGCGGCGACATCGAGTTCGCCACCTCGCAGCGTGCTGCGACCGACGCGGAGCGCGCAGCCTTTGCCCGGCTCGGCAGGGTTTCCGAGACCACCGGCATGCAGGCGATGGCCGTGCGAGATGGCGGTGCCGAGAGCCCCCAGACGGTTCCCGTGACGCTCAAGGCGGTGGATCGCAACTACCCGCTCTACGGCACCCTGCGCCTCGCCGATGGCAGCATCGCCCATCCCGCCGATCCGACGCGCGTCTGGATCGCCCCCGGCCTTGCGGAGCGGTTGCGCGTCGGCGTGGGGCAGCAGCTGCGCCTGGGAAGCGCCCGCTTCACCATCGCCGGCATCATCGCCGACGAGCCCGACCGGCTGGGGGAGGGGTTCACCCTCGGCCCCGTCGCGATCGTCTCGCTGGAGGGTGTCGCCCGCACCGGCCTGATCCAGCCGGGCAGCCTCTATGAGACCAAGTACCGGATCGCGCTGCCCGCCGATCGCGCGCCGGACGCGGCGGCGGAGGCGATCAAGGCAGCCTTTCCCGACGGCGGGTGGGAGGCCAAGACCCGCGACCGTGCGTCGCCGGGGGCCGCGCGCTTCCTGGACCGCATGGGCCAGTTCCTGGTGCTGGTGGGGCTTGCCGCGCTGGCCATCGCCGGGATCGGCGTCGGCAATGGCGTGGGCTCCTATCTGGCGACCCGCCGCGGCAGCATCGCCGCGTTGAAGGTGCTGGGCGCGGCCTCGGGAGGCATCGCGCGCGTGTACCTGCTTCAGGTCGCGGTGGTCGCGGGCGTCGGCATCCTGCTGGGGTTGGTGGCGGGCATCGCCGCCGTGCCGCTGATCCTGTGGGTCGCGGGCGACGTGCTGCCGGTGGCGCCGGAGCTCGCGATCCATCCGGCACCGCTGGCGCTCGCCGCCGGCTACGGCCTGCTGACCGCGCTCGCCTTCACCGCGCCGCCGCTGGTGCGGGCGGGCGCCGTTCCCGCCGCGGGCCTGCTGCGCGGCAGCCTCGATCTGCGGCGCGCGCCCTGGCGGCGCGTGCTGCCGTGGACGAGCGGGGCGGGGCTCCTGGTGGTCGCGATCGCGGTCGCCACTGCCGAGCAGCCGTGGTTCACCGCCAGCTTCCTCGCCACCATCGCCGGCACGCTGCTGCTGCTCGCGGGCTTCGGCTGGGGGGTGCGCTGGCTTGCCGCGCGCTTGCCGCGGCCCCGTGGCCCGCTGCTGCGGCTGGCGCTCACCGGGCTCCACCGGCCGGGCGCGCGTACGGTCACGCTGGTGGTGGCGCTGGGGCTCGGCCTCACGCTGTTCGTGCTGCTGGCCGCGATCCGCACCAGCATCGACGCGAACATCCGCGAGACGATCCCGCAAAAGGCGCCGGCGCTGTTCGCTCTCGACGTGCCCCGCGACCAGGTCGATCTCTTCCGCCGCACCGTCACCGGCGTTGCGCCCCGGGCAGAGCTGCGGATGGTCCCGCTGATGCGCGGCACGATCACCGCCTATGCCGAGACGCGCGTCGCCGACCTCGAGACCCTGCCGGAAGGTGCCTGGGCGCTGCGGGGCGAGCGCGGCCTAACCTATTCGGAGACGCTTCCGGAGGGCAACGAACTGTTGGAGGGCAAATGGTGGCCGGCCGGCTATGCCGGCCCGCCGCTGGTGTCGCTCGACGTCGATCTCGCGCGGGCCCTGGACCTCAAGATCGGCGACCCGATCCGCTATTCGGTGCTCGGCGTCGAGCGGGAGGCGCGCGTCGCCTCCTTCCGCCGCATCCACTGGGACAGCCTGGGCTTCAACTTCGTGATGGTGTTCAGCCCCAACGCCATCTCCGACGTGCCGCACAACCTGGCCGCCACGATCGACCTGGCGAAGGGGCAGGAGGGCGCGGTCACTCGCGCACTGCTGCCGCGCTTTCCCTCGGTCTCGGTGGTGGAGGTGCGCGGCGTCGTGGAGCAGGTGCGCACGATCGTCAGCCAGATGGCGACCGCCATCGCCGCGGCGGCCTCCGTCGCGATCCTTGCGGGCATTGCCGTGCTGATCGGCGCCATCGCAGCGGCGCGGGAGGCACGCACCTATGACGGCGTGATCCTGAAGACGCTGGGCGCCACGCGGGCGCAGGTGCTGGCGGTGCAGGCGCTCGAATATGCGTTGCTGAGTGCTGCCATCGCGGCCCTGGCGCTGGCGCTCGGGCTGGTGGGTGCCTGGTACGTGGTGGTGGAGGTGTTCGCGTTCGAATGGCTGCCGGACTATCCGACGGTGTTGGGAACGCTTGCGGTCGGGGCGGGGGTGACGCTGGTCATCGGCATCCTGGGCGCGCTTCCGATCCTGGGCATTCGCCCGGCACGCGCCTTGCGTCAGCTCTAGCGGTGGGCGCTAAGTTGCTTATATGACGGGAATTATGAAAGCCGCGCTTTGCTGTTCCGGACGGGGTCGTCCCCGCGAATTCGATGTCGAGGAAGCCTTGGCCGCCGCGCTGCGGGTGTTCTGGAGCAAGGGCTATGAGGGCGCTTCGCTGTCCGACCTGACGGAGGCGATGGGGATCACGCGCCCGAGCCTCTATGCCGCCTTCGGCAACAAGGAGTCGCTGTTCCGCAAGGCGCTCGACCTCTACGAGCGCGAAAAGCTCAGCTATATCAGCGTCGCGCTGGAAGCGCCGACCGCCCGCGAAGTCGCCGAGCGGCTGTTGCGCGGCGCGGTGGAAAGCCACGCGAGCACCTCCGGGCCGCGCGGCTGCCTGGGCGTGATCAGCTCGGTCGCCTGCGGGGCGGACGCGGAGTCGATCCGTGAGGAGGTCCTCAAGCGGCGCGCCTCTTCCCAGGCCGCGCTGGTCGCCCGTTTCGAGCGCGCCAAGGCAGAGGGGGACCTGCCCGCGCACGTCGATCCGCAGGGTCTTACCGCCTATCTGGTGGCCATCCTCCAGGGCATGACGGTGCAGGCGGGCGCGGGTGCCAGCAGCGAGGCGTTGAACGCGTTGGTCGATACCAGCCTGGCGATGTGGCCGAGCGCCTGAACGCTGGGTTTCGCTAAAAACTACCAACGGGTACAAATATCCCGTTGACGGCTCGAGTCGCCTTCTGTACCGGTCAGTAGGTATAGAGGGCATGACGACGGCACCGCCGTGGACCTGCCCATCCGAACCGAGGGAAGGCCGATGGCGTATCTGACATTCAGCGAGTTGGGCGGCGCTGCCGCTGCGAAGGCGGCGGCGGCTCCCATCGTGCCGCAGGCCGATCCGGTGCCCGTCCAGGCCGGGCTGTCGCCGCTCGAATGGTCGGTCGTGGCGATCGCCCGCAACGAACGCCTGGGAAGCCTTCGCCAGCCCGGTCCGATCCTGACGGCGCTGGGCTCGCTGTTCGGCGCCCGTCCGCGCCTCCCACTCGCCGATCCCAAGCTGGAGGCGCTGCGCCGCCTGTCGGTGCTTGCCTGGCATCGCGGCGACAACCTGCCCAAGTCCGAGATCGCCCGCTTCTTCTCCGCAGGGTTCAGCACGCATCAATTCGAGACGCTGCTGACCAGCATCGGCCGCGGCCGGCTGGCGAGCACGCGCACCCGCGCCGCCTGAGACGCGCACGACTTCCGTTCCCTCCCGACCAGTCCCCCTTGGGCGGTCCGTCTTCCGGCGGGCCGCCCGATTTTTATGCAGGCAGAACGCTCCAACCCGGGGTGGCCGAAGATGAACGATGCCGTCGCACTTGCGACAATCGGCGACACAAAAGCGCTATTGCTGACACGATCCAGCGACGGCGCGGCCCCAAATTGCTTCTCGACCGGACGAAGGTCGGATTTGAGGAGTGTAGCCATGAAGAAGATCGCACTGATGATCGCGGGCCTGGGGATCGCCGCGACCGCGCTGCCCACCGCCGCGAGCGCGGCGCCGTGGCAGAACATCAACCAGCGCCAGGCAACCGTCGAGCAGCGCATCGACCAGGGCGTGCGGAGCGGCCGCCTCGATCGCCGCGAGGCCACTCGCCTCCGCGCCGAGTACCGCCAGATCGCGCAGCTCGAGAATCGCTATCGCCGCAGCGGCGGCGGCCTCTCGGTGGGCGAGCGGCGTGACCTCGACCAGCGGCTCGACCGGCTGATGGCACGCACCAAGTATCAGAAGCACGATCGCCAGGGATATCACGGCCCCCGCCGCTGAGCCCGACGATCACGAACCAGGACGCCTCGCCGGCAACGGCGGGGCGTCGTTCGTTTCAGCGCAACGGCTTGCCCGAGTCCTTCCACCGGTCGAGCACCGTCGATTCCGGCAGCTTGTTTTCGGCCGCGGCCGGCGCCGGAGTGGGTGCGGGGCGCACTTCGGGCGCGTCGGTGCCCGGTTGCAGCGTCGGGGGCGGAGGTGCGCCCGCAGCGGTTTCCGGAAGCGGGAGCGGGTCGAGCGGCGAGGGCAGGTGCGGCCCGGGCGGGGGCTCGCGCCCCGCGTAACGGTCGCTGAACGCATCGGCGGTCCCCCACCAGCCCTTCCAGCGGTGGAAGAAATGCGCCCCGAACGCGCCCGTCATCACCAGCGAGCGGTTCCACGCCGGGGTGACCGCATAGGTGTGATAGTGGGTGGCGAGCCCCACCGGCGCGAACACCGCGCCGCTCAGCGCCTGTGCCGCGACGCGCCGCGCGCGTGCCCAGGCGGCGGGGACGCGCTGCCGGGCCATGGCACCGTCGCAGGCGAAGCTGAACTGGCAGCCGCGCCGCTCCGATCCCTGGTAGACCACGCCGCACACGGTTGCCGGGAAGGCGGGATGGCGCACGCGATTGAGCACCACCTGCGCCACCGCGCGCTGCCCGTCGTCGGGCTCGTTCGCCGCTTCGTAATAGACTGCGGCCGTGAGGCATTCGAGCGCGCGCGCCTGGTCGAGCACGCTGCCGCGCGCGCGAAAGGGCCGGGCGGGCACGATCGACCCGTCTCCCTCCAGAGCGGCGAGCGCGGGAATCGGCAGGTCCGGCAGCGGCGCGGTGCCGGTGGTGCCCGCCTGCGGTGCCGCGAGCGCGCCGGAGAAGGGCGGCGCCTCCGCCTGCGCCGTGCTGCGCGGGGGCAGGGCCATGCGGCGGGCGGCGGCGCGCTGCTGCTGGTCGAGCGCGATGCGCCCCGCATGCAGCGAGAAGGCCAGGGCAGCCGCGGCGACCGCCGTCACCGCGACCTGCCGCCTGCCAATCCGTCCCAGGCGCCGCACCGTCACTCCCTGGCCCTTGCCCCGATCAGCGCGTCAGCTTCGGCGTGTCGAGGTCGAGTGCGCTGGCCGGGATTACCTCCGCCTGCGGGTAGCGCTGGCGAAGCGTGTCCGCGAACTGCTTGGCATCACCGACCACGACGATGCTCGCGCCGGCCGGATCGAGCACCTGCGCCGCCACCTGCTGCACCGCCTGCGCATCGACGCCCTCGATCTCGGCGAGCGCGTTGTCGATCGCGTTCACCGGCTGGCCCGCCAGCACATAGGCGCCGAGCTTGCCCGCCAGCCCGCCACGCGTCTCGACGTCGCGGCTGAAGCCGCCCGAGAGCACCGCCTTGCGAGTCGCGAGCTCGGCGGCAGGCACCGGATCGCGGCCGATGCGGCGCAGCTCCGCGACGATCAGGTCCACCACCTCGGGCGCGGATTCGTTCTTGGTCTGCACGGTCGCGCTGAACGGACCCACGCCACGGTCGCCGGCAAGGGCGCTGCGTGCCCCGTAGGAAAGCCCGCGCTTGATGCGGATTTCCTGGTTGAGCCGCGACGAGAAGCCGCCGCCAAGAACCGTGCTCGCCAGCCGCGCTGCCGGGAAGCGCGGATCGCCGCGCGACAGCGCCGGCCGCGACACCACCACCGCCGCCTGCCCGCTGCCGGGCAGGTCGACGACGACGACGCGCGTCGTCGCTGGAAGCGCCGGCTCCGCCGGTGCCGCCGCGCTTGCGCCGCTTGCCTGCCAGTCGCCGAACAGCTGCTCGGCCATGGCCTGCGCCTTAGCGGGCGTGATGTCGCCGACCAGGATCAGCGTCGCGCGATCCGGCCGCCAGGCTTCGCCATGGGAGGCGACGATCTGCTCGCGGGTGACGCCACGATAGCTGGTTTCCGTTCCGACCTTGCCATAGCGGCTGTCGCCGAACACCGCGCGCGCCGCGACCTTGCCGGCGAGCGAACCGGGATCCGACTGCTCGATCTGGAGCGCATCGATCCACTGGGTGCGGACCCGCTCGATCTCCTTGGGATCATAGGCGGGATTACGGATCACATCGGCCAGGATGCCCATCGCCGGCGCCAGGCCGTTGGTGCCCACCAGCAGCGAGACGCTCGCGCCGTCGTCCTCCGCGTCGGTGTCGAGCGATGCGCCCAGCGCCTCCACCTCCGCCGCGATCTGCGTGGCGGAGCGGGTGCGGGTGCCTTCGGTCAGCAGCTCGGTCGCGAACCAGCTGGGCTCCGGCCGGCGCGTCGGCGCGGAGAGCTCGCGCGTGTCGACCACCATCGTTGCGGCGACCAGCGGCAGGCCGGGCTTGGGTACGGTCACGAGCCGCAGCCCGTTTGCGAGCCGCGTCTCCGTGCGTGCGGGAAGCGCGGCGGTGGCGGCAGGGCCGGGCTGGGGCAGCGGCTTGCGCTCCGCGTCGGAGGCGACCTGATGCACCGCCACGCCCGCGGGGATGGTCAGCGCACGCGTCTCGACGGTCGGGGCGATGCGGATCGAGTCGTCCGCGGGCGCGCCTTCGGCCTGCGGTAGATATTGCAGCACCGCCCCCTGGTTCTCCCCCAGATAACGGCGGGCGACGCGCTGGACCGCGGCGGCATCGACCTTGGCGATCGCGGCGAGCTGGCGGTCGGCGGCGCGGGGATCGCCGTTGACGATCACGCTGTTGGCGAGCGTGAAGGCACGCCCCTCAGCGGTTTCGCGCCGGGCGAGTGCGGCCGCCAGGATCTCGTTCTTGGCCTCCGCGAGTTCGGCGGCAGAGACCGGCGCATCGCGCAGCCGTGCCACTTCCCGCTTCAGCCCGGCTTCGACCGCGCCGATGTCCTTGCCCCCGGCGGCGATCGCATAGGCCGCGAGCACGCCGGTGTCCTTCTTGCTGTCGAGATAGGTCTCGGCCGACTGGGCGAGCTGGTCGCGATAGACCAGCGCCTGGTAGAGCCGCGAGTTGCGCCCGGTCGAAAGCACTGCGTTCAGCACCGCGAGTGCCGCCTGGTCGGGATCGTTGTCGGGCGGCACCTGGTAGCTCAGCACCACCGCCGGAAGGGGCGTGTTCTCGGCATGGACGACGTGCCGCGTGGCCGCGGTGCGCGGCGGCTCCTTCACCGCCACGCGCGGGATCGGCCGGTTCGGCTTGGCGACGGGCGCAAAATACTGGTCGACCCAGCGGTCGAGCTCGGCGGGGTCGAAGTTGCCCGCCACCACCAGCACCGCATTGTCCGGCCGGTAATAGGTCGCGTGGAAGGCGCGGATGTCGTCGATCGTGGCCGCGTCCAGATCCTCGATGCTGCCGATCCCCGGTCGCGCATAGGGGTGGCGGGTGTAGGAGATCATCGGCAGGTAGAAGCCGAACAGCTTGCCATAGGGCTGCGCGAACACGCGGCTGCGCAGCTCCTCCTTCACCACGCCCCGCTCGGAGGCGAAGCTGGTCGGCTCCACGACCAGCGTCGCCATGCGATCGGCCTCGGCGAACAGCAGCCGCTCAAGATGATTGGCCGGCACCACTTCGAAATAGTTGGTGTAGTCGTCGGCCGTCGAGGCGTTGTTGTAGCCGCCCACGTCCTCGGTCAGCCGGTCGAACGCCTCGGACGGCAGGTTGCGCGTCTGCTTGAACATCAGATGCTCGAACATGTGCGCAAAGCCCGATCGCCCGCGCGGATCGTCCTTCGAGCCGACGTCATACCAGACCTGCACCGCGACGTTGGCGGTGGAGGTGTCGCGGATCGCATAGACCCTGAGGCCGTTCGCCAGCGTCCGCTCGGTATAGGCGAGCGGTGCGACCGGGGCCGGTGCTGGTGGCTTCGCGGTCGATGCGGCGGGGGCGTGCTGCCGTGCGGCGGCGGTTGCGGGAACAAGTGCAGTGGCGAGCAGCAGCGCCGCGCGGAAAGGGTGCATCGATCAGCCTTGTGGTGCGCGGGTCAGCGCTTGGTACGGGAGCGGTTTGCGTAGAGCAGCGCGGCGGTGAGCGCCGCCGAGCCGATGCCGACGCCGATGCTGATCGGAACGGCGGGCCAGCGCTTGGGCCGCTCGATATCGGCGGTTTCGGCCGCGGCTTCGCGCACGCGCTTGGCGTCCTTGCAGGCGGCCTCGACTTCGTTGATCGGGTGCGTGTCGGTCATTGCTCTTCTCCGAGTACGATCATCCGCGACTGGAATAGCGCGTCCGGAAGTCGTTGGCGAACATGGATAAGCTGCCCGCCGCAATTGCCGCGCGCAGGTCCGCCATCAGCCGCTGGTAGAACCACAGATTATGCTCGGTCATCAGCATCGCCCCCAGGATCTCGCCCGCGCGGACCAGATGATGGATATAGGCGCGGCTCCACCCGGTGCAGCTGGGGCAGGGGCATTCGGGATCGAGCGGCCCCGTGTCCTCGGCAAAGCGCGCGTTGCGGATGTTGATTGGGCCGGTGCGGGTGAACGCCTGGCCGGTGCGGCCCGAGCGGGTCGGCAGCACGCAGTCGAACATGTCGACGCCGCGCTCGACCGCACCGACGATGTCGTCGGGCTTGCCAACGCCCATCAGGTAGCGGGGCCTGGCCGCGTCGAGCTGGCCGGGCGCATAGTCGAGTACGCCGAACATCGCCTCCTGGCCCTCGCCGACCGCGAGGCCGCCGATCGCATAACCGTCGAAGCCGATGTCTTTCAGCGCATCCGCCGACTCTCGGCGCAACTCCTGATCGAGCGCGCCCTGCTGGATGCCGAACAGCGCCGCACCCTCGGCATGGGCGCCGCCCGAATCGAAGCCGTCGCGGCTGCGCTTCGCCCAGCGCATCGAGCGCTCCATCGCGCGCGCCTGCACGTCGCGGGTGGCGGTGGTCGGCACCAGCTCGTCGAACGCCATGACGATGTCGGACCCGAGCAGCCGCTGGATCTCCATCGAGCGTTCGGGGCTCAGCAGATGGCGCGAGCCGTCGAGGTGGCTCTTGAACTCGACGCCGTCCTCGGAGCGCTTGGTGAGCTCGGACAGGCTCATCACCTGATAGCCGCCGCTGTCGGTCAGGATCGGCCGGTCCCAGCCCATGAAGCCGTGTAGCCCGCCCAGCCGGTGCACGCGCTCGGCGCCGGGGCGCAGCATCAGATGATAGGTGTTGCCGAGCAGGATGTCGGCGCCCGAGGCACGCACGTCCGCGGGTTTCACGGCCTTCACGGTGGCGGCGGTGCCGACCGGCATGAAGGCAGGGGTGCGGATGGTGCCGCGGCGCATCGCGATCTCGCCGGTGCGGGCGCGGCCGTCGGTCGCGTGGATGGTGAAGTCGAAACGAGGGGACATGCCCGCCTGATGCCGCCGCGCGCCGCCGCTGTCGAGCCGCGATCACGCTTCCCGTGCCGGGAGCGTCGGCCGCTCCGGTGCGTTTCGACGCGTGAGGAAGAGGAGCATGCCATGGCCGAACAACCCCTGTCGCCCGGCGACGACGCCGCACCCGGTACGCCCGGCACCGGCGAGAACCTCTGCCCACGCTGCAGCGGCAGCGGGCAGATCAACGGCGCCGAATGTCCGGAATGCGAGGGCTCCGGTAAGGTGATCGAGGGGATCGGCGGCGGGTGACTACCTTTCGGCAGTGCGAAAGGATGCCAGCCTTAGCTGGCATGACGAAGAAGGGGCGGGGCGGCTGCGTTCATCACCAACGCCGCTCCCCACCCGTTCGCTTCGAGTAGCCGTCGAGCTTGTCGAGACGGCGTATCGAGAGGTCGGCCGTTGTGGCTCTCTCGATACGGGCTCTCGACAGGCTCGATCCCTGCTCGAGACAAACGGGTAGCTGTATGTCGATCCGGTCTGGAGGGTAGCCTCACTCCAGCCCGATGATCGCGATCTGCCGGCCGTAATCGGGCTCGCCGCGGTGGGTCGCGCGGCGGTAGCTGAAGAACCGTTCCGGATCGGCATAGGTGTCGAGCCCCAGCGCCTCGATCCGGCGCACGCCGGCGCTTGCGAGCCGGTGGACGACATAGGCCTCCAGATCGAACTGGGCGTGGCCTTCTCGCGTGTCGGTGAAGAAGCGTTCGTTCTCCGGATCGGCTTCGGCGAAGCGGCGAACGAAATCGGCATCCACCTCATAGCTGACGCGCGCGATGCAGGGCCCGACCGCCGCGGCGATCCGCTCCCGCCTGGCGCCCAGCTGCTCCATTGCCGCCAGCGTGGAGTCGGTGACGCCGCCGATCGCACCCTTCCAACCCGCATGCGCAGCCCCGACGACACCCGCCTCCCGATCGGCGAGCAGCACCGGCGCGCAATCCGCAGTGAGAATGCCGAGGGCGAGGCCCGGCCGGTCCGTGACCAGCGCGTCGGCGTGCGGGCGCAGGGCCTGCTCGAACGACTGCGTCACCACGACCGCGTCGGCGGAATGGACCTGGAACAGCGTCACCAGCTGCGCACCCGGCAGCACGGCCTCGGTCGCGCGGCGACGGTTCTCCGCCACCACTTCGGTGGCGTCCTCGGAGCCGAGCCCCACGTTCAGCCCGGCATGGATGCCGCTCGACACCCCACCGCGGCGGCCGAGGAAGCCGTGCGGCACGCCTGCCAGCGTGGCGGCGCGGATCACTTCGGGATGGTTCACAGATCCAGGCTCCAGATTCGGTCGTCGTCGACCTTCTCGCCGACGACGAATTCATAGCGACCGACCTCGACGAAGCCGTAGCGCGCGTAGAAGCGCTGGGCGCGATGGTTGTCGACGTAGACGCTCAGCACCAGCCGGTCGGCGCCCTGGGCGCGGGCGGTGGCGAGCGCCCAGTCCATCAGCGCTGGCGCCACGCCTTCACCCTGCCAAGGGCCGAGCACGTACAGCTGGTGCAGCTCGACGGTCCGCGCACCCCAGTCGCCCGGGAAAACGACGGGGCCCAGCTTGGCGAAGCCGGCGATCGCGCCGCCTTCCGCCTCGGCCAGCCGCATCTTGTAGGCCGGATCCGACAGATGCGAAGGCAGGCCGTTCTCGCCGAAGGTGGCGTCGAGGAACGCAGCCAGATCAGAGGCGCGGTAGAGCGTGCCGAAGGTGTCGCAGTAGCAGCGCTTCGCCATCTCCGACAGCGCCGGCCCGTCCGCCGGCAGCGCGTCGCGCAGGATCATGCGAACCCCGCCGGCGCCGGCCAGTCGGGCGCGGTGACGGCGATCGCCTTGAACAGCTCGCCCATCTTGTCGGGCGCGACCAGCCGCTGGCGATCGTCGGCGATCTGCTGCGCGCGCTCCGGGCTGGCGAGCGCGAGCGTCGCCACCCGCGCGTCGATGCCGAGCGCGGTCAGCCAGAACCCCTGTTCGAGCGGGCCATATCCCTTGGCGTCCTCGACCCGTGCGGCCTCCAGCAATGTCCCGAAGTCGACATGGGCGGTGAGGTCCACCTCGCCAGGCGTGTCGAACGGATTGGCGAATTGATGCTCGCGCACCGCCTGCAGCGAGTCGCCGATCGCGGGCCCGGTGTAGCCATAGTCGATCACCAGCGCGGTGCCGCCCTGCGCCACCAGCCGCTTCGCCAGCTGGCGCATCACCGCGACGGCGGCGGGCGCCGTCTCCAGGATCGAGCCCGGGGGTGCTTCGCGCAGCGCCTCCGGCACGATCGGGTCGAAGCCGGTGGTGCCGGCGATCGGCAGGAACAGCGTGTCCTGGCAGGCGACCAGCCGCTCGCGCCAGCCCTCCGCGGTCTTGATGAGTTGCCGGATGGGAAGGGCGTCGAAGAACTCGTTCGCCACCACCAGCAGCGCGCCGTCGTCGGGAACCCCTACCAGGTCGACGTGCCATTCGGCGTCGGGCACGCGCTCCTTCTGCGCGGCGCGCAGCGTGGCGCTCGTCTCGATGAAGTGCACCTGCGGCTTGAGCCCTGCGCTCGCCATCGCCCGCAGCGCGTCGGCCGCGAGCGTTCCCCGGCCCGGCCCGAGCTCGACGTAGCGGGCAGGGGGGCGCCCGGCGCGGTGCCAGGCGTCGGCAAGCGCCAGCCCCACCAGTTCGCCGAACATCTGGCTGACTTCGGGCGCGGTCGTGAAGTCGCCGCGCGCGCCGAGCGGATCGCGGCTGTTGTAATAATGGGCGTTCGCCGCGCCCATGAACTGCGACAGCGGGATCGGCCCGCCCAGCGTGATCGCGCGGGCGAGCCGATCGGGAAGCGACCCCTCGCTCAAGCGACGCTCTCCGACCCCGCGATCGGCTCGATGCGCTGGCGACGCCCATTGGCGGTGGCGATCAGGTAGATGCCGCCCGCGATCATCGGCAGCGTCAGCCACTGGCCCATGTGCAGCCCGGTCTGCCGCGCGAACTCCATCAGCTGCTCGTCGGCCTCGCGGAAGAACTCGACGAAGAAGCGGCTGAGGCCGTAGCCCAGCAGGAACCAGCCGACGAGCTTGCCCGGCTGATAACGGGCGTTGGTGCGCCAGAACAGGAACCAGAGGAGGGCACCGAGGAGGATGCCCTCGAGCCCCGCCTCATAGAGCTGGCTCGGGTGGCGCGCCGGATCGAGGCCGCCGGCCACGGTGTTCGGAAACACGATGCCCCAGGGCACGTCGGTCGCCTTGCCCCACAATTCGCCGTTCACGAAATTGGCAAGCCGGCCGAAGAACAGTCCGAACGGTGCGCAGCACGCGACATAGTCATGGATGCGCAGCCAGTTCAGCTTGTGCTTGCGCGCCATCAGCAGGATGCCGATCGACGTGCCGACCACGCCGCCGTGGAACGACATGCCGCCGTCCCACAGCCGCAGGATCCGCCACGGATCGGACCACATGTCCTCGCCGTAGAACAGCACATAGCCGATGCGCCCGCCCAGGATGATGCCGAGCGTCGCATAGAAGACCATGTCGTCGGCATGGCGGCGCGCCATCGGGGCGCCCGGCTGCGCAAGCAGCTTCAGCAGGTACCACCAGCCGACCAGGATGCCGGCCAGATAGGCGAGCGAATACCATTTCAACGTGAAGAAGCCGAGGTCGAGCGCCACGGGATCGAGCCCCAGCTGGTCGAACCGGATGTGGCCGCCGGCGGCGGCAAGCGTCGAAAGGATCAAGTCGAAGGCTCCGGAAGTCTTTGCGCTGCTGGTACGCCGCTCGCCCCGAAAACCCAAGCGCGGAAGCGCAGGCCGGCTGGCGCCGGCTTTCGCCGGGCGATAGAGCGGCGGCCATGGCTTTGGATGCAGTGTCGCGCGCGGCCCCTTCGGCAACGGGATTGACCCGGCGCAGGCTGCTGGTCGGCGGCGCGGCGGGGGTGGGGCTGGTGGTCGGCTGGGCGCTTTGGCCACGCGACCACGCCGTCAACCTGACGGCGGCCGAGGGCGAGACGATCTTCGGCCCCTGGATCAAGATCGGCGCGGACGGGCAGGTGACCGTCGCGGTGCCGCAGGCCGAGTTGGGACAAGGCGTGTTCACCGCGCTGCCGCAGATCGTCGCCGACGAGCTGGGCGCGGACTGGCGCACCGTCGCGGTCGAGCCGGCACCGATCAACCCGCTCTATGCCAACCGGCTCGCGGCATCGGTGCTGTTCGAGGATGCGCTGGGCGACCTGCCCGAACGGGTGCGCAGCCGTCACGCCGAGGCGCAGACGCTGATGCTCACCGCCGCCTCCACCTCGGTCCGCGCGTTCGAGGGCGAATTGCGCAAGGCCGGGGCTGCGGCCCGGATCCTGCTGTGCAAGGCGGCGGCGCGCCGCTGGGACGTGGACTGGCACAGCTGCGCCACCCTAGACGGCTTCGTGATCGCGGGCGGGCAGCGTGAGCGGTTCGGCGCGCTTGCGGCGGATGCGGCCGACGAGCGGCTGCCGAGCGGCGACCTGCCGCTGCGCGCCGGCGAGGAGAAGCGGCTGACCGGGGAGTCGCTGCCCCGCCTCGACGCGCCCGCCAAGGTCGACGGCAGCGCCAATTTCGCGGGCGACATCCGCCTGCCCGGCATGGTGTTCGCGGCCATCCGCCAGGGGCCGATCGGCGACAGCCGGCTGGTAGGCGTGGACCGTGCGGCCGCCGATCGCGTGCGCGGCGTCTCCGCGGTGGTGGAGAACCCGAACTGGGTCGCCGCCGTCGGAGAGACCTGGTGGGCCGCCAATGCTGCGCTCGATGCGCTGGCCCCCCGCTTCGAGACGCGCAGCCCGCTGGTGGACAGCGAATCGATCGACGCAGCACTCGACGCCGCCCTCGATGGGGAGGGCACCCGCATGGCGCGCGCCGGCGATCTGGCCGCGACCTTCAAGGACGCACAGGTCGTCACCGCCGACTATCGCGTGGGGGCGGCGCTGCACGCCGCGATCGAGCCTACCACCGCTACCGCCGCCTGGCGGGACGGGCGGCTGACCCTGTGGATGCCGACCCAGGCGCCGGCGCTCGCACGCGCCGCGGCGGCGCGGACCCTGGGCATCGGCGAGGAGCGCGTCGTGCTGCACCCGACGATTGCCGGCGGCAGCTTCGGCGCGAACCTGGAGCATCAGGTCGCCGAGCAGGCAGCGCTGCTGGCTCGGCGCCTGGAAAAGCCGGTGCAGCTGACCTGGTCGCGCAGCGAGACCTGCCTGCATGATCGGTACCGCCCGCCGGCCGCCGCCCGCATGACGGCGCGGCTGGCAAAGGGTGGCGGGGTGGCGGGCTGGCTGTGCAAGATCGCGGCCCCCGCGGTCGGTCACGCGCTTTCCCAACGCCTGCTTGCCGACGACACCACCGCCCGCGCGGCCATGCTGCTGCCGCAGGGCGGCGACACGCTGGCGGTGGAGGGGGCGGTGCCCGCCTATGCGATCCCTGCGTTCGCGGTGGACCACCACCCGGCCGAGATCGGCGTGCCGGTCGGCTACTGGCGCTCGGGCGCGCACAGCTACACCGCCTTCTTCAACGAATGCTTCATCGACGAGCTTGCCCATGTCGCGGGCATCGAGGCGCATTCCTTCCGCATCGCCATGCTCGGCGGCAACCCGCGACTGGCGCGGTGCCTCTCCACCGTCGCGACGCTCGGCGGATGGCAGGGCGGGATCCCCGGCAGCGGCCAGGGGCTCGCCTGCCACCAGATGCGCGGCTCCTTCATCGCGGTGATGGCGGAGGCGCGGATGGGTGCGGACCAGCGGGTGAAGGTCGATCGCCTGGTCGCGGCGGTGGATTGCGGGCGGCAGATCAACCCGGACCTCGTGCTCCAGCAGATCGAGGGCGGGCTGATGTTCGGAATGGCCGCGGCGCTCGGCGCCACCACCGGCTTCACCGACAATCTGGCCGATGTGCGCGGCTTCGGTGCGATGGACCTGCCGCGGCTCGCCGACACGCCCGAGGTGTCGGTGGAACTGATCCGCAGCGATGCGGATCCGGGCGGGGTGAGCGAACTCGCGGTGCCGCCGGTCGCACCCGCCATCGCCAACGCGGTGATGGCCGCAACCGGCGTTCGCCTCCGCCGCCTTCCGCTGCTACCGGAGGAAGAATGACGCCGCCTGCGGATCATCCCGCCATTCCCCAGCCCCGGATCGGCGTCCTGCTGATCAATCTCGGCACGCCCGACGCGCCCGAGCCGCGGGCGGTGAAGCGCTACCTGGGCGAGTTCCTGTCCGACCGACGCGTGGTGGAACTGCCGGCGATCGCGTGGCAGCCGATCCTGCGCGGCATCATCCTCAACACCCGCCCAAAGAAGTCGGCGCACGCCTATAGCCAGGTGTGGACGGAGCAAGGCTCGCCGCTCGCCGCCGTCACCCGCGCGCAGGCGGAGGGACTGAAGGACGCCTTCGGCCCCGAGGTGCTGGTCGACTGGGGCATGCGCTACGGCAATCCGGCGATCGGCGAACGGCTGCGCGCGATGAAGGCCGCGGGATGCGAACGCATCCTGCTGGCACCCCTCTATCCGCAATATTGCGCAGCAACGACCGCGACCGCCAACGACAAGGCGTTTGCCGCGCTCGCGCAAATGCGCTGGCAGCCGGCGATCCGGACGCTGCCGCCCTATCACGATCATCCCGCCTATATCGACGCGCTGGCGCAGACGGTGCGGGAGGATCTGGCGAAGCTTTCCTTCACCCCCGACGCGATCGTCGCCAGCTTCCACGGCATGCCGCAGCGGACGCTGGAACTGGGCGATCCCTATCACTGCCACTGCCAGAAGACCGGCCGGCTCCTCTCGGAAGCGCTGGGGATCGAACTGGTGGTCGCGTTCCAGTCGCGCTTCGGCCGGGCCAAGTGGCTGGGGCCGGCGACCGACGACACGCTGGCGGCGCTCGCCCGGGCCGGCAAGCGGCGGGTGGCGATCGTTGCCCCGGGCTTTTCAGCCGATTGCGTGGAAACGTTGGAGGAACTGGCGATCCGCGGACGCGAGACGTTCGAAGAGGCGGGCGGCATCGATTTCGCCTATCTCCCGTGCCTCAACGCCGAGCCCGCGGGCTTGCGGATGCTGCGCAGCATCCTTGCAGCGGAGCTTGCAGGCTGGCTGCCCGCCGCCTAGCCTGACGGGGAAGCGGGCGGCCTCTTTTTGGCGCCCGCAACTCGGATGGAGAGCAAGGTCATGGCACGGGTAGCGATTGTAACCGGTGGCACGCGCGGCATCGGCGAGGCGATCAGCCTGGCGCTCAAGGAAGCGGGCATGACCGTCGCCGCCAACTATGCCGGCAACGAGGAAAAGGCGAAGGCGTTCACCGAGCGTACCGGCATCGCCGCGTTCCGCTGGGACGTGAGCGACTATGATGCCTGCCAGCAGGGCGTCGCCGAGGTCGAGGCGGCGCTGGGGCCGGTCGACGTCGTCATCAACAACGCCGGCATCACCCGCGACGGCACCATCCTGAAGATGACGGCCCAGATGTGGGACGAGGTGATCCGCACCAACCTGGGGGGCTGCTTCAACATGGCAAAGGCCGTGTTCCCCGGCATGCGCGAGCGCAAATGGGGCCGCATCGTCAACATCGGCTCGATCAACGGCCAGGCCGGCCAATATGGCCAGGTCAATTATGCGGCGGCGAAGTCGGGCATCCACGGCTTCACCAAGGCGCTGGCGCAGGAAGGCGCGCGCTTCGGCGTGACCGTGAACGCGATCGCACCCGGCTATATCGATACCGAGATGGTGGCAGCGGTGCCGGCGGACGTGCTGGAAAAGATCGTCGCCAAGATCCCGGTCGGGCGCCTCGGCCAGGCGCATGAGATCGCGCGCGCGGTCGCCTTCCTCTGCGCCGAGGACGGCGGCTTCATCACGGGCTCGACGCTGTCGATCAACGGCGGCCAGCACATGTACTGATCCGGGAGGGCGGGCTTCCTCCCCCCCCCCCTTACGGCCGAACGAAAAAGGGCCGGTCCATCGCTGGACCGGCCCCGGCTCCCGATACACTACAGGGGAGCGAAATCCGTTAGCGGCAGCGACGCGGGCTGTCCGAACGGTCGATCGCACGACCGGCAACCGCGCCGACTGCACCACCCAGCACCGTGCCGAGCAGGCGATCTCCGCGACCCGCAACCTGGTTGCCGAGCAGGCCGCCTGCGACCGCGCCGATCACCGTGCCGCCGTCGCCATTGTCGCAGCGACGATAGTTGCGGTTGTTGTAGTAGCGGCGGTCATTGCCGCGATAGCTGCGGCGGTCGTACCCGCGGTCATAGCGGCGGTCGTAGCCACGGTCGTAGCCGCGATCATAGTGGCGATCACCGTAATAGTGGCGGCTCTGCGCGACCGCCGGAGCGGTGGGAACCAGCGCGGTGAAGCCCATGGCGAGGGCGGCGCCTGCGAGAGAAAGCTTCTTGAACATCGGTCGTCTCCCAACTCGAACTTTTCCGTCAGCGGCGGGATTGCCCGTCGTCGATGAAGCCCTTTTGGCCGAGTCGCCTTGAGCCGAGCCTGAATGCGCTCGTTATCGGAGGTTCATGCGCGAAACGGCTGTCGCGATGCCGAATCGCCGCTTAAGGCCGGCGTATGCGTATCGCTTCCGTGGTGCTCCTGACGCTGGCGTTGGTGCCGAGTTGGACGGGTACCATCCCCCGCCAGATCCTGGGCAAGCACCCGAACGTGACTGCGCGGCAAGTGCCGCTGCGTGCGGGCGACCCGCAGGATAGGCGGGTGGGGGCGCTCACCTATCTGGGCGGCGTCCAACTCACCAGCCGCGACCGCGCCTTTGGCGGCTTCTCCGCCCTGCGCGTCGAGGGAGATCGGTTCACGCTCCTCAGCGATTTCGGGTCGGTCGTTCGCTTTCGAATGGGCGCCGACTGGCAGGTCACGGAGCCGGAGTTCCTGTCGCTCCCCGGCGGCCCCGGCACCGGCTGGGAAAAGCGCGACCGCGACAGCGAATCGCTTGCGGTGGATCCGGCGACGGGGCGCCTGTGGGTAGGCTTCGAGCGCGCGAACGCGATCTGGCGCTACTCGGCCGATTTCCGCGCCGCGGAGCGATACGTCCGCCCAAGGGCGATGGCCAAGTGGCCCAACGCCAGCGGACCGGAAGCGATGGTGCGCCTGCGATCCGGGGCGTTTCTGGTGTTCAGCGAAGGTGCGCGCAACCGGAAGCGGCGGGAGATCGGCTTCGACGCGATCCGATTCGCAGGCGACCCGACGGTGCACTCGGACCGCGGCTTTCACTTCCGTTACCTGCCGCCCAAGGACTATGCGCCCACGGACGTGGTGGAGCTCGCCGACGGACGGCTGCTTATGCTGCATCGTGCGGCATCGCTGCGGAAGGGGTTCACCGCCATCCTCTCCGTTATCGAACCGGAAGCGATTCGGCCGGGGGCAATGGTGCAGGGGCGGGAGATCGCCCGGCTGGCGGACGACGTGATCCACGACAATTACGAGGCGCTGGCAGTCACGCATGAAAAAAACGCGACCATCCTGTGGCTCGCGTCCGACGACAACCAGATGTGGATCGAGCAGTCGCTGCTCTTGAAGTTCCGGCTGGACCTTCCGCCCGCAGGCGGAAGGTAGCAGGATCAGGCCGCCCGTCCGCCCGAAGGGGACAGGCAGCTAGATCAGGCCGCCGCCTCGGTGGTGGTGGCGATCTTCTTGGCGATCTCGCGCTTCAGGCGACGAACGCGCAGCGACAGGTCGGTGTCGCGGGTCTTGAGCAGCCAGTTGTCCAGGCCGCCGACATGCTCGACCGAGCGCAGGCCGTGCGTCGACACGCGCAGCTTCACGCCGCGCTCCAGCGCGTCCGAAAGAAGCGTCACGTTCTGCAGGTTCGGCAGAAAGGTACGCTTGGTCTTGTTGTTGGCGTGGGAAACGTTGTTACCCACCTGCCGGCCCTTGCCGGTCAGCTCGCAAATGCGCGACATGCGTTGGTTCCTGGTTACGGCAATGGTCGGGGCAACTGCCCCGGGAAAGTCGGCGCTAGTAACGGCAGAGGCGCGCCGCGTCAACAGCGCCCCCGCGGACTGACGTTGCGCAGCGTGCAACCGCCCGCCGCCTGCGCGCGTTATTCCGGCAGCGAATCCTTTTGGCAACCGGGGAATCCTTTCATGCGCGCGATCCTCTTCATCCTCGGCCTCGTCGTCCTGCTGCTGATCGGCGCGATGATGCTTGGCCTGGTCAGCATCGACATGGTCCGTCCCGCCGCCGTCCAGGCGCCCAAGTTCGAAGCGGACGTGGGCCGTGTGGACGTCGGAACCGAGAACCGCACCGTGCAGGTGCCGACCCTCGACATCCAGCGCGCCGACAACACGCAGGCGGCGCAGTAACCGCCACCCAACGGCCGGGGTGTCTCGCACCTTGGCCGCTGGCGTAAGGCCTTCGGGCGGGCCATGACGCGGCCATGGCCTTTCCGCTTCCCGAACCCATGCGCCTGGCGCTCGACGCGGCGCGCGCTGCTGCCGAGACGGGCGAGGTGCCGGTGGGCGCCGCGCTGCTCCGGAACGGTCGCGTGCTGGCGGTTGCCGGCAACGCGCCCCGCACGCTCTGCGACCCGACCGCGCACGCCGAGATGCGGGTGATTCGCGCCGCCGCCGCGGCCCTCGGGCGGGATCGGCTGGAGGATTGCGATCTGTGGGTGACGCTGGAGCCCTGCGCGATGTGCGCCGGCGCGATCGCCCACGCCCGGATCGCGCGGGTCTATTACGCCGCATCCGATCCGAAGGGCGGCGCCGTAGAGCACGGTCCGCGCTTCTTCGCGCAACCGACCTGCCACCACCGGCCGGAAATCTACCCAGGCATCGGCGAGCGCGAAGGCGCGGCGCTGCTGCGCAATTTCTTTGCGGGTCGGCGGTAACCGCGAGACCAGCCAGGATCTGCACGCCCACCGCGACGTCGGGAGGGGCCGGCACAGCAAAACGCCCGCCGAAGCTCGACGGGCGTTTCGCAATCACCGTGCTTCTGCGAAAGCAGGAGCCCAGGGTTTCGGGCGCTTTCCTGTATTGCCCTGGGCTCCTGCCTCCGCAGGAGCAGTGGCTGGGGATAGAACCCGGGCCGCCTTAGCGGACCTCGTCCTGATTGATCGGCACGATCTTGATCTCGACGCGCCGATTCGCGGCGCGGCCGGCGTCGGTGTCGTTGCTGGCGATCGGCTGGGTCTCGCCAAAACCGCGGGTGCCGATTCGCGCGCTCTGCACGCCGTGGGTCGTGAGATAGCCGGCGACGGCCGAGGCGCGGCGCTCCGACAGCGTCTGGTTGTACGCGTCCGACCCGTTCGAATCGGTGTGGCCGTACACGTCGATGTAGGTCTGGTTGTACTGCGACAGCACGTCGGCGACCTGATCCAGCGTCGGCTGGAACTGCGGCTGCACGGTGGCGCTGTCATAGGCAAAGGTGATGCCGGACGGCATGTTCAGCAGCAGATCGTCGCCCTGGCGGACCACCTGCACGTCGGTGCCGGCGGTGCGCTGGCGCAGCTCGCGCTCCTGCCGGTCCATGTAGTTGCCGATCGCAGCCCCTGCGATGCCGCCCAGGCCCGCGCCGACGATCTTTTCGGTGCGGTCGTTATGTCCGCCGACCAGGTCGCCCAGCAGATAGCCGCCGAGCACACCGCCGACGCCGCCGATCGCTGCCTTCGAAATCGTGCGCTGGCCGGTTTCCGGGTCCGTCACGCACGCGCTGGTCAGCGTCATCGTGCCCAGCGCGCCTGCCAACATCAGCTTCGACACACTCCGCATCATGCTCCTCCGTCTGCAATTTCGTGATTTGATCTTGTTTCGGTGAACACCGACCTGGACAGGATTGTTCCGCACGCGATTTGAACGCGGGCTGACCGAAAGCCTGAGGATGCGGTTGTCGGGGCCGCACCATTGCGGCTAAGCGTTGGGCAGAACAATGACCCAGTTCACCCCATTTCCGTGGATCGACGTCGCGATCATTCTCGCGCTGGTCCTCCTGAACGGCGTCTTCGCCATGTCCGAACTCGCGATCGTGTCCGCACGGCCCGCCCGGCTGGAGGCGCTGGCCCGCGCCGGCGGCAGGGGAGCGGCCACCGCGATGCGGCTGGCGAGCGATCCGGGCAAGTTCCTGTCCACCGTGCAGATCGGCATCACCCTGATCGGCATCGTCGCGGGTGCCTATTCGGGCGCGAGCCTGGGTGGTCCGGTGGGCGAGCGGCTGAGCGCTTGGCTCGGCCTCGCGCCGGAGACCGGCGAGACGGCGGGCTTCGCGATCGTGATCGGGCTCACCACCTATGCCTCGCTGGTGATCGGCGAACTGGTGCCCAAGCAGTTCGCGCTTCGCTCGCCCGAGCCGATCGCCGCCATCGTTGCGTTGCCGATGCATTACCTGTCGAAGCTGACCGCGCCGCTGGTCTGGCTGCTCGACACGACGACCGGCCTCGTCTTTCGGCTGCTGCGCCTCGATCGCGAGACGGAGAACCGCGTCACCGCCGAGGAACTGCAACTGCTGGTGGCCGAGGCGACCAAGTCCGGCGTGATCGAGGAGCATGAGCGCTCGATCATCTCCGGCGTGGTGCGGCTGGCGGACCGGCCGGTGCGGGAGATCATGACGCCGCGAACCGACGTCGATTGGCTCGACCTGGACCTGGAGCCGGAGAAGCTGCGCGCGGCGCTGGCGGAGACGCCGCACACCCGCTTGCCCGTCGCCGAAGGCTCGATCGACAAGGTCGTGGGCGTGGTGCAGGCGCGCGATATCGTTGCGGCGACCATGCGCGGCGAGGCGCTGGACCTGCGCCGCCTGATGCATGTTGCGCCGGTGCTGCCCGATCAGGTCGATGCGATGGACGCGCTCACCGCGTTGCGCGGTGCCGATGTGCCGATGGGCCTGGTCCACGACGAATACGGCCATTTCGAAGGGCTGGTGACGCCTGCCGACCTGCTCAAGGCGATCGCCGGCGAGTTCGCATCCGACGCCGAGCCGGGCGACACGCCCAACGTCATCGCGCGGGAGGATGGCACCCTGCTGGTTTCCGGCCAGCTCTCGGCCGACGCGCTGGCCGAGCGGCTGGGGATCGAGCTGCCCGAGGATCGCGACTATGCGACGGTCGCGGGTCTCGCCCTTGCGATCCTCAAGCACCTGCCCGAGGAGGGCGAGCACTTCCTCGAGCAGGGCTGGCGCTTCGAAATCGTCGACATGGACGGGCGCAAGATCGACAAGCTGCTGGTGTCCGCCGCGGCCTGACCCGCGGCGGCTTCAAGAGTTCAGCCGAGCTTCCCGAACTTCGCTTCATAGCCGGCACGGTCGCCCGCCGCGAGCAGGTGCGCCTGCTCGACCCAGCGATCCCGCGCCATCCGGCCCTGGAAGGTGCCGAGCGACGCATCGATCCGGTCGGCCTCGGCCGGGCTGAGCGCTGCCAGGTCGGCGATGCTCGTGATCCCCATCTCGGCGAGCTGCGCGGCCACCTTAGGGCCCAGGCCCTTTAGCGTCGTGAGGTCGCTTGCCGCCGTCGCAGGGACGGGCGCGGCAGCCGGGACCGCGCTGACAGGCTGAGCGCTCGGCGTGGCTGCCAGCTCCGCAGGTGCGGGCGAACTCGGGGAAGCGATCGGCTCCGCGGGTGCCGGCGGAGTCGCGCGAGCGGCGGGCGCGGGGTGCTGCGGTTCCTGCACAGGCTGCGGCGCGGGGGCGGGGAGGTCGGTCGGCTCGACCGGCGCGCGCCGCTCGGCTGCGATGGCTGCGCCCGGTGCGTCCGGATCGGCGACCGCGGCGCCCGGCGCCTCACGCCGGCTTTGGCCGATCGCATCCAGCTCGCGCTCGGCGGCGCGGCGCTTGGCACGAAGCCGCATTCCCCACAGGATCGCGATGACGATGATCGCCGCAAAGACCGCGATCACCACCAGATGGGTGACGGTGATGGGCATCATCTGGTCCGCCGCCCCTACGACGGTCTGGCGGGATTGTTCGGCTTCTTCCATGCGTACGCCTCCGGCCGGCCAAACCGCGGCCGGAGGCAGAACATAGCGGCGCAGCCGCCATCCTCAAGGCGTTGAGGTGCTTAGCCTTCTTCGCGCGCGATTTCGCGCCAGCCGATGTCGCGCCGGCAGAAGCCGTCGGCAAAGGCGATGCGGTCGACGGCCCGATAGGCCGCGGCCTGTGCCTCGCGGACGCTGGGGCCGGTCGCGGTGACCGTCAGCACGCGGCCGCCCGAGGCGACCAGCGCCTCCCCCTCGCGGCGGGTGCCGGCCTGGAACACGCGCGCGCCATGCGCCTCGGCGGTGTCGATGCCGGTGATGGTGCCGCCGGCCGCCGGCGTGCCCGGATAGCCGCGCGCCGCCACGACGACGGTCAGCGCGGGGTCGTCGGAGAAGCGCACCTTGTGCCCTGCCAGCCGACCCTCGGCCGTCGCCAGCATGATCTCCAGCAGGTCGCTTTCCAGCCGCATCATCAGCACCTGGCATTCGGGATCGCCGAAGCGCGCGTTATACTCGATCAGCTTGGGGCCGAGCGGCGTCAGCATCAGCCCGGCATAGAGGACGCCGCTGTAGGGCATGCCTTCCTCGGCCAGCTTCTCGATCGTGGGGCGCACGATCGTGTCGATCGCCAGCTGCTCCAGCTCCGGCGTCAGCACCCGTGCGGGGCTATAGGCGCCCATGCCGCCGGTGTTCGGGCCCACGTCGCCGTCACCGACGCGCTTGTGGTCCTGCGCCGATCCGAAGGGCAGGTAGCTGGTGCCGTCGGTCAGGACGAACAGGCTCGCTTCCTCCCCGGTCAGGAACTCCTCGATCACCGCCTCGGCACCCGGCCCGTCGAACAGCGCGACCAGCGCCGCGTCTGCCTCCTCCGGCGAGCTGGCGATGGTCACGCCCTTGCCAGCAGCCAGGCCATCCGCCTTGATGACGACCGGCAGCCCGAAGGTGCCTAGCGCGTTGCGCGCCGCCTCCAGTGATGTCACCCGGACATAGCCCGCGGTCGGGATGTTCGCGCGCTGGCACAGGTCCTTGGTGAAACCCTTGGAGCCTTCCAGCTGTGCCGCCGCCGCAGATGGCCCGAACACGGCGATGCCGGCCTCGCGCAGCCGGTCCGAAAGGCCTTCGACCAGCGGCTGCTCGGGGCCGACCACCACGAAGCGCACCTCGTGTTCGCGGCAGAAGGCGAGCAGCGCCGGTTGGTCGGTCGCGGCGATCGCGACGCATTCGGCATGCTCGGCAATGCCGGGGTTGCCTGGCGCGGCATAGAGCCTATCGAGGAGCGGAGATTGTGCGAGCCGCCATGCGAGCGCATGTTCGCGCCCCCCCGAGCCCACCAGCAGGACGTTCATGCCCGATCCTTTTTCCGGCTTTTCATCGGGGCGGCTCGTAGCCGAGCCCATCCCCGGCGACAACGCCGCACCCGTCAGCGTCAGCGAACTTGCCGGCCGGCTGAAGCGCATGGTCGAGGGCGAGTTCGGCCATGTCCGCCTGCGCGGCGAGATTTCGGGCTACAAGCGTGCCGCCTCCGGCCACGTCTATCTGTGCCTGAAGGACGAGAGCGCGGTCATTGACGGCGTGATCTGGCGCGGGGCCGCCGCCGCGCTGCCGTTCCAGGCGCAGGACGGCATCGAGGTCGTCGCGACCGGCAAGCTCACCACCTATCCGGGCCGCTCCAAATACCAGATCGTGATCGATCGTATGGAGCTGGCGGGCGAGGGCGCGCTGATGGCGCTGCTCGAGAAGCTGAAGGCCAAGCTCGGCGCCGAGGGTTTGTTCGATGCCGCCCGCAAGAAGCCGCTGCCCTTCCTGCCGCGCGTGATCGGCGTCGTCACCTCGCCCACGGGTGCGGTGATCCGCGACATCCTCCACCGGCTGGAGGACCGCTGCCCCAGCCATGTCATCGTCTGGCCCGTCCAGGTGCAGGGGGAGGGTGCCGCCCAGCAGGTCGCAGCGGCGGTACGCGGTTTCGACGCGATCGAGCCCGGCGGCCCGGTGCCGCGTCCCGACCTGCTGATCGTCGCGCGCGGCGGCGGCTCGATCGAGGATTTGTGGGCGTTCAACGAGGAAGCCGTGGTCCGCGCCGTCGCCGACTGCTCGATCCCGGTGATCTCGGCGGTGGGGCATGAGACCGACACGAGTCTCTGCGACCACGCCGCCGACCTGCGCGCGCCGACCCCGACCGCGGCGGCCGAGCTTGCGGTGCCGGTGCTCGCCGACCTGCGCCACACCGTCCAGAGCCACGCGATGCGCACCGAGCGCTGCGTGCGCCGCTATCACCAGCGCGGGGAGGAGCGGCTGGCAGCACTCGTCCGCGTGCTGCCGCGGCGCGATGCGCTGCTGGGGCCGCAGCGCCAGCGGGTGGACGATCTCGCCCAGCGGCTGGGGCTGGGGCTGGAGCGGCGGCTGGGCCAGGCGCGGCGGACGCTGGATCGCCAGTCGGCGGTGCTGCGGCCCGCGATGCTGGACCGCCAGCTCGATCGCAGCCGCCAGCATCTCGCCTCGGTCGGCCGACTGCTGGAAAGCGTGAACCCCGACAACCTCCTCAAGCGCGGATATGTCCGCGTCGAGGCGCGCGGCACCGGCAAGACGATCGATTCCGCCGCCGCGGCGCGGGCGGCCGGGGGCCTGAAGCTCCACTTCCGCGACGGCGTGGTGGACGCACGGGTTGAGCGTCCGGTGGGCAAGCCCTATCCTTCGGACAAGCCCGAGCAGCCGAGCCTGCTCTGATGCCTCTATGGATTACCGGATGTTGATGTCGAACAGCTCGCGCCAGGCGCGCCTCCACTATCTCTCGGGCGGGTTCCGCGTCCTGTCGCCGGGCGACCATGTCGTCTGCGCCCGCACCGGCGAGAAGATCCCGCTCGAGGAGCTCCATTACTGGAGCGCCGAACGGCAAGAAGCCTATGCCACTGCGGAGGCCGCAACCGCGGCGATGCGCCCGGCGTGAGGCTGCGCGCAGGCGCGACACTCGCAGCGGGGCTGATGGCGGCGCTGCCCGGCTGCGCCGTGGTGCCGGAAAGCGCCGGCCGAGCCCAGCCGGTACAGGCGCCGCCGGCGGCCGTGGCGGTCGCGCCTGCGCCTGCGCCGCGGCCGGCGGCCCCTGCGTCGTTCCGCTACGAAGGCCAGCGCATCCAGGGCGGCATGCTGGTCGGCACCGCGCCGGCAGGGGTGACGTCGCTGACCTTCGAGGGCGAGCCGATCGCGCTCGCACCGGACCGCCGCTTCCTGATCGCCTTCGATCGCGACGCGGGCCCCACCGCCCGGTTGGTCGCGCGCTTCGCGGATGGCCGCGAGCAGGTGGAGACGCTCAGCGTCGCCCCGCGCGCCTGGCAGATCGAGCGGCTGCCGACGCTTCCCAAGGTCAGCCAGCCGAGTGCCGAGTTCCAGCGCCGCCGCCCGCCCGAGCTCGCCCAGATCGCCGCCGCCCGCAAGCAGGAGACCGGGGCGCAGGGCTGGTCGCAACGCTTCCAATGGCCGGCGACCGGCCGCATCTCCGGCCGGTTCGGGTCGCAGCGCATCTATGCGGGCGAGCCCGGCAGCTATCATTCGGGGGTCGACGTGGCCAAGCCCACCGGCGCCCCGGTGACGGCGCCGGCAGACGGCGTGGTGATCCTGGCGGCCGATTCGCCCTTTACCCTGGAGGGCAATCTGCTGATGCTCGACCATGGCATGGGGCTCAGCAGCGCATTTCTTCACCTCTCGCGGATCGACGTCCGGCTCGGGCAGCGCGTCCGCCAGGGCGAGGTGATCGGCGCGGTCGGCAGCACGGGCCGCGCGACCGGCCCGCATCTTCATTGGGGCATGGTCTGGAAGGGGCGTAGGCTCGACCCGATGCTGATCGCGGGGCCGATGCCCGGCTGACGCGGAACTGCCACCGCGATCGGCCATTGAACTGGCAACAAACAAGGGGAACGACGATGAAGACGCACCTGGCCCTGCTCGCCGCGACCGGCCTGATGGCTGCCTGCACGCAGACCGCTCCCGTCGACAGCAGCGCAGCGCCCGCTGCCCCGCGCGTCGCGACCGCGATGCTGCGCACCGCCGCCAATGCGCCGGCGGGTACCGCCACCGCGACGGAAGTTCCCGGCGGCGTCCGCATTGCCCTCAGCGTCACTGGGCTTCCCCAGGGGCCGCACGGCGCTCATGTGCATACCACCGGCCGTTGCGATGCGCCGGACTTCACGACGGCGGGCGGCCACTGGAACCCGACCGCCCGGCAGCACGGCACCAAGAACCCGGCCGGCCCGCACGCGGGCGACATGCCCAACCTGCTGGTCGGCACCGACGGCACCGGCACGATCGAATTCACTCTGCCGGGCGGCACCTTCGACGGCCTGCTCGATGCCGATGGCTCGGCGTTCATGGTGCATGCGAGTGCGGACGACCTGATGACCGATCCTTCGGGCAACAGCGGCGGCCGGATCGCCTGCGGTGTCTTCAACCCCGCCTGACGACGGGCTTGGCGGCGTGAGCGGCTGGACGCTCGGTATCATCGGTGGCTCCGGTCTCTACGCGGTCGCAGGGGTGGAAGAGGGACGGTGGGAGACGGTGGAAACGCCGTGGGGCTCGCCGTCCGACGCGTGCTACGTTGGGCGGATGGGGCATGTCCGCGTGGTGTTCCTGCCGCGCCACGGCCGCGGGCACCGCATCCCACCCTCCGACCTCAACGCCCGCGCCAACATCGATGCGCTCAAGCGCCTGGGCGTGACGGACGTGCTGGCGATCTCCTCGGTGGGGTCGCTGGTGGAGGATCGGCCGCCCGGCAGCTTCACCGTCGTCGACCAGTTCATCGACCGCACCCGCGGGCGGCCGTCGAGTTTCTTCAGCCCAGGGCTGGTGGCGCATGTCTCGATGGCGGACCCGGTGTGCCCGCGCCTGTCGGCGCTCGCCGCCGACGCTGCCCGCGCCGCAGGGGCTGCCGTGTCGCCGACCGGCACCTATCTGGCGATGGAAGGACCGCAGTTCTCGACCCGTGCGGAGAGCCGGCTCTATCGCAGCTGGGGCTGCGACGTGATCGGCATGACGGCGATGCCCGAGGCCAAGCTCGCGCGCGAGGCGGAGCTGCCCTACGCGCTGGTCGGGATGGTCACGGACTATGACTGCTGGCGCGAAGGGGAGGCGGTGGACACTGCCGAGATCCTCGCGCAGCTCGACGCCAATGCACGGAAGGCGCGGGCGCTCGTCCAGCATCTGGTCGCGGCCCTGCCGGAGGAGCGACCGGCGTCCCCGATCGACACCTGCCTCGACTTCGCCCTCATGACCGCACCTTCGATGCGGGATCCTGCGCTGGCGGCGCGGCTGGACGCGGTGGCAGGCAGGGCGCTGCGCCGCACCTGAATTCCCTCCGTACCCCGGTGCGAAGGGATCGGGGGCTCCTGGAAGCTTAACCGTCCAGCCGCTTGCTGAGGAAGAACCGCCGGCTGCCGCGCGGGTGGTCTTCCAGCGTCCCGAACACGCGGAACCCCAGCTTCTCGTAGAAGCCGCGGGCCTGGAAGGCGAAGGTGTCCAGCCACAGGCCGCAACAGCCGCGCGCCCGCGCGATCCGTTCCGCTTCGGCGATCAGTGCGCTCCCGGTCCCTTGGCCGCGCCACGCCTCCGGGATCGCCAGATACTCGACAAACAGCCAGTCATAGCCGCTGCGACCCCACAGGCCGCCCACGCTGTTGCCCTCTTCATCGTGCAAGAGGATCGCCAACGGTTCGGCCTTCGCCGGCCCTGCCACCCGCTCATTGTAGGCGCGCAGCGGCGCAAGCACCGCCTCACGATCTTCGGGGGTGGGCTGTTCGGGGATGTGGAGGCGGAACGTCATGGTGCGCTTGTAGCGCGTCCGGGCAGCAGTGTCCCCGGTTGGCGGCAGGCTGTCCGGCCGGCCATCGAACCAAAAAAGAGGATGCTCGTGGGGGAGAGCAGGCGCTGGTGGCAGCTCGATCCCCCACGCTGCACCCGCCGTCATGCCGGTTTACCGGCGGCTCCGCTCCCAGTGATTATTATCGTTCGGCGGCTGCAGTGCCATGCGCATAGCAGAACGGCGGACAAAAAAAAGGGCCGACCCGAGGGCCGGCCTTGAAAGGTTTAGGAGAGGATGCCTGAAAGGCACGTCCTTTGTGCGCCGCAGCACGGCTTTACGCAATTGCGAAGGTTTATTGGTGCAGTTGCAGTTCTTGCAACATCCGCGTGCGCGTAAATTCCGCACCTCTGCAGGGGAATTAGGCAGCCGCCCAGGGAGCTGCTCATTCTACGGGCAAATGGCAAAAAGAAGGGGCGCGGGAAGCTTCCTTCCCACGCCCCTCTTGCTCGTCTGGCAGCTGCTTAGGCGGCGAGCTTGCGCAGCACGTAGTGCAGGATGCCGCCGTTCAGGAAATACTCCAGCTCGTTGACGGTATCGATCCGGCAGCGGGCTTGGAACGTCTCGGTGGTGCCGTCGGCACGGACCAGCGTGACCTCCACGTCCTGGCGCGGTCGCAGGCCCGCGACGTTCTGGATGGTGAAGGTCTCGTCGCCCTTCAGCCCCAGCGACTGGCGGCTGACGCCTTCGGCGAACTGCAGCGGCAGCACGCCCATGCCGACCAGGTTCGAACGGTGGATGCGCTCGAAGCTCTCGGCGATCACCGCGCGCACGCCCAGGAGGTTGGTGCCCTTGGCCGCCCAGTCGCGCGAAGAGCCGGTGCCATATTCCTTGCCGGCCACGACCACCAGCGGGGTGCCATCCGCCTTGTGACGCATGGCTGCGTCGTAGATCGGCATCACCTCGCCCTCATACTGGGTCATGCCGCCTTCGACGCCCGGCACCATCTCGTTCTTGATGCGGATGTTGGCGAAGGTGCCGCGGACCATGACTTCGTCGTTGCCGCGGCGCGCGCCGTAGCTGTTGAAGTCCTTGCGCGCGACCTGGTGCTCCTGGAGGAAGCTGCCCGCCGGGCTGTCCGCCTTGATCGAGCCGGCCGGCGAGATGTGGTCGGTCGTGATCGAGTCGCCCAGGATCGCCAGCGGCTTCGCCTCGATGATGTCGGCGACCGGCGCCGGCGTCATCGACATGCCTTCGAAATAGGGCGGGTTGTGGATGTAGGTCGAGCTGGTCGGCCAGCTGTAGGTGTCCGAACCCTCGACCGAGATCGCGCTCCAATGCTCGTCGCCGGCATAGACGTTGCCGTAGCGCGAGCGGAACATCTCGTCGTCGATGTTGGCCGCCATCAGGTCGGCGACTTCCTGGTTGGTCGGCCAGATGTCCTTGAGGAACACGTCCTGGCCATCCGAGCCCTGGCCGATCGGGGTTTCGATCAGATCCTGGGTGACGGTGCCCTTCAGCGCATAGGCGACGACGAGCGGCGGCGAGGCGAGGAAGTTGGCGCGGACGTCGGCCGACACGCGGCCTTCGAAGTTGCGGTTGCCCGACAGGACCGAGGCGGCGACGATGTCGTTGCCGTTGATCGCCTGGCTGATCGGCGCCGCGAGCGGACCCGAGTTGCCGATGCAGGTGGTGCAACCATAGCCGACGAGGTTGAAGCCGATGGCGTCCAGGTCCTCGGTCAGGCCGGCCTTGTTGAGGTAGTCGGTAACCACCTGCGAACCCGGCGCCAGCGAGGTCTTGACCCAGGGCTTCGGCTTGAGGCCCAGCGCGCGCGCCTTGCGGGCGACCAGGCCGGCGGCGACCAGCACCGACGGGTTGGACGTGTTGGTGCAGCTGGTGATGGCCGCGATCACGACGTCACCGTCGCCGATGTCGTGGTCCTTGCCCTCGACCGCGACGCGCTCCGGCTGCTCCTTCTTGTAGAGCTTGGTAAGGTCGCCGTTGAACACCTCGTCCACCTTGTTCAGGCTGACGCGGTCCTGCGGACGCTTCGGGCCGGCGAGGCTGGGGACGACGCTGCCCATGTCGAGCTCAAGCGTGTCGGTGAAGATCGGGTCTTCGCGACCGGCTTCGTGCCAGAAGCCGTTGGCCTTGGCATAGGCCTCGGTCAGCGCGATCACTTCCTCCGGGCGCGCGGTCAGGCGCATATAGTCGATCGTCTTCTCGTCGATCGGGAAGAAGCCGCAGGTCGCACCATATTCCGGCGCCATGTTGGCGATGGTCGCGCGGTCGGCGAGCGTCATCGACGACAGGCCCGGGCCGTAGAACTCGACGAAGCGGCCGACGACGCCCTTGGCGCGCAGCATCTGGGTGACGGTCAGCACCAGATCGGTCGCGGTGATGCCTTCCTTGAGCGCGCCGGTCAGCTTGAAGCCGACGACTTCCGGGATCAGCATCGACACCGGCTGGCCGAGCATGGCGGCTTCCGCCTCGATGCCGCCCACGCCCCAGCCGAGCACGCCGAGACCATTCACCATCGTGGTGTGGCTGTCGGTGCCCACCAGCGTGTCGGGATAGGCGATGGCGCTGCCGTCGGTTGCCTGCGACGACCAGACCGACTGCGCGATATATTCCAGGTTCACCTGGTGGCAGATGCCGGTGCCCGGGGGAACGACCTGGAAGTTGTTGAGCGCCTTGGAGCCCCACTTCAGGAACTCATAGCGCTCCATGTTGCGCTGGTACTCGAGCTCGACGTTCTGCTCGAACGCCTTGGGCGTGCCGAACTCGTCGACCATGACCGAGTGGTCGATGACGAGGTGAACGGGAACCTGCGGGTTGATCTTGGCCGGGTCGCCGCCGAGCTTGGTGATCGCATCGCGCATCGCGGCGAGATCGACCACGCAGGGCACGCCGGTGAAGTCCTGCATCAGCACGCGCGCCGGGCGGTACTGGATCTCGCGGTCGGAGCGCGCATCCTTCTGCCAGTCGACGATCGCCTGCGCATCGGCCGGGGTGACGGTGGTGCCGTCCTCGAAGCGGAGCATGTTCTCCAGCAGCACCTTCATCGAGAAGGGCAGGCGGCTGATGTCGCCGAGCTTCGCCGAGGCCTTGGCGAGGCTGTAGTAGCTGTAGCTCTTGCTGCCGACCGTGAGCGTGTCACGGGTGCCGAGCGTGTCCTGGCCGATGGCGGTCATAGGTGGACTTGTCCTTCCAGTCTGCGCGGCGCGGACGGAGGGGCGGGAGGGGGTCCCGCTCGGGCGCGCCGCCATCAAAAGCGAATGCGAGATTCGGGGCGGGCTGTAGCAAGGGGGTGCGGCTGTGGGAAGTGCGGGTTCTTACCTGCGAAAGGGTCGCAAAAAGAGGGAGTTCTGGAACTCCCTCCGGGGTTCGCCGCTTCCTTCCTGCGAAGATGCCGCAGGAGCCACCGTCCATGCCGACCGCCCATTCCCCCGCCTGGCCCGAACGCCTCTGGATCGTGCGGCACGGGGAAAGCGCGGGCAATGTGGCGCGCGACGCGGCCCACGCGGCGGGCGCCCCGCGGATCGCCGTGGGCACCCGCGACGTGGACGTGCCGCTCTCGGCCCGCGGCGAGGAGCAGGCGCGCGCGCTCGGCCGCTGGTTTGCGCGGGGCGAGGCGCACGGCCGGCCGGAGGTGCTGCTCGCCTCCCCCTATGCCCGGGCGATGGAGACGGCGCGGCTGTTCCGCGAGCAGGGCGGCACCGCCATTCCCGAAGAGCCGATCTGCCCGGACGAGCGACTCCGCGAAAAGGAGTTCGGCATCCTCGACGGCCTGACCACCAGCGGCATCGTCACGCTCCAGCCCGAACAGGCGGAGTTCCGCCGGCTGCTCGGGAAATTCTACCATCGGCCGCCGGGTGGCGAGAGCTGGTGCGACGTCATCTTCCGTCTGCGCTCGCTGATGGACACGGTGGGGCTGCACTATGGCGGCCGCCGGGTGATGATCGTCGCGCATCAGGTCGTGGTGCTATGCCTGCGCTACGTCATCGAGCGGATGAGCGAGGCGGAGATCCTGGGCATCGACCGGGAGGGAGACGTGGCCAACTGCTCGGTCACCGAATATCGCTATGATCCGGAGAAGGGCCGCTACGGCGGCCTGGCGCTCGTCCGCTACAACGAGACGGCGCCGGTCGAGGAAAGCGCGGTCGCGGTCACCGCCGAGCCGGACCGCAGCGCCGGAGTGCGCGGATGAGCGAACCGACGGCAATCGACAGCGCCTGGCTCGCCGCGAACCCGCTGCCCGTCCATGGCGAGGGTACCGACAAGAACAGCCGGGGACGCGTGCTGGCGGTCGGCGGTTCGCGGCGCGTGCCGGGCGGGCTGCTCCTGACCGGTGAGGCGGCGCTCCGAGTCGGCGCCGGCAAGCTGATGCTCGCGACCATCGCTTCGGCAGCGCCGCTGCTGGGCGTTGTCATGCCCGAAGCCGGAGTGACCGCGCTCCAGGAGGACGCGGACGGCGAAATCGCGGGCGAGGCGGGCGCGCTGGCGCAAGAGTCGCGGCGCTGCGACACCATCGTGGTGGGGCCGGCCATCTCGGATCGCGCGGCGGCGATCCGGCTGGTCGAACAACTCGCGGACGATCCTCCGGAGGATGCCGCACTGGTGCTCGACGCGGCCGCCGTCGCCTGTGCCGGGCCGCTCGCCAAGCGGCTGGCCTCGGCCTTCGGGGGCAGGCTGGTTCTCACGCCGCACCTCGGCGAGATGGCGGCGCTGTGCGACTGCGAGCCCGAAGAGATCGCCAAGGATCGCGAGGGCGTGACCCTGCGAACGGCAGAGCGCTTCCAAGCCGTGGTCCTGCTCAAGGACAGCAGCACGCTGGTCGCGGCACCCGACGGGCGGACACTGTTGCGCTATGCGGGCGGCGGCGTCGGGCTGGCCACGGGCGGCTCGGGTGATGTGCTCGCGGGCGCCATCGGGGGGCTGATCGCGCGCGGCGCCGATCCGCTGGTTGCCGCCGGCTGGGGCGTGTGGCTGCATGGCGAGGCGGGAGCGGCGCTGGCGATGGCGAATGGGCCGGTCGGCTTCCTCGGCCGCGAACTCCTGCCCCAGCTCCCGCGGCTGCTGCCGCGCTGACCGTCGCACAGGCAATTCCGTTCGGCGCAGAGTTGGAGTATCGCGCCGGCCCATGAACCGGCCTGCGCTCTCGATCGTGATCCCCTGCTACAATGAAGAAGCGTGCCTCGACGCGCTCCACGCGCGCGTCTCCGCCGCTGCGCATGCCGCGGTGGGGGGCAGTCACGAGATCGTGCTGGTCAACGACGGCTCGCGCGACGGCAGCTGGCCGGTCATGCAGCGCATCGCCGCTGCGGACCCGTGCGTCGTCGCCATCAATCTCTCGCGCAACCACGGCCATCAGCTGGCGCTCACCGCCGGGCTGGACCTGTGCGCGGGCGAGCAGATCCTGATCCTCGACGCCGATCTTCAGGACCCGCCCGAACTGCTTTCCGACATGCGCGAGACGATGGTGCGCGAGGGCGCGGACGTGGTCTACGCCGTGCGCCGCAAGCGCGAGGGCGAGTCGCTGTTCAAGAAGCTGACCGCCGCGATCTTCTACCGCGTGCTCGATCGCGTGACGGACACGCCCATCCCGCTCGACACCGGCGACTTCCGCCTGATGAGCCGGCGTGCCCTCGACGCTTTCCTGTCGCTTCCCGAACAGGCCCGCTTCATCCGCGGCATGGTCGCCTGGGTGGGCTTCCGCCAGGTGCCGTTCCTCTACGACCGCGCGGAGCGGCACGCGGGCGAGACGAAGTATCCGCTCGCCAAGATGATGCGCTTCGCCTTCGATGCGATGACCGGCTTTTCCACCGCCCCGCTGCGCCTCGCCAGCCACATGGGGCTGGTGCTCACCGGCGCCTCGGTGCTGCTGATGCTCTACATCGCGATCGGCTGGGCGATGGGGAACGCGGTCCAGGGCTGGACCTCCACCATGTTGGTGGTGGTGTTCCTGGGCGCGGTGCAGATGTTCGTGCTCGGCATGATCGGCGAGTATCTCGGCCGGCTCTATGTCGAATCGAAGCGCCGACCGCTGTACCTCGTCGCCGATGTCGCCGGCCCGGTGCAGGGCCGCGCCTCGCTCGGCTATCGCGCCGGGGAGCCGGGCGAAGTCATCTACGCGCCCCGCGGGCCGAGCGCCGCGGAGTAGGCGCGCTTACGCGGGTCGCGACAGCAGCGTGATTAGCGACAGCCCGGGCGGCAGCGGCAGGCGACCCACCAGGTGCCGCTCGAGTGCGAAGATCTTCTCGAACGCCAGGTTGAGCGGCTTTGCCGGCGGCGAGTCGTCGCTGTCGTCCTTGCCGGTCAGCTTGCCGACGGCACGCGCCGCGAGCGCGGCCGGGAACAGCAGCGAGTTGAAATAGCGCAGGCCGTTGTGGGCAAGGCCCGCATCGGTGATCGCCTTCGTCAGCGTCGCCTTGGAATAGCGGCGGTGGTGATGGTTCACCACGTCGTGCGCGCTCCACATCCACTGGTGCGCCGGCACGGTTACCAGGATCTTGCCGCCGGGCTTCAGCCGGCGCGCCATGCCCGCGAGTGCCGCGACATCGTCCTCGATATGCTCGACGACATCGAGCACCGCGATCAGGTCGTAGCTCCCCTCCGGAACCCCGGTGAGTTCGGGAAGCGGCGCCTCGCCGACCGGCTTGCCCAGCCGCGCGCTGGCGATGTCGCGCGCCGCCGCGTCGATCTCGATCGCATCCACGTCGCCGAAGGCGGCGAGCATCGGCAGGTTGTGGCCGGTGCCGCAGCCGATCTCCAGGATGCGCGCATCCTTCGGCAGCCCCGCATAGCGCGCGATATAGTCGGCAAGGATGTCGCGACGGGCACGGTACCACCAGTGGGTGGAGTCATGCGCTGCCATGCGATCGTAGATGACGCGGTCCATATCAGCCAAACACCAGCCAGCGGTTGAGGATGAAGGTGAAGATCGTGGCGAGCGCCACGGCCGGAAGCAGCGGCGCCCAGGCCGGCAGCCCGAACAGCGCCGTGCCGACCCAGGTGATCGCCGCGTTCAGCGCCATGCCGGATCCCTGGACCGCCACGAACTGCAGCTGCTGGCGGACGCCCGGGTGGCGCGTGCCATGGCCCTTGAAGCTCCAGCGGCTGTGCAGGAAGAAGCCCGCGGTCACTGCCACGGCAAAGGCGAAGGGCACCGCATAGACCGCGTGCTCCCGCGGGAAGACCCAGGTGGTGAGCGGCAGGTACACCGCGGCATAGATCAGCGTCGAGATGCCACCCGCGATGCCGAATCGGATCAGCTGGCCGAGCATGCCGCTCGTCCGCATCGTCTCGACCCGTCTCAAGATGGTGTCCACGCCCGTCCCGCCCTTGCCCTTTGCGCGCCCGCCACTAGAGCCGGCGCCGAGCGCGCGGGCAGTATCGTGCCGGCCGGGGTGAGGAAAGCGGTTTTGAACGACGCGTCGGGCAACGTCAGTCTCGCACAGATGCTGGAGCGCCATTGGGTGCGCCGGGCGCTGCTGGTTTGGGCGGTGATCGCCACCGTCTATTTGATCCAGCGCTGGCCGCAGATCCACTGGCTGGTGCTCAACGACACCGACGACAACATGCGGCTGATGCAGGTCCGCGGGCTGCTCGGCGGCCAGGGCTGGTACGACCTGCGCCAGTACCGCCTCGATCCTCCCGCGGGAATCGACATCCACTGGTCGCGGCTCGTCGACCTTCCGATCGCCGGGCTGTTCCTGCTGTTCAAGCCGTTCACCGGCGCGGCGCTTGCGGAGCGGCTGGCGTGCGGCATCGCGCCGCTGCTGCCGCTGGGCGTCGTGCTGGTCGCGATCGCCGCCACCGTCCGCCGGCTGGTCGCGCCCCAGGCATGGGCACTCGCCATCCTGTTCCTGTTCGGCTGTTCCGCGACGCTGCCGATGTTCATGCCCATGCGCATCGACCACCACGGCTGGCAGCTGGCCTGCCTCAGCCTCACGGTCGCGGGCCTCGCCGATCCGCGCAGGGGCAGGGGCGGGGCGCTGGTCGGCATCTCGAGCGCGGTGTCGCTCACCATTGGCCTCGAGCTGCTGCCCTATTGCGCGATGGCAGGCGGCCTGGTCGCGCTGCGCTGGGTGTGGGACCGGGCGGAGGCGCGGCGGCTCGCCGTCTATGGCGCGACGCTTGCCGGCGGCAGCGCGCTCGGCTTCGTCGCCTTTGCCTCCAACGCCAACTACGCGATGCGCTGCGACGCGCTGACGCCGGTGTGGCTGTCGGTGACGGTCGCAGGCGGCGCGGCGCTGTTCGCGCTCTCGCGCCTGCCGCTCGAAAGCCGCATCGCGCGGCTTGCGGCCGGCGCCGCCGTGGGTGCGGTGATCGCGGGCGGCTTCGCGCTGCTGTTCCCCAAGTGCCTGTCGCGGCCGGAGGGGGTGTCGGACGAACTCGCCAACCTCTGGCTCAACAACGTCCGGGAAGCCAAGCCGATCTACAAGCACCCGCTGCGCATTGCCGTGCCGATCGCGGTCGTGCCGGCGCTGGGCCTGTTGGGCGCATGCCTCGCCTGTTGGCGCGCCCGCCGCAACCCGGAGCAGCTGGCGGGCTGGGCCGCGATCGCGCTGTTCACCGCCTTTGCCGGGGCGATGCTGCTGTGGCAGATCCGCGCCGGGCCGGCCGCACAGCTGCTGGCGATCGCAGGCGAAGTGGCGCTCGCCTGGATGATCCTCACCTGGTTCGTCAGCCGCCGTTCGACCGCCATCAAGGTCGCAGGCGCGGTGCTTGCGGTCGTGTTGCTGCTCGCCGGGCTGTTCTCCGCGACGCTGATCCAGCGCCTGCGACTCGACCCGCCGGATCGGCGGACGCTGATGGTGAACCGCGCCAGCGCGCGCTGCATGAGCATCTCGGCACTGGCAGAGCTGGACCGCATTCCCGCGGCCACCATGTTCACCCACGTCGACCTGGGCCCGCGGCTAATCGTGGGCACGCATCACAACGGCATCACCGGACCCTATCATCGCAACGAGCAGCCGATCCTGGACGTGCACCACGCCTTCCAGGGCAGTGCCGATGCGTTCCGCGAAATCGCCCGGCGCCACGGCGCGACCTATCTGCTGGTCTGCCCGAACCTTGCGGAAACCACGCTCTACCGCGCGCGCGCGCCGGAGGGCTTCTACGCCCAGCTTGCCAAGGGCCAGGTGCCGGCATGGCTGGAGCCGGTGCCGCTGTCGAAGCGGGCACCGTTCAAGCTGTGGCGGATCCGCTATGCGGACGCAGTCACGCCCGCAGCGCCGGCCCGCTGATCGGGATCAGTCCGGAAGGAAGCGGCTGACGACGTCGCGCGCCAGCCGCGAGGGGCGGCGCGTGTCCGAATCGAGCGAGCACCAGGTGCTCTGCACCTCGGCCAGCACTTCCTCGCCGCGCTTGATCAGCGTGGAGAAGAAGGCACGCGCACCCTGGACGCGCTCGGCAACCACGGTCGCGATGATCGCGTCGTCCAGAAAGGCAGGGCGCCGATAGGTGATCTCGTGCTTGAGCGCGACCCACAGGTGCTGGCCGACCGCCTCGGCAGGAGCGACCTTCTCCCAATAGGCGACGACGGCTTCCTGGACCCAGGACAGGTACACCGCATTGTTCACATGACCCATGTGATCGATGTCGGCAGGTGCCACGGCGAGCGGGTGGAGGTGCATGGGAAACGCCTGCGCGCCACTGACAATCCTGTCAATTGCTTTGGGTGGAACCGTCGATGCGCTGCGCTGCATTCACCACATCGGCCGCCCGGAGTGCTGCCAGCAGGCGCATCAGGTGGGTCGCGTCCCGCACCTCCAGGTCGATGGTGTTGGTGTGGAAGGTGGTGTCGCGGTTGTCGAGCCGCAGCCCCAGGATGTTCGCCTTGTGCGCGCCGATGATGGTCGCGATCGCGCCCAGCGCGCCCGGCTCGTTCTTCAGCGTCACCGCGATGCGCGCAGTGCCGCCCTCCGCGCCGTCGCCCCAGGCGACGTCGATCCAATCGGCGTCGTAGCGGTCGGCGAGCGAGGGGCAGCTGATCGCATGCACCTCGATGCCGCCACCGGGCTTCCGCAGCGCAACGATGCGATCGCCGGGGACCGGGCGGCAATCCTCGGCCAGGTCGAAGGCGACCCCCGGCGTCAGCCCCTCGATCAGGATAGGGGCGCGCTGCCCGAGCAGCTGCTTGGCGCGCGCGCCCGCGGCGGTGCCGGGCATCAGCGCCTCGATCACGGCCTCGTCGTCCAGCTTGCCGTTGGCGATCGCGTCGCGCAGCGCGTTCTCGTCCGACAAGCCCAGCCGCTTGAGCGCGTCCTCCACCGCTGCCGCGCTCAGCGTGACCGGCAGCCGCGCGACGATGTCGTCATAGAGCTTGGCGCCGAGCGCCAGCGTCTCCTCGCGCTCCTTGTGCCGCAGGTGGCGGCGGATCGCCGCCTGCGCCTTGCCGGTCACGGCGAAATTCAGCCAGTTGCTCTGCGGCTCTTGCGCCTTGGACCGCAGGATCTGCACCTGGTCGCCGTTGCGCAGTTCGGTGCGCAGCGGCACCACGCGGCCGTTGACCTTCGCGCCCACCGCCTGGCTGCCGAGATCGGTGTGTACCGCATAGGCAAAGTCGATCGGGGTCGCGCCCTTGGGCAACTGGTGCAGCTCGCCCTTGGGCGTGAAGGCGAAAATGCGATCCTGGTACATCGCCATGCGGGTGTGCTCGAGCAGCTCTTCCGGGCTCTCGGCCGTGTCCAGGATTTCCACCAGATCGCGAATCCAGCTGACCTGGGTATCGGGTCGCACCGCGTCCTGCTTGTAGGCCCAGTGCGCCGCCATGCCGAACTCCGCCTGGGCATGCATGGCGCGCGTGCGGATCTGGATCTCCACGCGCATGTTCTCGGAGTGGATGACGCTGGTGTGCAGCGAGCGATAGCCGTTGCGCTTGGGCGTCGAGATATAGTCCTTGAACCGGCCCGGGACCATCGGCCAGCGTCGGTGGATGATGCCCAGCGCCCGGTAGCATTCCTCCTCGGTCTCCACGATCGCGCGGAACGCCATGATGTCGGTCAGCTGCTCCATGCTGACGTGGCGCTCCGACATCTTGCGCCAGATGGAATAGGGGTGCTTCTCGCGACCGGAGACCTCGGCCTCGATGCCGCTGCGCTCCAGCAGCTGCTTCAGGCCGCCCGCAATGCTCTCGATGCGCTCGCGGCCGCCGGTCTGCAGCTGCTCCAGCCGGCGCGTGATTGACTCATACGCCTCCGGCTCGATCTGCTGGAAGGCGAGCGTCTGCATCTCGTTCATGAATTCGTACATGCCGATCCGCTCGGCGAGCGGGGCGTAGATCTCCATGGTCTCGCGCGCGATCCGCCGCCGCTTCTCGGGCTTGGCGATGTGATGCAGCGTGCGCATGTTGTGCAGCCGGTCGGCCAGCTTCACCAGCAGCACGCGGATGTCGTCGGACATCGCCAGCAGGAACTTGCGCAGGTTTTCCGCCGCGCGCTGGTTCTCGGTCTGCGCCTCGATCTTCGACAGCTTGGTCACGCCGTCGACCATGCGCGCCACCGACGGCCCGAACTTCGCCTCGATTTCCTCCGGCGTCGCGACCGTGTCCTCGATCGTGTCGTGGAGGATCGCGGTGGCGATCGTCTCGTCGTCCAGGTGCAGGTCGGTCAGGATGCCCGCCACCTCGATCGGGTGGCTGAAATAGGGATCGCCCGACGCCCGTTTCTGGCTGCCATGGGCATGCATCGAAAAGACATAGGCGCGGTTCAGCAACGCCTCGTCGGCCTCCGGGTCATAGCCTTTGACCCGCTCCACCAGTTCATATTGTCGCAGCACGGGAACTAGATGGGGTGGCTCGCTGCTGCTTTGCAACGAAATTCTCCCGCTTCCGGGGGAGATTTGCTTCGTCGGCTCTCGGCGATGCGGCGCAGCATCCGGGTTGGTGGCGGAGCGAAGACCGGCCTCGCTCCGCCTCAGGATCAGCCGGCTGCCTGGCCGGGCGTGTTGACGCCCATCGACTGGAGGTAGCGCTTCACGTTGCGCGCCGCCTGGCGCAGCCGTTGCTCGTTCTCGACCATGGCGATGCGGACATAGCCCTCGCCGTTCTCGCCATAGCCGACGCCGGGTGCCACCGCGACCTTGGCATGGGTGAGCAGCTGCTTGGAGAACTCCAGCGAGCCGAGATGCGCGAGCGCCGGAGGCAGCGGCGCCCATGCGAACATCGATGCGGGCGGGGAGGGGATGTCCCAGCCGGCGCGCGCGAAGCTCTCCACCATCACGTCTCGGCGCTTGTGATAGAGCTGTCGATTGCGTTCGACGATGTCCTGCGGGCCGTTGAGCGCCGCACAGGCCGCCGCCTGGATGGGGGTGAACGCGCCATAGTCGAGGTAGGACTTCACCCGCGTCATCGCTGCGATCAGCTGCTTGTTGCCGACCGCGAAGCCGATCCGCCAGCCCGCCATCGAATAGGTCTTCGACAGCGAGGTGAACTCGATCGCGACGTCCTTCGCGCCCTTCACCTGCAGGATGGACGGCGTCGGCTTGCCGTCGAAGTACAACTCCGAATAGGCGAGGTCGGACAGGATCCAGACCTTGTTCTCCTTCGCCCAGGCGACCAGCCGCTCGTAGAAGGCGAGATCCACCGCCTCCGCGGTGGGGTTCGACGGATAGTTGACCACCAGGATGCTCGGCCGCGGAACCGTGAAGTTCATCGCCCGCTCGAGGCTCTCGAAATAGGCATCGTCCGGTGTCGTCGGCACGGCGCGGATGGTCGCGCCCGCAATGATGAAGCCGAAGGTGTGGATCGGGTAGCTGGGGTTGGGCGCCAGCACGACGTCGCCGGGCGCCGTGATCGCGGTGGCGAGGCTCGCGAGCCCCTCCTTCGACCCCATGGTCACGACGACCTCGGTCTCGGGGTCGATGTCGACGCCGAAGCGGCGGCCGTAATAGTTGGCCTGTGCACGCCGCAGCCCGGGGATGCCCTTGGACGCCGAATAGCCATGGGCGTCGGGCTTGCGGGCGACTTCGCACAGCTTGTCGATCACGTGCGGCGGCGGCGGCAGGTCCGGGTTGCCCATGCCGAGGTCGATGATGTCCTCCCCGCCCGCGCGTGCCGCCGCTCGCATCGCGTTCACTTCGGCGATGACATAGGGCGGCAGGCGCTTGATGCGGTAGAATTCCTCGGACATCGGTCCCTCGTTGCTTGATGGAGCGTTCTTCTACGCCATTCACGGGCCTGCGGGAAACAAAGTTGGCGTCCCGCACGCATCGGTCGCAACGAAAACACGCCCGCCCGATCGGGCCTGACGCAACCGCTGGCTTGCGCTACACCAGCCGGACGGCACCAGATCGAGAGGAATGTCATGGCAGACGATGCCGCACCCCCGCCGCCGGAGCAGCCGGCGATCCCCTCGCTCGCCGACATCCAGCATTGGACGGCGGTGTTCGGCCGCGCGCAGCAGATGTTGCTGGAACACGGCTTCGCCTTCCCGGTGGACAAGGACGCCAAGCCGGCCCCGGCCGGTGGCGCTGCTCCCGCTGCACTGCCCGCCTGGGCCGATCCGTTCGCGCTGGCACAGGCGGGTGCCGACTATTGGGCGGACACGCTCAAGCTGTGGCAGCGCTTCGTCGATCCCGCCCATGCCGAGCCCTATGTCGAGCCCGAGGCGCAGGCCCGCGATCGCCGGTTCAAGGCGCCGCAATGGCACGAGCAGCCGGTGTTCGACTTCATCCGGCAGAGTTATTTCCTCGCCTCCGAGCATCTGATGAAGGGCGTCGATGCGCTCGAGGGCGTGGAGCCGCGCCAGAAGGAGCGGCTCCGCTTCCTCGCCCGCGGCTTCGTCGACGCGATGAGCCCGACGAACTTCCCCGTCACCAACCCGCTGGTGCTGGAGCGGATCGTCGAGACGCGGGGCGAGAACCTGCTGAAGGGCCTGCAGAACCTCTTGTCCGACATGGCGCGCGGCCAGCTCACCCAGAGCGACGCCAGCGCGTTCGAGGTCGGGCGCAACATCGCCACCACGCCCGGCAAGGTCATCAAGCGCACCGAGCTCTACGAGCTGATCCACTATGCGCCGACCACCGAGAAGGTGCTGGCGACGCCGCTGCTGATCTTCCCACCGTGGATCAACCGCTTCTACATCCTCGACCTGACGGCCGAGAAAAGCTTCATCCGCTGGGCGGTGGAGCAGGGGCTGTCGGTGTTCGTCGTCTCCTGGCGCTCGGCCGACGCCAGCATGAAGGACGTGCGCTGGGACGATTACGTGCTGCGCGGCCAGATCGACGCGATCGACACCGTGCGCGCGCTGCTGGACGTACCGGCGGTGCACACGGTCGGCTATTGCGTGGCCGGGACCACGCTGGCCGCGACGCTGGCGCTGCTGGCCGCGCGTGGCGAGGCGGACAAGGTCGCCAGCGCCACCTTCTTCACCGCGCAGGTCGATTTCTCCCAGGCGGGCGAGCTGTCGCTGTTCGTGGACGACGACCAGCTGGAGCTGATCCGCACCCTCTCGGCCGAGGGGTTCCTGGACGGCCGGGTCATGGCCGCCACCTTCAACCTGCTGCGCGGGCGCGAGCTGATCTGGAACTATGTCACCGCCAACTATCTGCTCGGCGAGGACGCGCCGCCGTTCGACCTCCTCCACTGGAATGCGGACGTTACCAACCTGCCGGCAACCTGGCACCTGAGCTACCTGACCGATCTCTACCGCGACAACCGGCTGGTGCAGCCGGGGTCGATCGCGATCGACGGCACGCCGCTGGACCTCACCACCGTCCGCACTCCCAGCTACATCCAGGCGGGCCGCGAGGATCATATCGCGCCGGCGGAAAGCGTGTGGCGGATCACCCACCACTTCGAGGGGCCGCTCCGCTTCGTCTTGGCGGGCTCCGGCCACATCGCCGGCGTCGTGAATCCGCCTTCTGCGGGCAAGTACCAGTATTGGCTCAACGACTCGCCCGGAGTGGCGACGCTCGCCGACTTCCTGGCCGGCGCGCGCGAGGTGAAGGGCAGCTGGTGGCCCGACTGGATCCAGTGGCTGCGCGGGATCGATGCTGCGGAGGTAGAGGCGTCGGGCTCGCGCGTTCCGGGTGAGGGTGCGCTCGCCGCGCTGGGACCTGCCCCTGGAGAATACGTTTTGAAAAGATAAGCCGTCCCACAGCGTTAGCGGTTTTGTGGGCGGTGATGCTGCGCCGCACAATCTCGATTGCAATGGGACGGAACAAAGCGTATTTGTTGCAGCGCAGCAGCTACGCAGGAGGCCGTTCGCATGGCAGGCAAGGAACCCAAGGCAAAGGCGCCCGCGCCATTGGCTCGCAAGGCTCCGCCGCTTCGTGCCAAGCCGGCCGTGTCCCCGCCGCCTGTTGCCGCCGCCGCCGAAAAGAAGCCTGTCGAAGTCCCGTTCGTGGCACCCGCCGCGCCGGAGCCGATCGAACAGCTCGTGGCTCCGGTGACCGCGCAGTTGGAAACCATCGCCGACAAGCCCGCCGACACCGCTGCCGCCGCGATGGCCGCAGCCGATGTGCAGGCGCATGCCGGGGAAACCAGCCCGGACGCCGCCGAGCCGGCCGCGCCCGCGCCAGAGGAACGCACCATGATCCACACCAACGAAGCTGCCGAAGCCACCACCGACAAGGCGCAGGCCCTGTTCTCCGACTTCAACGCCCGCACCAAGGCGGCGATGGAAAAGAGCGCCAAGAGCGTCGAGGAAATGACCGACTTCGCCAAGGGCAACGTCGAAGCGCTGGTCGAAGCCAGCCGCATCGCTGCCAAGGGTTTTGAGTCGATCGGCCACGACGCCGCCGACTTCGGTCGCCGCAACTTCGAGAACGCGACCGCGACCATGAAGACGCTGGCGTCCGTCAAGTCGCCCACCGAGTTCTTCAAGCTCCAGTCCGACTTCTTCCGCGGCGCGTTTGACTCGTTCGTGGCCGAGACGTCGAAGAACACCGAGGCGATGCTGAAGCTGGCCGGTGACGCCGCGCAGCCGCTTTCGAACCGCGTCGCGCTCGCGACCGACAAGTTCAAGGTCGTCGGCGCCTGAAGCCATCCACGCGTCGCATCCGACGCGGGAAGAAAAGGGGCGTTCGCGCAAGCGGGCGCCCTTTTTTCATGTGCGCTTCGCTGGCGTGACGGCGGTCCGGCTGCGCGGGCCGACTGCGGTAAATCCACCGGTCGCCGCGCGCGCGGCCTTGCCCTTGCGACTTGCGATGCCATATTTGCCGTTCGTGATGATCGATGCCTCCACCCTGCGTCCCCGCCTTGCAGAAGGCGGCGAGAAGGACGACGATTCGGGCTCCGTCTCGGGTGTCGCCACGCGCACCCGCACGCGGACCAAGAAGCCAACGCCCTATCGCGTGCTGATGCTCAACGACGACTACACGCCGATGGAGTTCGTCGTCCTCGTCCTCCAGCGCTTCTTCCGGATGAACATGGAAGAGGCGACTCGCGTGATGCTCCACGTCCACCAGAAGGGCGTCGGCGTTTGCGGCGTGTTCAGCTACGAGGTGGCGGAAACGAAGGTCGGGCAAGTGATGGACTTCGCGCGCCAGAACCAGCATCCGCTGCAATGCACGCTCGAAAAGGCCTGATCGCCGGGCGCTGATCCCCCTTCGCTCCTTGTGCTCCTGCGCAGGCAGGAGCCCAGGGCCGCACGCACCACCGACCATTGTTCTGCCTGGCCCTGGCTGCCGCTTGCGCGCCGCCCGCAACTGAGTAAAGCCGCGCCATGGACCGTATCCTCATCCGCGGCGGCAACCGTCTGAAGGGCCGCATCGCCATCTCGGGCGCGAAGAACGCTGCCCTCACGCTGCTGCCCTGCGCGCTCCTGACCGAAGAGCCGCTGACGCTGCGCAACCTGCCGCGTCTCGCCGACGTCGACAGCTTCGGCCACCTGCTCAACCAGTTCGGCGTCTCGACCATGATCGAGGGCGCCCATCCCAGCGACTTCGGCCGCGTGATGACGATGCGCGGGCAGCGCCTGACCTCCACGGTCGCGCCCTATGACATCGTCCGCAAGATGCGCGCCTCCATCCTGGTGCTCGGCCCGCTGGTCGCGCGTGCGGGTGAGGCGACCGTGTCGCTGCCGGGCGGCTGCGCGATCGGCAACCGCCCGATCGACCTTCACCTGAAGGCGCTCGAGGCACTGGGCGCGGAGATCGAGCTCGCCGCCGGCTATGTGAAGGCGACGGCGCCGAACGGCCGCCTGCCGGGTGGCCGGGTGACCTTCCCGATCGTCTCGGTGGGCGCCACCGAGAACGCACTGATGGCGGCCGTGCTCGCCTCCGGTTCCTCGGTGATCGACAACGCCGCGCGCGAGCCCGAGATCGTGGACCTCTGCCGTTGCCTCGTCGCGATGGGCGCGCGCATCGACGGCATCGGCACCGAGCGGCTGGAGATCGAGGGCGTCGATCGCCTTCACGGCGCCACCTATGCCGTCATGCCCGATCGCATCGAGGCGGGCAGCTATGCCTGCGCGGCCGCGATCACCGGCGGTGCGGTCGAACTGGCGGGGATCGCCGCCGAGGACATGCGCGCGACCATCAACGCGCTGGTCGAGGCGGGCGTCACCGTAGAGGAGCGCCGCAACGCGCTGTTCGTCGAGGCGACCGGGCCCATCGGCCCGCTCACCCTGTCGACCGCGCCGTTCCCGGGCTTCGCCACCGACATGCAGGCGCAGTTCATGGCGATGCTGACCAAGGCGAATGGCGCCAGCGTGCTCACGGAGACGATCTTCGAGAACCGCTATATGCACGTGCCGGAACTGGCCCGCATGGGCGCCGACATCCAGGTGCGCGGCCGGGTTGCCGTGGTGCGTGGCGTCGACAAGCTGGTCGGTGCGCCCGTCATGGCGACGGACCTGCGCGCCTCGATGAGCCTCATCATCGCCGGCCTCGCCGCAGAAGGCGAGACCTCGGTCAGCCGCATCTATCACCTCGACCGCGGCTATGAGCGGCTGGAGGAAAAGCTGCAGGCCGTCGGCGCCGACATCCAGCGCGTCGGCGGGGAATAAGGGGAGGGGCGCGCGGCCCCTCCTTCGCCCTGCTAGCGGAGGTGAGCGGCCGCGATCAGACCGTCCGCTCGCCCATGCCGCAATCCGCGGCTTCGGACAGCTCGATCTGCAGCGTGGCATGGCCGATGCCGAAGTCGTGCGACAGCCGGTGCTGCGTGCTCGCCAGGAACGCGTCGCCCGGGTGCCCGCCCGGCATCACCAGATGCGCGGTCAGCGCCGTCTCGGTGGTGCTCATCGGCCAGATGTGCAGGTCGTGCAGCCGCGCGACGCCGGGCAGCCCCTCCAGCATCGCCGCCACCCTGTCGGGGTCAATCCCCGGCGGCACCGCCTGCAGCGCGAGCACGGTGGATTCCTTGAGCAGCCCCCAAGTGCTCCACAGGATCACCGCCACGACGAGCAGGCTGACGGCCGGATCGATCCACGCCGCCCCGCTCCACAAGTAAAGCGCGCCGGCGATCACGACGCCTGCCGAAACCGCCGCGTCCGCCGCCATGTGCAGGAATGCGCCGCGGATGTTCACGTCGCCCTTGCGCCCGCTCGCGAACAGCATGGCCGTGCCCAGGTTCACCACGATGCCGATGGCGGCGACGATCATCACCAGTCCGGCCTCGATCGGCTGCGGGTCGGACAGGCGGCGGAACGCCTCCAGCGCGATGGCACCCACCGCCACCATCAGCACCAGCGCGTTCGCGAGCGCTGCCAGGATCGAGGAGCCGCGCAGGCCATAGGTGAAGCGCTTGGATGTCGGCCGCTTGGCAAGCTCCGCGCCGCCCCAGGCGATCAGCAGCCCCAGCACGTCCGACAGATTGTGCCCGGCGTCCGCCAGTAGCGCGACCGAGTTGGTCAGGAACCCCGCACCCCCTTCAATGCCCACGAACACCAGGTTGAGCGCGGTGCCGATCGCAAAGGCGCGGCCGAAGTCGGCGGGCGCATGGCTATGCCCATGGCCGCCGTGCGCATGGCCGTGTCCGTGGCCGTGTGCGTGATTCGCGTGGTCGTGTCCCATCCCCGCCTGGGTAGCGGGCCGGGGGGAGGTGATGCTAGCCCATCGGCCGCGCGTCAGGCGCTGCCCTTGCGTCCCATCTGCTCGACCCGCGCCGCGACATCCTCGCGCACGGCCGGGTTCACGAACTTGCTGATGTCCCCGCCGTAGAGGGCAATCTCCTTGACCAGCCGGCTGGCGATCGGCTGGAGCGAGACGTCGGCCATCAGGAACACCGTCTCGACCCGCGGATTGATCTGCTGGTTCATGCCGGCCATCTGATATTCATATTCGAAGTCCGCGACGGCGCGCAGCCCCCGCACGATTACGCTCGCATGCTCGCGCTCGGCGAAGTCCATCAGCAGTGAGTCGAAGCTTACGACCCGGATGTCGCCGCCGATGTCGGCGACCTCGCGCTCCACCATCGCCAGCCGCTCGGCCAGCGAGAACATCGGCGACTTGGACGGGTTGGTGGTCACGCCAATCACCAGCCGGTCGACCAGCTTGGCGCCGCGCCGGATGATGTCCATGTGGCCGCGCGTGATCGGGTCGAAGGTGCCCGGATAGACGCCGATGCGATGGGTCACCGGTCGCGCTCCAGCACATAGCGGGCGATGTCGCGCAAGAGGTTCGCCTCCGGTCCGAAGGCGTGGAGGTGCGCCACCGCCTGGTCGATCAGCATGCGCGCCTGTTCGCGCGCACGCTCCTGCCCCAGCAGCGAGACGAACGTCTCCTTGCCGGCGTCCCCATCCTTGCGGAGCGCCTTGCCGACCGCCGCCTCGTCGCCTTCCACGTCGAGCAGGTCGTCGGCGATCTGGAAGGCGAGGCCCAGGTCATGCGCATAGCCGCGCAGGCCGGTGCGACCCTCTGCCGGCAACCGGCCCAGGATCGCGCCGGCTTCGACCGAACAGGCGATCAGCGCGCCGGTCTTGAGTGCCTGCAGCCGGGTCACGGTGGCAAGATCGAAGCGCGTGCCCTCCGCCTCCAGGTCCATCGCCTGACCACCCGCCATGCCAGCCGGCCCGGCCGAGCGCGCGAGATCCGCGATCAGTTCGACGCGCACCCGCGGATCGGCATGGGTCTCCTCGTCCGCCAGCAGCTCGAACGCCAGCGCGTGGAGCGAATCGCCGGCCAGGATCGCCGTCGCCTCGTCGAACGCCTTGTGCACCGTCGGCTTGCCGCGGCGCAGGTCGTCGTCGTCCATCGCCGGCAAATCGTCGTGGATCAGGCTGTAGACGTGGATGCACTCGATCGCAGTCGCGACGCGCGCCAGACAGGTGCGGTCCACTGCGAACAGCTGGCCGGTGGCGAACACCAGCAGGGGCCGCAGCCGCTTGCCGCCGCCGATCGCGGCATGGCGCATCGCCTCGTATAGCGGCGCGCGTGCATCCTCGGGCACCGGCAGTAGCAGGTCGAACTGCCGGTCGATCTCCGCCCCGACCTCGCGCAGCGCGGTGTCCAGCGACGACAGGGTTTCGGCGGTCGCCACGTCAGCCTGCGGCAAAGGGCGTGGTGCCGGTCGGGCGGCCGTCGGCGCCCAGGCGGATCGCCTCGATCCGCTCCTGCGCGGCATCCAGGCGGGCGGCGCAATGCTGGCGCAGCTTGTCGCCCCGCTCATAGAGCTGGATCGCCTTGTCGAGCTCCTCGTCGCCCGTTTCCAGCCGGCCGACGATCTGCTCCAATTCCTTGAGCGCCTGCTCGAAGCTGAGCCCCGCGACGTCCTGTTCTTCTGTCATGCGCGAGCTATGCGGCAGGTCCGCTAAAGGCGCAACCGCCGGACCGATCGGCGTGCTGCCGCGTTACTGCGGCAACCCCGAAACCGTCGAGAAAGTCCCCATGTTCACCAGCATCAACCCCGCCACGGGCGAGACCGTCGCAACCTACCCCGAGCTGACGGACGCCGAAGTGGAGAAGAAGGTCGCCGCCGCCCACGCCGCCTTCGCGCAGTGGCGCACGACCGATCTCGCCACCCGCACGGCGCTGCTCTCGGCGATCGCCGACCAGTTTGAGGCAAACAAGCAACGCCTTGGCGAGATCGCGACGCGCGAGATGGGCAAGACGCTCAAGTCCGCGATTGCCGAGGTCGAGAAATGCGTCAGCGGCTTTCGCTATTATGCCGAGCACGGCCCGAAGCTGCTGGAGCCGGTCGAGGTGCCGCTGGCCAAGGGCACGGGCACCGCGCGCTGGCTGCCGATCGGCGTGGTGCTCGCGATCATGCCGTGGAACTTCCCCTATTGGCAGGTGGTGCGCTTCCTTGCCCCCTGCATCCTGGCGGGCAACGTCGGCCTTCTAAAGCACGCCTCGCTCACCCAGGGCTGTGCGCAGGCGATCGAGGAGATGGTGACGGCGGCCGGTGCGCCGGAGGGGCTGTTCGCGAACCTCGGCATTCCGTCGCGTCGGGTGGCACCGCTGATCGAGGACGATCGCATCGTCGCCGTCACGCTGACGGGAAGCGAGGGCGCAGGCATCAAGGTCGCCGAGGCCGCAGGCCGCGCGCTCAAGAAGGTGGTGCTCGAACTCGGCGGTTCGGACCCATTCATCGTCATGCCCTCTGCCGATCTCGACGCGGCGGCCCAGGCGGCGGTCACCGGCCGCATCCAGAACGCAGGCCAGTCGTGCGTCTGCGCCAAGCGGATGATCGTCCACGCCGACATCTACGACGCCTTCCTCGACAAGTTCGCGCAAGGCATGCGCGACGCCAAGATCGATGACCCGATGGCCGAGGACACGACCATGGGGCCGCTCTCCAGCGTGGAGCAGCGCGACACCGTCCTCGAACAGGTCGCGACCGCGCAGGAGAAGGGCGCGCGGCTGCTGATGGGGGCCGAAAAGATCGATCGCCCCGGTGCCTGGATGACGCCCGGCGTGCTTGTCGACGTGCCGCTCGACGATCCGGTTGCGCAGGAGGAATTGTTCGGCCCGGTCGCGATGGTGTTTCGCGCCGCCGACATCGACGAGGCGATCCGCATCGCCAACGACGTGCCCTTCGGCCTCGGCTCCAGCGTCTGGACCAAGGACCCCTCCGAGCAAGAGCGCTTCGTGCGCGACATCGAAGCGGGCATGACCGCGATCAACCAGATACTCGCCTCGGTCCCGGAGGCGCCGTTCGGCGGTATCAAGCGCTCCGGCCACGGCCGCGAGCTCGGCCCCTGGGGCCTGCACGAGTTCATGAACCTGAAGGCCGTGCTCCGCGCGCCGGAGACGGCGCCGAAGGACGCCGGCAGCGCCGCCAGCGAATAGCGCGATAGCGGTTCGGGCGTACCCCGCCGGAGGCCGGGGCCCAGTTGGGGTGACCGTGCGAGGCTCGCTGCCCTTTCGGCCGACGTCATAACTGGACCCCGGCCTTCGCCGGGGTACCGGAACGAACGGCCGACGGACCGTGCGCCGCGCGCGAACCCGCCCCGGCGGAACTACGGCGTCGGCGGGCCCGCCCAGCCGCCGCCCATCGACTGGTAGACGGCCACCAAGGCGGTCAGCTGGTCGGCGCGCGCCTGGGCAAGCGCCAGCTGCGCGTTGAACAGGCTGCGCTGCGCATCGAGCTGCTCCAGATAGGGGCTGTAGCCGGCGCGATAGCGGTTGGTCGCGTGCCGTAGCGTCTCTGCAAGTGCCACGCGCTGCGCCTCCAGCCGGCGCTGCTGTTCGCCCAGCCGGTCGACGGCGGCGAGCGCATCCTCCACCTCGCGGAACGCGGTCAGCACCGTCCGCTGATAGCCGAACGCCGCCTGGTCCCGCCGGGCGGCCGAAGCCTCGACGCCGCCGCGCAGCCGCCCGCCCTGGAAGATCGGCGCGAGCACGCTTGCCCCCAGCGACCAGATGCCGACCGGGCTGCCCAGCGAGCTGGAGAACAGCTCACCGGTCGATGCCGCCAGGTTGAGCGAGGGAAGAAACGCCGCCCGCGAGGCGGCGAGCGTCGCGTCCGACGCCGCCAGGGTCAGCTCGGCCTGCGCGATGTCCGGACGCCGGCGCAGCAGTTCGGAGGGCAGGGTGGCCGGGATTGCCGGCGCCTGCAGCGTCGCGAGCGTGGCTCCGCGTTCGATGGCGCGGGGCGACTCGCCGATCAGCACCGCCAGGGCATCCTCCTGCCGCCGCGCGGCGAGCTCGAGCGTCGGCAGCGTCTGCGCGACGTTCTGATACTCGGCCTCGGCTTGGCGGAGCTCCAGTTCGGAGGTGTAGCCGACTTCGGCGCGGTTGCGGGCGATGCGCAGCGCCTCGCCGCGGGAGGCGATCGTATCGCGCGCGATGGCGATGCGAGCATCCAGCCCGCGCAGGGTGATGTAGCCGGATGCGGTCGCCGCAGCGACGCTCAGCCGCGCGGCGTCCGCCGCAGCGGCCGCGGATTCGGCGGACAGCCGCGCCGCCTCGACCTGGTTCGCGATCCGCCCGAACAGGTCGATCTCATAGGCCGCCTGGAACACCGGCTGGGCTGAGGTGCCGACCCCGGGCTGGCCGAGCGCATTGACGCTGCGCGATTCGGTAAGGCTGGTGCCGGCGCTGAGGGTCGGCAGCCGGGCGGCGCGGGCGATCGTCTCCTGGGCGCGCGCCTCCCGCACCCGCGCGACCGCGATCCCGATGTCGCTGTTGCGGGCAAGCGCCGCCTCCACCAGCCGGGTCAGCACCGGATCGCCGAAGCGCTGCCACCACTGCGCGTCGACCGTCGCGCCGGCCGGCAACTGCGTGCGCCATGCCGCCGGAGGCGTGACAGAGGCACCCGCGGGCGGGGGCGTCTCGGGTGGGGTGCAGCCGGCAGCCAAGGCGACCGCCGCAAGCGCGCAGAGGCTGCGCCTCATCGGGCGGTCGGGGCGGGGGTGCCCCGGGTATCGACGCGTGCATCCACCGACATGCCCGGCCGCAGCCGGTCGAACAGCGGGTCGTTGCGGTCGATCGCGATCCGCACCGGGATACGCTGCGCCACCTTCACGAAGTTGCCGGTGGCATTGTCGGGCCGGATCACGGTGAACTCGTTGGCGGCGGCCGGCGCGATGCGCTCGACCCGGCCGTGCAGTTCGGCGCGGGCGAGCGCATCGACGCGGATGGTGGCTGGCTGGCCAGGCGCCATGCGCGCGGTCTGCGCTTCCATAAAATTGGCCATGACCCACACGGTTGGCGGAACCAGGAACACCAGCTGCGTGCCCGCGGTGACATATTGCCCCAGCCGCACGCCCACTTCACCCAGGCGCCCGTCCTGCGGTGCCCGGATCACCGTGTTGGCAAGGTCGATCTCGGCGAGGCGCAGCGCCGCGCGCGCACCTTCCACCGCCGCCTCCAGCCCGCCGCGGCCGACTGTCACCGATCGCACCTGTTCCTGGGCGACGCTGCGTTGCGCCTCCGCTTGATGTACCGCCGCTTCCGCCTGGCGCAACGCCGCGAGCGTCTGGTCGCGCTCGCGCAGCGACACCGATCCCTCGTCCACCAGTTCGGCGACGCGCCGCATGTCCGCCTGGGCACGGGCGAGCTGGGCGCGTGCATTCTCGACCGCCGCGGCCTGGCCGCCCAGCGTCGCCTGGCTCGACCGCTGGCTCTGGGCGGAGTTGCTGAGCGTCGCGATCTGGGTGGCGAGCTGCGCGCGCGCCTGCTCTACCCGCTGACGATAGATGCGGTCGTCGATCCGGGCGAGGACCTGCCCCTTCTTCACCACCTCGAAATCGCGCACGGCCACCTCGGTGATATAGCCGTTGACCTGGGGCGCGATCACCGTCGTCTGCCCGCGGACATAGGCGTTGTCCGTCTCCTGGAACGCCGTGGTGAAGGGCGGCAGGCCCCAGGCATAGAGTGCCAGCAGCACGCCTGCGACCAGCATCGCGATGAAGCCGATCGTGGCGCGCAGGCTACCGCGTGGCGGTGCCCAGCCGCGCGAAGGCGCCGGCGCGGGAGCGGCAGCCGCGTCGGCCTGCGGCGGGACCTCGATCGGATCCTTGAGCCGCTCGTGCGGCTCCGGGGCGGGGGGGCGAATATCGCTCACGTCGTCTGTCGCATCCGTTGCACTGCTGCCAGTTCCTCGGCCAACGGGTTGACCCCGCGCACCTTGTGATAGAGCCAATAGCCGCCGAGCCACACGGTCAGCACGACCGAGAGCATCGCGACCATCAGGAAAACGTCGTTGTAGGCCAGGATGTTCGCCTCGCGCGTGACCAGCTGGGCTAGGAGGCTCGTGCCCTGCGCCTGCTGCCGGACGGGATCGCCGATCGCCGACGCATAGGCGCCTCCGAGTTGCCGGATGCGCGACACGACCTGCGGGTCCGTCGTCGTCAGCGCCTGCGTGATCTGGAACGCGTGGAACTTCTCCCGCACGATCTGCAGGCTGCCCAGCAGCGAAGACCCGACCAGCCCGCCCATCGTTTGGGAGATGCCGAACACGGCGGAAAAGCTGATGATGTGACTCGGCCCGCGGGCGAGCGCGCGGAAGATGCCGATCATGATCATCGGCCCCAGGAAGAACAGCGCGGCAAAGGCGATCAGCGCTTGGCTCAGGTAGAGGTTGGCGGGTCGGGTGAGGTTGGTCGCGTGCGAGTCCATCCACGCCGCGATACCGATCAGCACCACCGACGCGATCACCGGCAGCCCCAGCTCGTTCGGGGTGAGGGTCGCCAGGCTCACGCAGATGCCCGCGATCGACGCGAACACCACCACCACGTTCAGCGTGACCAGCTGCTCGTTGCCCATACCCAGCGCGGTCAGCAGGCCGATGGAGCCGAAATTCTGTTCGGACAGCAGGATGCGCATCGATGCCGCGACGGTCGCGAACCGCAGGATGTTGCCGTTGCGCATCCAGCGCGTGTTGAGCAGCGGGTTGGCCCGGTTGTGCTCGATCAGCAGTGCGGTCCCGATCAGCGGGATCGCCGCGGCGATCGCATAGCCCAGCCATTCGGTGGTCCACCACTGGATGCGGCCTTGCACCAGCACTGCGCACAGCAGCGCCATGCCCGGTGCGAACAGGGCAAAGGTCAGGAAGTCGATCCGCTCGAAGGCCTGGAACCGCTCGCTCGGCGGCAGGCGGAGCAGGCCGACCGAGGCGAGCGCGGCGAGGGTCAGGCCCAGCTCGAACAGGAACAGGTTCTGGATGTGCCCGTCCAGCAGCAGCAGCGGTGAGATCACCCGCGCCAGCGGCAGCGCCACCGTGGAGGAGCCGAAGCCGATAATCATGCCGGACAAGCGCATCGACGCCGGCAGCGACTGCATGATGTACATGAAGCACAGCGTCGTGAGCGCGCTTCCCACCAGCCCGGCCGCCCCGCGGACGATCAGCTGGGTCACATAGCCGTGGACAAACAGCTGGAAGACGTTGAGGCACAGGAACGCGATCAGGAACACGCGGGTGAAGCGCTGCAGGCCGAACTGCTGGCGGAACTTGATCAGCAGCATGCCCATGCACACGCTGGTCATCGCGTTGATCGCGGTTAGCCAACCACCTTGCACGGGCGTCAGGCCGAGCGACCCCTGGATCTGGGGCAGGTTGGCGGTGAGCAGCCCGTTGTTCAGGCCGCCGGTGAGCCCCAGCAGGGTTCCGACCGCGAAATAGGCGTAGCGGCGGCCGAGCGGATGCTCGGGCGTTGCCGGCGAGCCCGGAAGCAGCGGCCGCTCGTGCGGCTTGAATTCATAGGCGGTGGCGACGGCTCGACTCCGCTCAAGGACGACGGCTGGGAGACGATCAACTTTTCGCGCGGGAAGTCGTTCCGTTGCGGAGATGAAACGGCCGGCCGGCGCGGAACCTTGCCGATCCTCGCGCGTCGCACCGACAGGCGCGGGCAGACCCCCTTTTCGAGGCCGGGCGCCGCGCCGGCAGGAGACAGACATGGCGGAACAGAATCCCGGTAACAGCACCTCCGAACCCGCAGGCGACGGTGCCGCAACCACGGGAGCAGGCATCGGCGGCGCGGACAATGCCTTCGGCGGCGACGGCATGCCGGGCGGATCGGGCGACGCGGCCGGCGGCATGGCCGAGGGGCTGCGCGCCGCGGGCGAGCGCATGCGCGCGGCCGGCGGGCAGATCGCCGGCCAGGGCAGCGAGCTCGGCCTCAGGATGCTCGACCAGGCCGAGACCAACACCCGCGAAGCCTTTCGGATGATGCGTGCCGCCGCCCAGGCCCACGACATGACCGAGGTGATGCGCCTGCAAAGCGAATATATGCGCGAACAGAGCACGCGCTCGGTCGCCCAGGCCCGGGAAATCGGCGAACTCATCGCAAGCTTCGGCCGCGCCACCATCGGCCAGATGACCGGCAAGTCCTGACCCGTTCGGCCGGCCGCAGGCGGCCGGCCAAGCGACAGGTGCAACCGCCTCCGTCTCCCGCTAGGAACGGCGGAATGAGACGGAGACGGGGATGTTGAGACGAGGCGTGCTCGCTGCGCTCGCGCTGCTGGGGCTGGCGGGTGCTTCCGCTTTCACGCCCGTTGCTGCACAGCCGCGGCCGCCGCTGGTGCTCGCCGCGGCGAGCCTGCAGGAGTCGATGAACGCGGCGGCCGACGCCTGGGCGCGCCGGGGCCATCCGCGGCCGCGCCTGTCGTTCGCCGCCAGTTCGGCGCTCGCCCGACAAGCCGCCTCCGGCGCGCCCGCCGACCTGTTCGTGTCCGCCGATCGCGACTGGATGGACGATCTCGATCGGCGTGGGCTCGTCGTGCCCGGCACGCGCACCGATCTTCTCGGCAACCGGCTGGTGCTGATCGCGCCGAAAGGCAGCAGCGTTCGCGTCGCGTTGCGCCCCGGCGTCGATCTCCGCCCCGCACTCGGGCCTCGCGGGCGGCTCGCCATGGCCAATCCCGACGCGGTGCCGGCCGGCAAATACGGCAAGGCGGCGCTTGAAAAGCTCGGCGGCTGGCAGCAGGTCGCGCCGCTGGTGGTGCGGGGCGAAAGCGTGCGCGCCGCCCTTGCGCTGGTGGAGCGCGGCGTGGCGCCGCTCGGCATCGTCTATGCGACGGACGCGCGCGCCTCTGCAAAGGTGCGGATCGCAGGGGTGTTTCCCGCCGGCAGCTATCCCCCGATCGTCTACCCCGCGGCCCGCCTCAAGAACGGGACCAGCCCGGATGCGGAGCCTTTCCGCCGATTCCTGAACAGCCGCGAGGGCAAGGCGATCTTCGCCCGCTTCGGCTTCTCGACGCGCTGAACAGTGGAACTGTCGCCTGAGGAGTGGACCGTCGTCTGGCTGTCGCTGCGCGTCGGCGGGGTGGCCGTGGTAGCGGCGCTGCCGGTCGCCTTCGCGCTCGCCTGGCTGCTCGCTCGCGGGCGCTTTCCCGGCCGGGTGCTGCTCGACGGCATCGTCCACTTGCCGCTGGTGCTGCCGCCGGTGGTGACCGGCTGGCTGCTGCTGCTCGCCTTCGCGCCCGCAGGCCCGATCGGCGCGCTTCTCGAACGCTGGACCGGCGAGACCGTGCTGTTCCGCTGGACGGGGGCGGCGATCGCGGCGGCGGTGATGGCGCTGCCGCTGATGGTGCGGGCGATGCGCCTGTCGATCGAGGCGGTCGACCAGCGCCTCGAATCGGCCGCACGCACGCTCGGGGCAGGGCGGATGCGCGTCTTTGCGACGATCACATTGCCGCTGAGCCTTCCCGGTGTGCTGGCCGGCGCCGTGCTCGGCTTCGCGCGGGCACTCGGCGAGTTCGGCGCGACCATCACCTTCGTCTCCAACGTCCCGGGCGAAACCCAGACGCTGCCGCTCGCCATCTATGACGCGCTCCAGGTGCCCGGGCGCGAGCCGGCGGTGCTGCGGCTGGCACTCCTCTCGGTGGCGCTCGCCCTGGCCGCGCTCGTCATCTCCGAGGTGCTGACCCGCCGTTCCGGGCGGAGGCTGCATGTCCTTTGACGTCGATGTCGTGCTCCGCCGCGGCGACCGAAGCTTCGCGTGCCGGATCGCGCCGGAACCCGGGCTGACGTTGCTGTTCGGTCCTTCGGGTGCCGGCAAGACCACGGTGCTGAACATGGTCGCCGGCCTGGTCCGCCCCGATCGCGGCCATGTCCGCGTGCGCGATCGCACGCTGTTCGACTCCGCCACCGGCATCGACGTGCCCGTGGCGCGGCGCCAGGCAGGCTATGTCTTCCAGGAGGCGCGGCTGTTCCCGCACCTGCGGGTGCACAGCAACCTGCGCTACGGCGCCCGCCGCGCGGCGCGGGAGGGGGCGCTGATCGGCTTCGACGAGACGGTGGCGCTGCTGGAGCTCGAACCCCTGCTCGATCGCTGGCCCCGAACGCTCTCTGGCGGGGAGGCGCGCCGCGTCGCGATCGGCCGAGCGCTGCTGTCGGGTGCGCGCTTCCTGTTGCTGGACGAGCCCATGTCCTCGCTCGACCGCAACCGGCGCGAGGAGGTGATGCGCACCATCGAGCGGCTCCGCGACGAACTCGCGCTTCCGATGCTGATGGTCACCCACGATCCCGGGGAGGTCGAACGCCTCGCCGGGACGGTCGTGGAGATGTAAGTCTTCTCCTGCCCCGGCGTGCCGCTTACCCCCGGTAGCGCAGCCCCACCCACAGCGTCCGCGGCGACGCCCGCTCGACCACGTCGGCGCCGCTGATGCCGGTTTCCACCCGCTCGTTGAGCAGGTTCTCGCCCCGCAACTCCAGGGAGAAGCCGGCGCGGATCGGTGCCGCGAAGAAGGCGTCGACTGTGGTCGCGGGGGCGAGCGCCTCCTCATTGGCATCGTCCTCGAACTGGCGGGCGGCGTGGCGCAGCGTCAGTGCGGCGCCCCAGCCGCCCTGCCGCCAGTCGACGGTCGCCGACACCAGGTCGCGCGGCGTCTGCGCCGGCCGCAGCCCGTCGAGCGCCGCGGCGCTGCCCGACGCCTCCACCCGCGGATCGGTGTGCGACCAGGACACGCGCGCGCCGAACGGCCCCGGCCGGTAGCTCGCATCCAGCTCGAACCCCTTCGACTCGATCGCGTCGAGGTTGCGCCGCACCCGATAGACGCCCGCCGCCGACACGAAGCCCACACCCGGGAAAGTGCCCGGCCCGCGGCCCTCCGTCACATTGGCGATCGCATCCTCCAGCCGGTTCCAGAAGAAGGTGCCCGACAGCTGCATGCCCGGCAGCGGGGTGAGGGTAACGCCGCCCTCGGCCCCGGTCAGCTGCTCGGGCGCCAGGTCCGGGTTGGCGGCGGTGGCGTCCGGCCCCACCCGGAACGGACGGTAGAGCTCGTTGAGCGTCGGCAGCCGCCACCCGCGATAGGCCGCGGCCCGCAAGGCGATCGCATCGCTCGCCTGCCACGCGATCCCCGCACGGCCGGTCGCCTCGCTGCCGTCGCGATCGGCAAAGCGCGTGTCGGTCAGGGCCGCGCCCCCGGTGAGCGCGCGCTCGTCGAGATGCCCGTCCTCGATCCGCCACCAATCGACACGCCCGCCCAGCGACAGGGTCAGGTCGCCCAACTGCGCCGATCCGTCCGCAAACAGGCCCAGCGTTTGCGTCCGCCCGCCGGTCTCCCGGCGGCGCGTCGGGCTGCCCGCGACAAAGGTGTAGCGTTCCTGCGTGCGCCCCTCGAGCGCCCGCACGTCGCCGCCCAGCCGCAGCGAGATGCCCTTGCCGACTGGCGGCGCGACTTCGAAGCGCGCGCCGATGCCGGTGGCCGGCACGTTATACTGGTCCAGCGACTGGGTGGCGGTGGTCCGCGTCGCATCGACGCTCGCAAAGCTGCTCGCGAACGCCCGCGTCTGGACATAGCCCAGCGCCGACCAGCCCCAGCGGCCGCGCCCGACTAGCCGCACGCTCGCGTCCGCGCCCTCGCTGCTGTTGTCGGTAAAGGCGGTGCCGCGCTCGCGCCGGTCGGTAAAGGCGCTGACGTTGACCTGCACCTCGGTCTCCGGGGCGATCGCGATCCCCGCCCGGATCGCGCCTGACGCCTGCTCATAGGGTGCGGCGCGATCGGCGGGGCCGCGGTCTTCCGCCACGGTCGGCACGAAGCCGTCGCCGCGGGCATAGGCGCCCGACACCGTCGCAAAGCCGCTGCCGCGCACCAGCGTTGCCGAGCCGTTGGCCTCCACCGAGTCGCGGCTGCCATAGGCGATGCTGCCGGTGAGCGGCGACAGCTGGTCCGGCGTCGCGCTCTCCAGCTCGACCGTGCCGGCGAGCGCGCCCGACCCCCAGAAGCCGCTGCCGCCCCCGCGGGTCACGCGGATGCGGCCCAGCCGCTCGGTCGCATAGGCGGGGAAGGCGACCCAGCCGCCGAACGGGTCCGCCTGAGGCACGCCGTCCAGGATCAGCAGCGCGCGGCTCGACGCATTGCCGCCAATGCCGCGCAGCGACAGCCCCTGCGCGGTCGGATGCGCCGATCGCGAGTCGGCGCGCCGGAACTGCTGCAGGCCGGCCGCGTCGGCGAGCAGGGTCTCGAGCCGGTGGCTCGCTTCCGACAAGATACGCTCGCGATCGATCTCGACCACTGCCACCGTCGCTTCGGCGGGTGTCTCCAGCCCGCGGCCGGTGACCACCACTTCGTTCGCGGGCGGCGTTGCCTCCTGCGCCACGGCGGCGGCAGGAGCGCACACCGCGAGCGCGGCGATGGAGTGCGACAGCTTCATGGTGGAAATCCCCTTGTGTCCGGCCCGCGCCCTATTGCCTTCGGGCGCCAAGCTGAACCGAAAAGCGCGGGCATCCAGCGAATGCGGGTTGGCCCGCCCGTAGCATCGCTTGCTTGTGCCCGCGGCGGCTTGCACCCATGTAGCCGTCATGCACACCGCTCCCAACTCGCTCGCCCTGATCGGCAACACTCCGCTCGTCCTGTTGAAAGGTCCAAGCGAGGCTGCGGGCGCGGAAATCTACGGCAAGTGCGAGTTCGCCAACCCTGGCGCCTCGGTGAAGGACCGCGCGGCGCTTTCGATCATCGAGGATGCGGAGGCGCGCGGCCTGATCGCGCCCGGCGGCACCATCGTCGAGGGGACGGCCGGCAACACCGGCATCGGCCTGGCGCTGGTTGCCAATGCCAAGGGCTATCGCACCATCATCGTGATGCCGGAGACGCAGAGCCGGGAGAAGATGGACACGCTGCGCGCGCTCGGCGCCGAACTCGTGCTGGTGCCGGCGGCGCCCTATTCCAACCCCGGCCATTTCGTGCACACCTCGCGCCGCATCGCTGAGGAGACGCCGAACGCGATTTGGGCGAACCAGTTCGACAACATCGCCAACCGCCGCGCGCACATCACCGGCACCGCGCCCGAGATCTGGGACCAGATGGACGGCCGCATCGACGGCTTCACCTGTGCGGCGGGGACGGGCGGCACGCTCGCGGGTGTCGGCCTGGCGCTGAAGGAGCGGGACCCGAACGTCACCATCGCGCTCAGCGATCCGCATGGCGCCGCGCTCTACGAATATTATGCCTGCGGCGAGCTGAAGTCCGAAGGGTCCTCGGTCGCGGAAGGGATCGGCCAGGGGCGCATCACCGCCAACCTGGAGGGGGCGCCGATCGACACCCAGTTCCGCATCTCCGATGCCGAGGGCTATGAATGGGTCCGCCGCCTCCTGGACGAGGAGGGGATCTGCCTCGGCCTGTCGTCGGGCATCAACGTCGCCGGGGCCGTGCGCCTGGCGCGGGAGCTTGGGGCCGGCAGCCGGGTCGCGACGATCCTGTGCGACACGGGCTTTCGCTATCTCTCCACCCTCTACAACCCCGAATGGCTGGCGGCGAAGGGCCTCGCACCGCGACGCGAAGCGGCGGCAGCCTGACGCCACGGTCGACAGTGGCGGACGATTCGACTAGTTCTCCTTCACGCATGCCGAATGCCAATGAACAGCTGAGCGCGATGCAGCGTGTGCGGGTCGGGATGACCGGCCTCGCCGTCGTGCTCATCCTCATCCTGCTGGCGAGTGCGCTGGTCAGTTCCGCGCGCAACGATGCGCCGGTGGTGGCGGTCGGCGCGCCCAACGTGGAGACGGTCGCCAACATGACCGGCACCGACAAGGGCGTGAGCACCGCCGACGCGGGTCGCGAGCCGCTCGCCGAGCTCGGCATCGCGCCCGCCGCCACCAACAGCATCGCGCCGCCTGCCAAGCTCGCGCCGATGGAGCCGCCGGCTTCGATTCCCCAATAGGGGCGGTTTCCACCCGCTGACGGAGGGTTCCGCGCAACGCCAGCCGGCGTGCGCGCTCGCGCGCCTGTATCCGCGATCGGGCGGCGTTTCCCATTCTCTCCCACTGCCATTCGCCCGGTCCCGTCTCCTCGACGGGAGCCGGGTTCTTACGCGTGGCGGTGAATCCCGGACCAAGCGGGAAAAAGTGGCGGTAAATCCCACTCTCACCCAGGTTAGCCCATTGTGGGCCAAAGATGGATTTGATACGAATGTGTCAACGAGGGGGCAGCACCTCCGCCGCGAAGCCGAAGCGCGACTGGCCGGCGCCAGCATCGTGAGGACAGCGGGGAAGGCGACGCTGCGCGACCGATTGGGGCAGCGTGTCAGACCGAGAACTCTATCTGAGCTACGGGCTGCAAGCAGTTGACGCCAAAGGGCGAGTCGCTGTTCCCGCAAAGCTGCGCGCCGCACTGGAGCGCAACGCGGACGCCCGCGACCTGCTGATCGCGCGCGATTCCCAGCACGGCTGCCTGGTCGGGTTCGACGTCAACTGGCCCCGCATCCTGCACGCGCGCATCGATCCGCGCGAACTGGCGGTCGAGGACAGCGGGGAGGCGGTGGACTACAACGTGGCGGGCAATGCGTTCGGCAACCTGGAATCGGCGCCGTTCGATAGCGCCGGCCGCTTCGTGCTGCCGACCTTCTTCCGCCGCCGTGCCAAGATCGAGAAGTGGGCCTTCTTCCACGGCCGCGGCAACACCTTCAACATCTGGAACCCGGAAGCGCTGCTCGCCGACGACAGCATCGCCGAGGAGACGCGCGAGCTCGTCGAGTTCTGCATGGAAGAGAAGGGGCTGCGATGAGCGACGCGCCCCACATCCCCGTGCTGCTCGACGAGGTGCTCGACGGCCTCGCGATCGAGCCCGGCGAAGTGCATGTCGACGCCACCTTCGGCGCCGGCGGCTATACGCGTGCCATGCTCGGCCGGGGCGCGCGGGTGATCGCGTTCGATCGCGATCCCGATGCGGTGGCCAATGCCGCGCCGACCCTTGCCGAGGCGGGCGAGCGGCTGACGCTGGTCGAGGCGCCGTTCTCCTCGATGGCCTCGGCGCTGGCGGATCTGGGCGTCGTGCCCGTCGATGGCGTGACGATGGACATCGGTGTGTCCTCCATGCAGCTTGACCAGGCGGAGCGCGGCTTCTCCTTCCAGGCCGATGGGCCGCTCGACATGCGGATGAGCCAGTCGGGCCCCACTGCTGCCGATTTCGTCAACACCGCCGACGAGGCGGAGATCGCGGACGTGCTCTACCATTATGGCGAGGAGCCCCGCTCGCGCCGGGTGGCGCGCGCGATCGTCGAGGCGCGCCCGATCACCCGCACGGCCGAGCTCGCCTCGATCGTCCGCCGCGCGCTCGGCCACAAGCCGCACGAGAAGAAGGACCCGGCGACCCGCACCTTCCAGGCGCTGCGCATCCACCTGAACGCCGAGCTCGACGAGCTAGAGCGCGGGCTGGAAGCGGCCGAGCGCGTGCTGAAGCCCGGCGGCCGCCTGGCGGTGGTGACCTTCCACAGCCTGGAGGATCGCATCGTCAAGCGCTTCCTCCGCGAGCGCAGCGGCAGCACGCCCTCCGGATCGCGGCACATGCCCGCCCAGGCGGCAGGCCGCGCGCCCAGCTTCGAATCCCCCGCCAAGCCGGTCCGCGCCGGCGAGGCGGAGCTCGCGCGCAACCCGCGCGCACGATCGGCAACATTGCGAACCGCCCGGCGTACGGCCGCCGCGGCATGGACAGAGGCAGGAGTGAAGTAATGGCAGCGTTCGGGTTCAAGACACTCGGCTGGTGCCTGTGCGTCGCGGTGGTCGCGCCCGCCTTCTACCTCGTCACCTCGCAGGTGGCCGCCGAGCGCAGCCGCGTCGAATCGGTCGAGCGTGCGATCGTAAAGGCGCGCAACGACATCCGCGTGCTGGAGACCGAGTTCGACACCCGCGCCAACCTCGCGCAGCTGGAGCGCTGGAACGGCGACGTCCTCTCGCTGGCCGCTCCGCGTGCCGAGCAGTTCGTCGGTGGCGAGGCGATGCTGGCGCAGCTGCCCGGCCGCACGCCCGGCGACGATGTCCAGTTCGCCTCCTATGTGGTGCCGAGCGCCGGGGTGGTGCTGACCGCCGCGACCATGGCGCAGGCGGAGGCGGACGCCGCCGCAGCCAAGGTCGCAGCCGAAGCGGTGACCACCCGCGCACCGGTCGCCACCGCAAGCGTGTCCTCGGCCAAGCCGGTCGCCGCCGCAGCGCCCGTCGCGGTCGCGCGGACGCAGCCGGCGCCGCGCAAGGCTGCCGCCGCACCGGTCGCCGTCGCAAGCGCCGCGCCCGCAGCGCGCAAGCCCGCCGCCGCCCCGGTCCGCACCGCCGGCCTGGTGACCGCTGCGCCGAGCCGCCCGGCCGAGCGCAAGGCACAGGCCGTGGCGATGCTCGATCAGACGCTGCTCAGCGACCGCACCTTGCGCGATCTCGCCCGCGGTGCCCGGCAGGAGGCGGTGAAGAACCGGTGATCGTCGTCGTCGCGCCCCCGATGACTCAGCGCCAGGGTGATGGCGGCCGGCATTCGCTGGTCGCCATTGCGCATGTGCGGCTGATGATCGTGCTGCTGCTGTTCGCGGCGGGCGTGGCAATGGTGCTGCTCCGGCTGGCGACGCTCGCCATCTCGACCTCGCCCGCCTCCTCGCGCGATGCGGCGGCGGCGCTGGTGCCGTTGCGCGCCGACCTCGTCGACCGCAATGGGGCGCCGCTTGCCCGTACCATCGATGCCTGGTCGATCGCGGTGCGGCCGAACAAGGTGATCGGCGACAAGGCGCTGCTCGCCGAGCAGCTGGCGGCGGTCCTTCCCGAGCATGACGCCGGCTATTACCGCCGCATCCTGCAGGGCGACACGACCTTCCGCTACCTTCGCCGCCGCGCGCTCCCCGAGCTGGTGGGGCAGGTGAACGCGCTGGGCGAGCCCGGCATCGTCTTCGCGCGCGAGCCGGAGCGGCTGTATCCGCAATCGACGCTCGCCGCCCATGCGCTCGGCTATCTCGACATGGACGGCCGCGGGATGCGCGGCATGGAACGCTACCTCGATACCCGGCTGACCGACCCGGCAGAGCGCGGCCAGCCGGTCGCGCTGTCGCTCGACGTGCGCGTCCAGGCGGCGCTGGAGAGCGAGCTCAGCCAGGCGATGGCGCGCTTCCAGGCGGTCGGTGCCGCCGGCGTCATCCTCGACGTGGACTCGGGGGAGGTGATGGCGATGACCTCGCTTCCCACCTTCAACCCCAACAAGGTGACGAGCGGCGGGTCCGAGCTCAACATCCCGACCCAGGGCGTCTACGAGCTCGGCTCGACCTTCAAGCCGCTCACGGTCGCCGCCGCGATCGAGACCGGCGTCGCCAGTTCGATGAGCAAGCGCTACGACGCGACCCAGCCGCTGCCGATCGGTCGCTTCCGCATCCACGACGACCACGCCGAGCGCCGCTGGCTCAACATTCCCGAGACGCTGGTCCACTCGTCCAACATCGCCACGGCGCGCATCGCCGACGAGATGGGCGAGGCGCGGATGCGGACGCTCTTCCGCAGCCTCGGCTTCGACACGCCGCCCAGCATCGAGATCGAGAAGGCGCGCCCGATCTGGCCGACCTTCTGGGCGCGCACCACGACCATGACCTCCGCCTATGGCCATGGCATCGCGGTGACGCCGCTCCACCTCGCGACGGCTTACGCGACCATGGTCAACGGCGGCATCTGGCGCCCGGCGACCTTGTTGAAGCGCGCGCCTGGCGCGGTGCCCAAGGGCCGGCGCGTGTTCAGCCAGGCGACCAGCGACCGCATGCGCCAGCTGCTGCGCCTGGTGGTACAGGAAGGCACCGGCCGCCGCGGCGAGGCTCCGGGCTTCCGCGTCGGCGCCAAGACCGGGACGGCCGAGCGCGTGTCGGGGGGCGGCTATTCCAAGAAGGTGAACGTCTCGACCTTTGCGGCGGCTTTCCCGATGGACCACCCGCGCTATGTGGTGATCGCGATGCTCGACTCGCCCAAGGGAACCAAGGAAACCTACGGCTTCACCAGTGCCGCCTGGACGGCCGCGCCGGTGGCGTCGCGGGTGATCAGCCGCACGGGGCCGCTGCTGGGCGTGATCCCGGATGCGCGGGCCGACGTCGACACGAGCGAATTGCGCGGGCTGCTGTGGCATCCCGCTGGCCAGGAAAAGAGCGCGGGACCGGAATGAAGTTGGGAACTCTCCTCGGCACCGAAGGCGGCCCGACCGTCACCGGTTTCGCCATCGACCATCGCAAGGTGGCCCCGGGCACGATCTTCGGCGCGTTCGAGGGCGCGACGGTCAATGGCGAGGATTTCATCCCCGCAGCCGTCGCCGCCGGTGCGATCGCCGTGGTCGCTCGGCCGGAGGCGGTGGTCGAGGGCGCAGTCCACATCGCCGACCGCAACCCGCGCGAACGCTTCGCCCGCCTCGCGGCAGCGTTCTTTGCGCCGTTCCCCGAGACCGCGGTCGCGGTGACCGGCACCAATGGCAAGACCTCGACGGTCGAGCTCACCCGGCAGCTGTGGCGCATGCAGGGCCATCATGCCGCTTCGATCGGTACGCTGGGCGTCACCACCGCCGACGATCGCGTCTCGACCGGCCTCACCACGCCCGACGTGGTGACGTTCCTTTCCAACGTCGCCGGCCTGGCCCGCGAGGGCGTGACCCATGTCGCGTTCGAAGCATCGAGCCACGGCCTGTCGCAGTACCGGACCGAGGGCCTGCCGGTCCGCGCCGCCGCCTTCACCAACCTCAGCCGCGATCATCTCGATTATCACGGCGACATGGCGACCTATTTCACCGCCAAGCTGCGCCTTTTCTCCGAAGTGCTCGACCCGGACGGCGCGGCCGTGGTGTGGGTGGACGATCCCCACGCCGATCGCGTGATCGACCTCGCCCGCATGCGCGGCAACCGGCTGCTCACGGTCGGCGAGCATGGCGAGACGCTGCGCCTCGTCGGGCGCGACCCCACCTTGCTGGGTCAGACGCTCATGATCGAGGCGGAAGGGGAGACCCACAAGGTCAACCTGCCGCTGATCGGCGCCTATCAGGCTGCCAACGCGCTCACCGCCGCCGGGCTGGTGCTGGCGACCGGCGGCGATCTCAAGGCGACGCTCGCCGGCCTTTCCCGGCTCCAGCCGGTGCGTGGCCGGCTGGAGCGCGCGGTCATCACCCGCAGCGGCGCGCCGGTGTACGTCGACTATGCGCACACGCCGGATGCGCTCGAGGCCGCCATCGCTGCGCTGAAGCCCCATGCCGCCGGCCGCCTGATCGTCGTGTTCGGCGCCGGCGGCGACCGCGACACCGGCAAGCGCAAGCCGATGGGTGCGGCAGCCGCCGCTGGGGCCGACCTGGTCATCGTCACCGACGACAATCCCCGCAGCGAGGACCCGGCCGCCATCCGTGCGCAGGTGCTCGAAGGTGCGCCGGATGCACGCGAGATCGGCGGTCGTCGCGATGCTATCGCCGCCGCCATTGCGGAAGCGGGACCCGAAGACATCGTGCTGCTCGCCGGCAAAGGGCACGAACAGGGGCAGATCGTCGGAGATTTGGTGCTGCCGTTCGACGATGTCGCGGTGGCCCGGGAGTGTGCGGGGACGGCATGACATCCTTGTGGACCTCGGCCGAGATCGCGGCTGCCACCGGCGGCACCGCCTCGGCCGAATTCGCGGTCGACAGCGTTACCTTCGATTCGCGGGAGGTGGCGCCCGGAGACCTGTTCGTCGCGCTGAGCGGTGAGGCGACCGACGGCCACCGCTTCCTCGACGGCGCCTTCGTTCGCGGCGCCGCCGGCGCGCTGGTGTCGGCCGATACGCCGCATCCGAGCGTGCGCGTGGAGGACACCATGGCCGGGCTCGAAGCGCTCGCCCGTGCCGCCCGCGCCCGCATGGACGCGACGGTGATCGGCGTCACCGGCTCCGTCGGCAAGACCGGCACCAAGGAGGCGCTGTTCGCGGCCCTCGACCGCGGCGCGCCGGGCAGCGCGCACCGCTCGGTCAAGAGCTACAACAACCACACCGGCGTGCCGCTGAGCCTCGCGCGCATGCCGGCCGCCACCCGTTTCGGCGTGTTCGAGATGGGCATGAACCACGCGGGCGAACTGGCGGCGCTCACCCGCATCGTGCGCCCGCACATCGCGGTCGTCACCACCATCGCCCCCGCGCACACCGCCTTCTTCCCCTCCGAAGCCGCCATCGCCGACGCCAAGGGGGAGATCTTCCAGGGCCTGGAGCCCGGCGGCACCGCCATCATTCCCTTCGACAGCCCCCACCGGGACCGCCTGATCGCCGCGGCCCGCCCGCATGCCGGCCGGATCGTCACCTTCGGCCTGGGCGAGGGCGCGGACGTGCGCGCGGTCGAGCATGTCGCGATCGGCACCGGCGGCACCTTCGTCATCGCGAAGCTCGGCGACCGCGAACTGAGCTTCACCCTGGCGCCTCCGGGCGTGCACTGGGTCGCCAACGCGATGGCCGTGCTCGCCGCCGTCGAGGCGGCCGGCGGGGACCTCGCCCAGGCCGGGCTCGCGCTTGCCGACCTGCCGGGGCTTCCCGGCCGCGGCGCGCGCACGCAGATCGCGATCGGCGAGGGTAGCGCGCTGCTGATCGACGAGAGCTACAACGCCAATCCCGCCTCGATGCGCGCGACGCTCAAGGTGCTGGCCGAGGAGCCGGGCCGCAAGCTCGCGGTGCTCGGCGAGATGCGCGAACTGGGGGAGGCGAGCGACCGCTTCCACGCCGAGTTGGCGGGCCCGCTCGGCGAAGCGGGGGTTTCGCACGCCATATTGGTGGGCGCGGGCATGAAGGCTCTTGCCGAAGCCCTTGAGGGCACGGTCGATTTCGTCCATGTGCCCGACGCCGCTGCCGCGCAGGACCGCCTTTCGGCGCTGCTTGCGCCGGGCGACGCGGTTCTCGTCAAGGGCTCGAATGGGGTGGGGCTGGCAGCCGTGGTCGCGGCGCTGGCGGAAAGAGGCTGATGCTGTATCTGATCGCCGAGACGCTGGGCTTTCCGGGCGTCCTCAACCTCGTCCGCTATCTGAGCTTCCGCAGCGGCGGTGCCGTCGCGACGGCGCTGTTCCTTGGCCTCATCATCGGCCCCTGGTTCATCGGCTGGCTGCGCGTCCGCCAGGGCAAGGGGCAGCCGATCCGCACCGACGGACCGCAGACCCATCTCGCCAAGGTCGGCACGCCCACCATGGGCGGCCTGATGATCCTGACCTCGATGACGCTGTCCATCCTGCTGTGGATGGACCTGCGCAACCCGTTCGTCTGGGCCTGCCTGTTCGTGACGCTCGGCTTTGCGGCGATCGGGTTCCTCGACGACTATGACAAGGTGCGCAAGGCGAGCACCGCCGGCGTGCCCGGGCGCGTCCGCCTGCTGCTGGAATTCGTGATCGCCGGCATCGCCAGCTGGCTGATCATCCGCGAGACCGGCACCCAGCTCTACGTGCCCTTCTTCTCCAACGTCGCGATCGATCTCGGGCCGTTCTACGTCGTGTTCGCCGCCTTCACGATCGTGGCGTTCGGCAACGCCGTGAACCTGACCGACGGCCTGGATGGCCTCGCGACCATGCCGGTCATCATCGCCTCGGTCGCATTCATGGTGATCGCCTATCTGGCGGGCAACGCGAAGTTCGCGGGCTACCTCGGCATTCCCTATGTGGCGGGGGCGGGCGACCTCGCGATCCTGTGCGGCGCCATTGCGGGGGCGGGGCTCGCCTTCCTGTGGTTCAACGCGCCGCCGGCCGCCGTCTTCATGGGCGACACCGGCAGCCTGGCGCTCGGCGGCGCGCTCGGCGCGATTGCGGTCACCGCGCACCACGAGATCGTGCTCGGCATCATCGGCGGCCTGTTCGTGGTGGAGGCGCTCAGCGTCATCATCCAGGTGTTCTTCTACAAGCGCACCGGAAAGCGGGTGTTCAAGATGGCGCCTATCCACCATCATTTCGAACAGCTCGGCTGGGCGGAGGCGACGGTGGTGATCCGCTTCTGGATCGTGGCGCTGGTGCTGGCATTGGCCGGCCTGTCGACGTTGAAGCTGCGATGATCGTCGCGGGCGGCTGGTCCGGCAGGCGCTATGCGGTGCTGGGGCTTGCACGCTCCGGCATCGCCACGGTCAACGCGCTGCTTGCAGGCGGCGCGACCGTCACCGCCTGGGACAGCGATCCCGCGCGCCGTGACGCCGTGAGTGGCTCCACGCTCGCCGACCCGCTGGAAATCGACCTCGCCGGGTTCGACGGCGTGATCGTGTCGCCGGGCGTGCCGCTCAACAGCCACCCCATCGCCGCCAAGGCTGCCGCCGCGGGCGTGCCGATCCTCGGCGACATCGAGCTGTTCGCGCAGGCCCGTGCCGACCTGCCGCCGCACCGCGTCGTCGGCATCACCGGTACCAACGGCAAGTCGACCACGACCGCCCTGATCCACCACATCCTCCAGACGGCGGGCGTGCCGACCCTGATGGGCGGCAACATCGGCCTGCCGATCCTGGAGCAGCAGCCGCTGCCGGCGGGCGGCGTCTATGTGCTCGAACTGTCGAGCTACCAGATCGACCTCACCACCACGCTCGACTGTGAGGTGGCGGTGCTGCTCAACATTACCCCCGACCATCTCGACCGCTACGACGGCTTCGACGCCTATGCCGCGTCCAAGGCGCGGCTGTTCGCGATGCAGTCCGCTGGCCATGCCGCGATCATCGGCATCGGCGACACGCCCTCGGCTCTCATCGCCCGCCAGGTCGCGCAAGTGGGCCGCAGCGCCGACCTGACCAAGATCGCCCCCGGCGTCTGCATGGATCAGTCGCGCTGGCCATCGCTCCAGGGTCCGCACAACGCCCAGAACGCGCTCGCCGCCATCGCCGCCTGCGAGGCGCTGGGCGTCGACAATGCGGCGATCGACGCCGGCCTCGCGAGCTTTTCCGGCCTGCCCCACCGCATGCAGCGCGTGGGGGAGGTGAACGGCGTCGCCTTCATCGACGACAGCAAGGCGACCAACCCCGAGTCCGTCGCGCCCGCGCTCGCCGCCTTCCCGCGCATTCACTGGATCCTGGGTGGCAAGCCCAAGGGCGACGACCTCGACGCCTGCCGCCCCGGCTTCGGCCATGTCGTGCGCGCCTACACCATCGGCGAGGCCGGGCCCCGCTTCGCCGAGGTGCTGGCGCCCGAGCTGCCGGTGGAGGAGTCTGGCACGCTGGACGCAGCCGTCCGCGCCGCCGCCGCCCGTGCGGAGCCGGGCGAGGTGGTGCTCTTGTCGCCGGCCTGCGCCTCGTTCGATCAGTTCAGCGACTATGCCGAGCGTGGCCGCGCCTTTGCGCGCGCGGTGGAGGACCTGCGATGACCGATGTTGCGCGCGCCGCTTCTCTCCGTGCCGATCCCCTGCGCGAGCGCGTCCAGCGCCACGTCGGCCGCGGCGCCCGCTCGCCGATCGGCCTGTGGTTCCGCGACATCGACCGGGTGCTGCTGCTGATCGCGATGCTGCTGGTCGCGCTCGGGCTGGTCGCCGTCGCCGCCGCCAGCCCCGCCACGGCGGTGCGTTATTCCAGCGGTGCGGTGAAGATCCCGGCGATGGCCTATTTCTGGCGCCAGGCGCTGTGGGTGGTGCTGTCCTTCCCGGTGATGATCGGGGTCTCGATGCTGCCCGCGACGGCGGCACGGCGCTTTGCGCTGGGCGGGGCCGCCGTGTTCCTGGTGCTGCTGATGGCGACGCCGCTGATCGGGGTCGAGATCAACGGTGCCCGCCGCTGGATCGGGGTCGGGATCAGCCAGTTCCAGCCCTCCGAGTTCCTCAAACCGCTGTTCATCGTCGCCACCGCCTGGATCCTGTCGTTCCGCGCCAAGGATCCGCACCTGCCGGTCGTGCCGATCACCGGCGCGCTCACTGCGCTGGTAGGGTGCGTGCTGATGCTGCAGCCGGACTTCGGCCAGACGATCATCTTCGGCTCCGTCTGGCTGACGCTGCTGATGATCGCGGGCATCTCCACCCGGATCATGGCGCTGCTGGGTGCAATGGGCGCAGGCGGCGTGGTCGCGGCCTATGTCTTCTACGACACGGCCCGCATCCGCATCGACAGCTTCCTCTTCCCCGATCCCAACGCCGTCCACACCGACAGCTACCAGACCGACATGGCGCATGCGGTGCTGACGGCCGGCGGCATCACCGGCACGGGTCCCGGCGGCGGCCGCATCAAGTTCAAGCTGCCGGAAGCGCACACCGACTATATCTATGCGGTTGTGGGCGAGGAGTTCGGCCTGATCGCCTGTGCCGCGATCGCGCTTCTGTTCCTGGCGCTGGTGGTGCGCGTGTTCGTGCGGCTGCTGGACGAGGAAGACGCCTTCCGCCTGCTCGCCGCCGCCGGCCTTGCCGTGCAGTTCGGATTGCAGGCGCTGATCAACATGGCGGTGAACACCGGCATCGCGCCGTCCAAGGGCATGACGCTGCCGTTCATCAGCTATGGCGGCTCCTCGATGATCGCGCTGTCGCTCGGCATGGGACTGCTGCTCGCTTTCACGCGCCGGAACCCGTATCTGACGCGATCTCCCTACGGTACCCGGTGGAACGGTTGATGCGCGGATCGAAACATTATGTCCTGGCAGCTGGCGGCACGGGGGGGCACATGGTCCCTGCGGCGGCCCTTGCGACGGAGCTGACCGCGCGCGGCCACCGCGTCGCGCTGGTCAGCGACGAACGCGGCGTGCGTTTCCCAGGCCTGTTCGACGGCGTTCAGACGCATGTGCTTCCTGCCGGCCGCCTTCAGGGCGGGCCGCTGGGCTGGCTGCGCGCCGGGCGCGAGATGCTCGCCGGCCGCGCGATGGCGATGGCGCTCTACGACACCTTCCAGCCGTCCGCCGTCGTCGGCTTCGGCGGCTATCCCGCGCTACCGGCGCTGCTCGCGGCCTTTGCGCGCAAGGTGCCGACCGTGATCCACGAGCAGAACGCCGTCCTCGGTCGCGTCAACCGCTTCGTCGCCGGCCGCGTGAACGCGATCGCGACCTCCTACGAAGACGTGCAGCGGCTGAAGCCCGCCTATGCCGGCAAGGTCCACCTGGTCGGCAACCCGGTGCGCGAGTCCGTGCTTGCGCTGCGCGACCGCCCGTTCCCGACGCCGGAGGAAGACGGCCTGTTCCGCGTGCTGGTGACCGGCGGTAGCCAGGGTGCGAGCATCCTCAGCCAGGTCGTGCCCGACGGCCTCGCGCTGCTTCCGCTCCACTTCCGCCGCCGCCTGCAGGTGACGCACCAGGCCCGGCTGGAGGACATTGATCGCGTGCGCGCGCAATATGCCGAGCACGGTATCCCGGCGGAGATCGCCACCTATCTGCCCGACCTACCCGAGCGCCTCGCCTGGAGCCATGTCGTGATCGCCCGCGCCGGTGCCTCGACCATCGCCGAGCTCACCGCCGCCGGCCGCCCCGCGATCCTGGTGCCGCTCCCAAGCGCCACCGACGATCACCAGACCGTCAACGCGCGCGAGATCACCCAGGCGGGCGGCGCACGCACCATTCCGCAGACGGCCTTCACGCCCACTGAACTCGCCAAGCAGATCCAGAAGCTCGGTCTGGAGCCGCAGGCGCTGGAGAATGCCGCGCTTCGCGCGCGCAGCTGCGGCCGCCCCTATGCGGTCCGCGACCTCGCCGACCTTGTCGAGAGCATCGACTCTCCTCCGGCCCGGATCCCGAGCGGATCGGCCAAGCCCGCCGTGCGGGAGGCGCTGGCATGAAGGGCGTCGCAACCGACATCGGCACGATCCACTTCGTCGGCATCGGCGGCATCGGCATGTCCGGCATCGCCGAGGTGATGAAGAACCTGGGCTACCGCGTGCAGGGCTCCGACGTGGCCGAGGGCTATGTCGTCCAGGGGCTGCGCGACCGCGGCATCCCGGTGGCGATCGGCCATGCCGCCGCCAACCTGGGCGACGCGGCCGTGGTGGTGACCTCGACCGCCATCCAGCGCGGCAACCCGGAGGTCGAGGCTGCCCTTGCGCGCCGTGTGCCGGTCGTCCGCCGCGCGGAAATGCTCGCGGAGCTGATGCGCCTCAAGTCCACCGTCGCGGTCGCCGGCACCCATGGCAAGACCACCACGACGTCGCTGATCGCGGCGTTGCTGGACGCGGGCGGGGTCGATCCCACCGTCATCAACGGCGGCATCATCAACGCCTATGGCTCCAACGCGCGACTGGGTGCCAGCGACTGGATGGTGGTGGAGGCCGACGAGAGCGACGGCAGCTTCCTGCGCCTCGATGGCACGATCGCGGTCGTCACCAACATCGATCCCGAGCATCTCGACCATTATGGCTCGTTCGATCGCGCCAAGGATGCGTACGTCGAGTTCGTCGAGAACGTGCCCTTCTATGGCGCGGCGATCCTCTGCCTCGATCATCCGGAAGTGCAGGCGATCATCCCGCGCGTGCGAGATCGGCGGATCGTGACCTATGGCTTCGCCGCCCAGGCCGACGTTCGCGGCACCAACATCGTCTCGAAGGACGGCTGCAACCGCTTCGACGCGGTGGTGCGGGAACGCGACGGCAGCCAGCGCACCATCGCCGGCATCGTCCTGCCGATGGCCGGTCGCCACAACGTGCAGAACGCGCTCGCCGCCATTGCCGTCGCGATCGAGATGGGCATCGACGATGCCACCATCGCCAGCGGCTTCGGTGCCTTCGGCGGAGTGAAGCGCCGCTTTACCAAGGTCGGCACGGTTGCCGAGCCTGCGATGACCGTGATCGACGACTATGCGCACCACCCGGTCGAAATCCGCGCCGTGCTCTCCGCCGCGCGCGAAGCCTCTGCCGGGCGCGTGATCGCGGTCGTCCAGCCGCACCGCTACTCGCGGCTCGGCGCGCTGATGGATGAGTTCGCGCAGGCGTTCAACGACGCCGATGCGGTCTATGCGCTCCCCGTCTATGCGGCGGGCGAGGCACCGGTCGAGGGCGTGAGCGGGGAGGCGTTGGCCGAGCGCATCTGCCGGCGCGGTCACCGCTCCGCGCGCTCGGTCGCGGATGCCGCGGCGCTCGCACAGCTGCTCGCCGCCGACGCGCGCGAGGGCGACCTGATCGTCTGCCTGGGGGCAGGGGACATCACCAAGACCGCCGCCGGCCTCGCGGATGCGATCGCCCGGGCGGCGCGCGTGGAGCAGGCGGCATGAGCGACTGGTTCAAGACCGCGAGCGAGGCGCAGCGCGAACTGTTCCGCGCGCATGAGGCGCAGGTCGATGCCGTCCGCCGCATGCTCCAGGCCGGTGGCCAAGCCGCCGATTTCCAGGACGCCGGCCGTCGCGCGGCAGAGGCGCAGTGGAAGGCATGGCTCGCCTGGGCGAAGCTGTGGGGCTGGAGCAAGTGAGCACCGCCCTCCGCCTCGACACGGGCGCGTTGCCCCCGGTCGCCGGCAAGGTCGAGCCGCAGGGCTCGCTCGCCGACTTCATCTGGTTCCGCACCGGCGGTCCGGCAGAGTGGCTGGTGCGCCCTGACACGGTCGAGGCGCTGGCGGATCTCCTCGCCACGCTGGACCCGCAAGTGCCGGTGCTTCCGGTGGGCGTCGGCTCCAACCTCATCGTGCGCGACGGTGGCGTGCCCGGAGTTGTCGTGCGCCTGCCCAAGGCGATGGCGCGCGTCTCCGTCGAGCCCGGCAACCGCGTGCGGGCAGGGGCGGGGGCAATGGGGATCACCGTGGCCTCCGGCGCACGGGACGCCGGCATTGCCGGCCTGGAGTTCCTGCGCGGCATTCCCGGCACGGTCGGTGGCGCGGTGCGGATGAACGCCGGCGCCTATGGCCGCGACACCAGCGATATTCTGGTCGAGGCGACCGTCGTCACGCGCGAAGGCGCGATCGAGACCTGGTCCGCCGAGCGGCTGGGCTACACCTATCGTCATTCCGAGCTGCCGGCCGGCGCGGTCGTGGTCGAGGCGGTGTTCGAAGGCACGCCCGGCGACCCGGCCGCGATCGGCGCGGAGATGGACCGGATCGCCGCGGAGCGTGAGGCGTCGCAGCCGCTGCGCAGCCGCACCGGCGGCTCGACCTTCAAGAACCCGGACGGGCACAAGGCCTGGGCGCTGATCGACGCCGCCGGCTGCCGCGGCCTGCGCCGCGGCGACGCGCAGGTGAGCGAAAAGCACTGCAACTTCCTCCTCAACCTGGGGTCGGCCAGCAGCGCCGAGATCGAGGCGCTGGGCGAGGAAGTGCGCGCACGGGTGAAGGCCCATTCCGGCGTCGAGCTGGAATGGGAGATTCAGCGCGTGGGACTTGCCCAGTGATGCCGCGCACCATCGTTCTGGCCGCGAGCCAAGGAGTTTCCCTGTGACCGAGCGCACCCTTCACATCGCCGTGCTGATGGGCGGCTGGTCGGCCGAGCGTCCGGTCTCGCTCATGTCGGGCACGGGCGTCGCGGACGCGCTGGAGTCGCTCGGTCACCGCGTGACCCGCATCGACATGGATCGCGACGTGGCACTCCGCCTCGCCGAAGCGAAGCCCGACGTGGTGTTCAACGCGCTCCACGGCTCGCCCGGTGAGGACGGCACGGTGCAGGGCATGCTCGACCTGATGGGCCTGCCCTATACCCACTCCGGGCTCGCCACCTCGGTGATCGCGATCGACAAGCAACTCACCAAGCAGGCGCTGGTCCCGCACGGCATCCCCATGCCCGGCGGCCGCATCGTCGCGACCGAGGAGCTGTTCGAGCGCGATCCGCTGCCGCGACCCTATGTGCTGAAGCCCGTCAACGAAGGCTCGTCGGTCGGCGTCGCCATCGTCACGGACGAGGGCAACTACGGCAACCCGATTGCCCGCGACGCGACCGGCCCCTGGCAGGAGTTCGACGAGCTGCTGGCCGAGCCGTTCATCCGCGGTCGCGAGCTCACCACGGCAGTGCTGGGGGACCGCGCGCTTGCCGTGACGGAGCTGCGCCCCAAGTCCGGCTTCTACGACTTCGACGCCAAGTACACCGAGGGGCTGACCGAGCACGTCTGCCCGGCGGAGATCCCCGAGGACATCGCCGAGGCGTGCAAGGCGATCGCGGTTGCCGCGCACCAGCGGCTCGGCTGCCGGGGCGCGTCGAGGTCTGACTTCCGCTGGGACGACAGCCAGGGCGTCGAGGGTCTGTTCCTGCTGGAGGTCAACACCCAGCCGGGCATGACACCGCTCAGCCTGGTGCCCGAACAGGCGCGCGCGGTCGGCATGTCCTATCCGCAGCTGGTGCAGTGGATCGTCGACGAGGCACTCACCCACGGAGCGACCGAATGAGCCGTGCAAGTTCCCGGCGCCCGGCACCCGCGCGGACGGTGAAGCCCAAGCGCCGCCCGCAGCCCAAGCGCCAGCGCCGCGCCTCGATCCTCGACCACGCCGTGGCCCGCGTGCCTGGCGGCGAGGCGACGGTGCGCAAGGCGGCGGCCTGGGGCATCACCGCGCTCGTCGGCGGTGCGGCGATCGCCGCGGCCGGGTGGCTGGGCGTGTTCGGCCTGGTCGGCACTGCCATGGCCGAGGGGATCGGCAGCCTCGGTTTTCGCGTCGCCCAAATCGAGGTCACCGGCCTCAAGCGCATGGACGCGAACTCGGTCTATGCCGTGGCGCTCGACCAGCGTTCGCGCGCGATGCCGCTGGTGGACCTGAACGGCACCCGCGACCGCCTGCTCGAATACGGCTGGATCGCCGATGCGCGCGTGTCGCGGCGGCTGCCCGACACGCTGGTGATCGACGTGGTGGAGCGCGATCCCGCTGCCGTCTGGCAGAACAACGGCCAGCTGATGCTGATCGACCACAAGGGCGTGCTGCTCGACGAGGTGCCCGCGCACGCGATCCCGCGCCTGCCGCTGGTGATCGGGGAGGGGGCGAATGCGCAGGAGCCGGCCTATCAGCGCCTGATTGCCGCCGCGCCGGCGCTCCGCCCGATGGTGAAGGCCGCAACATGGGTCGGCAACCGCCGCTGGGACCTGCTGTTCCAGTCCGGCGAGACGCTGGTGCTGCCGGAAGGCGAAAAGGCCGCAGCGAACGCGCTGGTGAAGTTCGCGCAGATGGACGGTACCATGGGGCTGCTCGGCAAGGGCTATGCCCGCTTCGACCTGCGCGACCCCAGCAAGCTGGTGGTGCGCATGGCGCCGGGTGCCGCAGCCGCGCCCGCGGCCGACGATGCCGCGCCCGGCAATGCGGCGGAAGGGGCTGCGCCTGCCGGCCAGGGCAACGAGACAGGCAGCGTAGAGACAGGCAGCACGGGCGTCGTTTAAGGGGCAGGCGATGGCGAAGGTAGCACCGGAAGGATTGATCACCGCACTCGACATCGGATCGTCGAAGGTGTCGGCGCTGATTGCGCAAAAGGGGGACGGCGGCGAACTGGTGGTGCTCGGCACCGGCCAGCGCGAGAGCCGCGGCGTCAAGCGCGGCTATATCGCCGACATGAAGGCGACCGAAACCGCGGTGCGCGAGGCGGTGGAGCAGGCGGAACGCATCGCCGGCCTCAACATCGAGGACGTGTGGGTCAGCTTCTCGGCCGGCGGGCTCCTGTCCGACATCGTCAAGCTCGAGGTCGATCTGGGTGGCCACCGCGTCGAGCAGTCGGACGTGGACGCGCTGCTGAAGGCCGGCCGCAACGCGATCGATCCCGGTGCGCTGATGGTGATGCATGCCCAGCCGATGCGCTATTCGTTGGATGGCCTGGGCGGCGTGCGCGACCCCATGGGCCTCCATGCCGATCGACTGGGCGTGGAGATCCACGTCGTCGCGACCGAGGGCTCGCCCGTCCGCAACCTCGACCTCTGCGTCCGCTCGGCGCACCTGGAGGTGAAGTCGATCATCGCTGCCCCGGTCGCGACGGGCCTTGCCTGCCTGTCCGAGGAGGAGCGCGAACTCGGTGTCGCACTGGTCGAGATCGGCGCGGGCGTCACCAACGTGTCGGTGTTCGCCAATGGCGTCCTCACCGGCCTCGCCTCCATCTCGATGGGGGCCGCCGACATCACCGACGACGTCGCCTCCGCCTTCGGCACCGGCCGCAACCAGGCGGAGCGGCTGAAGTGCTTCTACGGTTCGGCCAACATGAGCCCGCGCGACAACCACGACATGATCGACGTGGCGCCGGTCCGCCCCGACGAGGACGCCGAGGGTACGCGTATCACCCGGGCGCAGCTGATCGCGGTCATCCGCCAGCGGCTCGACCGGCTGATGGCAGAGATCCAGAAGGAACTGCGCAAGCTGAACTTCGACGATCCCGTCGGGCGTCAGGTGGTGCTGACCGGCGGCGGCGCGGAGTTGAAGGGCATCGCCGACTATGCGCAGCAGGCGCTCGGCCGCACCGTCCGGGTCGGCCGTGCGCGCGGGTTGACCGCGTTGCCGGAGGCGCACTCGGGCCCGGGCTTCGCCACGCTCGCGGGTCTGGCGATGTTCGCGGCGTCCGATCCGGTCGATCTCCGGGCGATCCAGCCGACCCATCAGGTGGTCACCCGGCCCAGCCCGATGGCGATGTTGCAGCGCCTGATGGCCGCCTTTCGGACCAACTACTGAAGATTCGCTACGGATGGTGGCAAACGGGGCTAGAGTCCCCCAAGCCGTTGGTGCAGAAGAAACTAGTTAGGCGGTTGCTGGCCAGCGGCCGGCCCGCTTCGGGAGATCAGGAATGAGCATCGAATTTCTTCCGCCGGACCTCGACGATCTGACGCCGCGCATTTCGGTGATCGGCGTCGGCGGGGCGGGCGGCAACGCCATCGCGAACATGATCCGCGCCGAAGTGCAGGGCGTGGAATTCCTGGTCGCCAATACCGACGCGCAGGCGCTCAAGCAGTCGGACGCGCCGCAGCGCATCCAGCTGGGCGTGAAGATCACGCAGGGCCTGGGCGCCGGCAGCCGGCCGGAGATCGGCCGCGCCGCGGCTGAGGAAACCATCGAGCAGGTCCAGGAAGCGCTGCAGGGCGCGCACATGTGCTTCATCGCGGCCGGCATGGGCGGCGGCACCGGCACCGGTGCGGCCCCGGTCATCGCCAAGGCGGCGCGCGAGATGGGCATCCTGACCGTCGGCGTTGTGACCAAGCCCTTCTCGTTCGAAGGCAAGAAGCGCGCCCGCTCGGCCGACGCCGGGATCGAGGAGCTTCAGAAGTACGTCGATACCCTGATCGTCATCCCGAACCAGAACCTGTTCCTGATCGCCAACGCCAATACGACCTTCAAGCAGGCGTTCGAAATGGCGGACGAGGTGCTGCAGCAGGGCGTGCGCGGCATCACCGACCTGATGGTCATGCCCGGCCTCATCAACCTCGACTTCGCCGACGTCCGCTCGGTGATGCAGGAGATGGGGAAGGCGATGATGGGCACCGGCGAAGCCGAGGGCGACAGCCGCGCGATCGAAGCTGCGCAGAAGGCGATCGCGAACCCGCTGCTCGACGGCGTCTCGCTGAACGGCGCCAAGGGCGTGATCGTCTCGATCACCGGCGGCGACGACATGCGCCTGCTCGAGGTGGACGAGGCCGCGAACCACATTCGCGAGCTGGTCGACGACGACGCCAACATCATCTGGGGTTCGGCGTTCAACCCGGAGCTCGAAGGCAAGATCCGCGTCTCGGTGGTCGCCACCGGCATAGAGGCAAGCTCGCCCGCGCAGCAGGCGGCGATCGCTGCCGAACCGGCGCGCACCTCCTTCTCCTTCGGCGGCAGCCGTCGTCCCGCTCCGGCGGGCGAGCCGCAGGCGGTCGAGGCTCCGGTCCAGCCGGCAGCTCAGCCCGCACCGGCCCCGCAGGCGGCAGCGCCCCAGGTCCAGCCGGTCGCTGCCCCGCAGCCGGCACCCCAGCCCGCGCCGCAGCCGCCCGTGGAGGATGCCGACGAGCTGGTGCTCGGCGCGGACACCATGGTCCCGCAGCAGGCCGCTCCGGCTCCGGCTCCGGCGCCCACGCCGTCTGCCGACGAGCCGCGCCCCGGCTTCGAGGCACGTCGTCGCTGGCTGACCCCGGGCACCGAGGCGGCAGCCGGCGAGGAGCAGGGCAGCGGCCGCAGCCGTCCGGGCGGTACCCTGTTCGAGCGCATGGCGAACGCCGGCCGCGCTCCGGCACGCGGGGATGAGACGGCCAAGGAGCCGCTCGACATTCCGCGCTTCCTGCACCGCCAGAACAACCAGTAAGGCCGGTGGCCGGGCGCCTCCCTGGGGTGCCCGGCCATCTCCCCGCACGCAGTTCGTCCCCTGGGGACATCGTCTGGTCGCCTGGTCAGCAGCGTACAACTTCCGTATTCCGCTCGCGCCTCTAAGGTGGCTGCACCCATGAACCGTTTCCCGACCACCGGTCGCGGGGCGTTGCTGCCAACGCTGCTCGCCGCCTCCTGCCTCGCCCTGGCGCAGGCGAGTCTGCAGCCCGCATGGGCGCAGGCGATCGTCCAGCAGCCGACCCCGAACGCGGACCGCCTGTCCGAACAGATGCGGATCCTGGCGACCAGTCCTAACGACCTCAACGCCCTGATCGAGGCCGGCCGCCTGAGCACACGCCTCGGCGACCCGCAGGCGTCGGTGCAGTTCTTCGCCCGGGCGGAGAAGGTGGCGCCCGGCGATCCGCGCGTCCTCGCAGGACGTGCCTCCGCGCTGTTGTCGATGGAGCGGCCGGGGGAGGCGATGCGCCTGTTCGCCGCTGCCGAACGCGCGGGTCTGGCGCCTCGTTATTTCGCGGCCGACCGCGGGCTCGCGTTCGACCTGCTCGGCTATCCCACCAACGCGCAGCGCGATTACCGGCTCGCGCTTTCGGTCGATCGGGATGACGAGATCGTCCGCCGCCTGGCGCTGTCGCTCGGCATCACCGGCGACGTCCGCGCCGCCAACCAGCTGCTCGACCCGCTGCTGCGCCAGAGCGACCGTGCGGCGTGGCGCGTCCACGCCTGCGTCCTCGCGATGCAGGGCGATGCGGCCGGGGCCGACCGGATCGCCGCCACCATGCTGCCGGGCTTCGGCACCCAGCTCGCCCCCTTCTTCCGCCGCCTGCCGTCGCTCTCGCCCGCCGATCGCGCCTTTGCCGTGCACTTCGGCCGCCTGGGGACCACGCCCGCGCGCATCGCCGACGCCCGGCTTGCGCCCCCGATCGTGCCCGCACCGCGCGCCGAGGCGCCCGTTGCCGTGGCCGCAGCGACCACCGCCGTGCAGCCGGCCCAGGCAGCCACGCGCACCCGCAAGCTGTCTCGCCGGGAGCGTCGCGAGGCCGCGGCCGCTGCCCGTCGCGAGACCGAGGCCCGCCAGCGTGAGGCCGAACTCGCCGCCGCGCGCAAGGCGGAGGCCGATCGCGTCGCCGAGGCGGCCCGCGTCGCCGAAGCCGCCCGTGCCGCCGAAGCCGCACGCCTCGCCCAGATCGCGCGCGCGGCCGAAGCGGCCCGCACAGCCGCCGCTGCCGAGACGGCCCGCCGGGTCGAGGCCGAGCGCGTCGCCCAGGCACAGCGTGCCGCAGAGGCTGCCCGGCTCGCCGAGGCGCAGCGCCTGGCGGAGGCCGCCCGGCTCGCCGATGCGCAACGGGCGGCTGCTGCCGCCGCCGCGCAGGAGGCGCGCGACGTTGCTGCCGCCGAACCCAGGCAGGTCGCCTCGGCGCCCCAGCCGCCGGCGCCCGCGCGCAGCGATGCCGCCGCCGCGGCGACCGACACCACGCTTGCGACCATCATCCGCAACCTGACGATCCCGGCGACCGAGCTGGGCGTCGCCCCGCTGCCCTCCGCCGCGCCCGCGCCCGCACCGGTGACGCCTGCCGCCACGGCCCCCGCTGCGCCCCCGGCGCGTGTCGAGCCCGCCCGGCCCGAGCCCAAGCCGACGCCTGCTAAGGCTGCCGCGGCACGCGAGACGGAAAAGCCCGCCGCCAAGGAGTCGGCAACCAAGGCCAAGGATGCCGCCGCAAAGCCCGGCAGCGCCAAGGCGGCAAAGGACGACCCCAAGGCCGCGACCGCAAAGGGGAAGACGAAGGCGCCGGCCAAGCCCGATCCCGTCAAGCGCGATCCTGCGCGCACCTGGGTGCAGGTCGCGGGCGGCGCCAACAAGGCAGACCTGCCCAAGGCCTATCGCGCGCTCGGTGCCAAGGCCGCAGCGCTCAAGGGCCGCTCGGCCTGGACCACGCCGCTGCGTGCCACCAACCGGCTGCTGGTCGGCCCCTTCAAGACCGACGACGAAGCGCAGGCCCTCGTCAACACGCTTGCCAAGCAGGGGCTCTCCGCCTTTGTCTGGGCCAGCGAACCCGGACAAAAGATCGAGCAGCTTCCCAAGTGACCAGACAACAGGCGCCCTGGGCGGCGGACCCTCGGGCGCACGGCGGACGCCTGCATGACGAGGGCAACGAGACGGCGCGCGGCCCCCGCGACGCGTTTCAGCGCGATCGCGACCGCATCATCCACTCGATCAGCTTTCGGCGCCTGCGTCACAAGACGCAGGTGTTCATGGCACCCGACGGCGACCATTTCCGCGTCCGCCTGACCCACAGCCTCGAGGTCGCGCAGATCGGCCGCGCGATCGCGCGCGCGCTTGGGCTCAACGAGGACCTGACCGAGGCGCTGTGCCTCGCGCACGATATCGGCCACCCGCCGTTCGGCCATGCCGGTGAGGATGCGCTCAAGGACGCGCTGATGGGGGCAGGCGGCTTCGACCACAACGGTCACACGCTGCGCACGCTGACGCGGCTCGACAGCCCGTATCCCCGCTGGCGAGGGCTCAACCTCACCTGGGATACGCTGGAGGGGCTCGCCAAGCACAACGGCCCGATCCGCCGCCCCGGCTGGGCACTGGCCGACGTGGACGCGGCCTTTCCGCTGCGGCTGGGCGAATGGTCCTCGCTGGAGGCGCAGGTCGCAGCCCTCGCCGACGACATCGCCTATGACAACCACGACATCGACGATGGCCTGCGCGCCGGGCTGCTGACGTTCGACCAGATGCTGGGCGTGCCGATCGTCGCGGAGCGCTGGGACGAGGTGCGCGTGCAATTCCCGGACGACGCGCCCGATCGGCTGGTGGGCGAGCTGATCCGCGCGCAGATCGGCGCGATGGTGAACGACCTGATCGCCGAGACCCGCCGCCGCATCGCCGACGCGGGCGTGCAGAGCGTCGCGGACGTGCGCGCCTGCGGCCGCTGCCTCGTCGGCTTCTCCGACAAGGTCCGCGAGCAGGAGCGTACGCTCAAGCGCTTCATGTACGCCAACCTATACCACCACCCATCGCAACTCGCCGCCGCGGATGCCGCGCGCACGGTGGTGACGGGGCTGTTCGCCGCATATCGAGCCGACCCGGCGCTGCTGCCCGATGGCTGGCGCAGCGATCTCCCCGCCGACGAGCCCGGCCGCAGCCGCCACATCGCCGACTTCATCGCCGGCATGACGGACCGCTTCGCCATCGCCCGCTACCGCGAGCTGGTGGGCGAGGTGAGCCTGCCCGAGGGGTTCTGACGCGCGGCTCCAGTCCGCCCCGACCCGTTTGTCTCGAGCAGGGATCGAGCTTGTCGAGAGCCCGTGTCGAGAGAGCCGCAGTCGATTTCTCGATACGCCGTCTCGACAGGCTCGACGGCTACTCGAAACAAGCGGGAGGGGCGTAGCGGCCCCTGATCCCACTTTCGTCAGGATGATGGTTCAAGCGAACGGAAAACTCCTCTACAGCCGCGCCTGATTTTCACCACCGGAACGCCCATGACGCTGTACGCACGCTTTGCCGCCCATCTCGATGCCGCCCTCGACGCGCTGGTCGCGGCGGGCGACCTGCCCGAGGGGCTGGAACGACGCGCCGTCACGGTGGAGCCGCCGCGCGACCCGAGCCACGGTGATCTCTCGACCAATGCCGCGATGGTGCTGGCCAAGCCCGCGCGCACCAATCCGCGCGCGCTCGCCGAAAAGCTCGCCGCCGAACTCGGCAAGCTCGACGCCGTGGCCGAAGTGTCGGTGGCGGGCCCCGGCTTCATCAACCTGACGCTGACCGACGACACCTGGCGCGACGAGCTGCGCGGCATCATTCAGGCGGGCGGAGACTATGGCCGCTCGACGATGGGGGCGGGGACCACCGTCAACATCGAATATGTCTCGGCCAACCCGACGGGCCCCATGCACATGGGCCATTGCCGCGGCGCGGTGGTCGGCGACGCGCTCGCCAGCCTGCTCGAGTTCGTCGGCCACAAGGTGATCCGCGAATATTACGTCAACGACGCTGGCGGCCAGGTCGACGTGCTCGCCCGCTCGGCACACCTGCGCTACCGCGAGGCGCTGGGCGAGACGATCGAGATCCCGGAGGGCCTCTACCCCGGCGATTACCTCAAGCCGATCGGCGAGAAGCTCGCGGCCGAGCATGGCGCCCGCTTCGTCGACGCGCCCGAGAGCGAGTGGCTGGCCATGTTCCGCAAGGAAGCGGTGGCCGCCATGCTCGTCATGATCAAGGACGATCTGGCGCTGCTCGGCATCCACCACGACCTATTCTCGTCCGAGGCCGAGCTTCAGGCGGCCGGCAAGCCCGAGGCGGCCGAGGCGTGGCTGCGCGAGCGCGGCCTCGTCTACGACGGCGTGCTGGAAGCGCCCAAGGGCGAGACGCCCGAAGACTGGGAGCCGGTCGAGCTGCCGCTGTTCCGCTCGACCCAGTTCGGCGACGACCAGGATCGCCCGATCAAGAAGTCCAACGGCCAGTGGACCTATTTCGGCGCCGACCTCGCCTATCACTTCCAGAAGGCGCAGACCGCCGACCAGCTGATCGACATCTGGGGCGCCGACCATGCCGGCACCGTCAAGCGCATCGTCGCCGCCGTCCAGGCGCTGACCGAGGGCAAGGTCCGCTTCGACGTGAAGCTCGTGCAGATGGTCCGCCTGTTGCGCGCCGGCGAGCCGGTGAAGATGTCGAAGCGCGCCGGCAACTTCGTGACGCTGGCGGACGTGGTGAAGGAGGTCGGCAAGGACGTCGTCCGCTTCACCATGCTCACCCGCAAGGCGGATGCGCAAATGGACTTCGACTTCGCCAAGGTGGTGGAAGCGTCGAAGGATAATCCGGTCTTCTACGTCCAGTACGCCCATGCGCGAGTCGCCTCGCTGCACCGCCGTGCGCGGGAGGCGGGGATCGAGTGCGACACGGTCGACCTGTCCCGGCTTGATACGGCGGAGCTGCGCCTGGTGCAGCGCGCCGCCCAGTTCCCGCGCGTCGCGGAAGCCGCGGCTACGGCGCGCGAGCCGCATCGCATCGCCTTCTATCTCTATGATCTGGCGGCGGAATTCCACGCTGCCTGGAACATGGGCAACGACGATCCGTCGCGCCGCACGCTCCAGCCCGACGATCCGGCGCTCACCTGCGCGCGGCTTTTCCTGGCCGACGCAATCGGGCAGATCATCCGCAACGGGCTCGCCGTGATGGGGGTCGAGGCCGTCGAGGAGATGCATTGATGGCCGAACGGCTGGCGACGGGCATGCACGCACGCGACGAGGATCGCCTGCCGTGGCTGGAGAGCGTCGAGCCCCCGCCCGAGGCGACCGCCTCGCTGTGGCGGGTGCTGCTGCTCGTCCTGGTCGGCATCGCCGTGCTCGGCGGCGTCATCTGGGCGGCGCTCAACTTCGGCGCGAACGTCACGGGCGGCGGCGGCGGCAACGGCGCGATCATCACGGCGGAAAAGGGCCCGTACAAGGTGAAGCCCGACCAGCCCGGCGGCATGGAAGTGGAAGGCACCGGCGACACCGTCTTCGCGACCAGCGAAGGCCGGGACGCGGGCGCTGCGACCGTGGACCTGAGCAAGGTGCCCGAGGCGCCGGTTCTGGGCCAGGCGGCACCGGCACAGGCGCCCGCCGCGACCCCCTCCGAGGGTGCGGCCAAGGTGGTGGCAGCGGTTCCGGCCTCCGCCGGCCAGCTCCAGGCCCGCGCGCCCGCCCGGCAGGCGGCAGCGGCCCCGGCCCGCACCGCCTCCGGCTCGGTGGTCCAGCTCGGCTCCTTCCCGCAGGCAAGCGTCGCCAACAGCAGCTGGCAGCGCCTCACCAAGCGCTTCGGCTATCTCGCCCCGCTCACCCCCTCGATCGAACAGGCCGAGGTGAACGGCAAGACCGTCTACCGGCTGCGCGTCGACGCGGGCGACGCTCCCAAGGCGGGCGAACTGTGCGGCAAGCTCAAGCTGGCCGGCGAAGGCTGCTACATCGCCCGCTGACGCGCTTGTTTCCCGACACCGTAACCCCGGCGAAGGCCGGGGCCCAGTTGGGTGACCGAAGCGAAGGCGCAGCGCACCTCGCCGCATCTTCCCCGTGTCCCAGGGGCGCGACGGGACCAAACTCCCGCCGTGCTCCTGCGAAAGCAGGAGCCCAGGGTTCCAAGCATCGCAAGGCGTTAGTCTGCTTGGCCCTGGATTCCTGCCTGCGCAGGAATACGCGCGCGACCAAGGACGGCGGCCCCCGTTTCGCAGAAGTGACGCCTTCGCGGGAGTACGCCCCTCTCGAACCCGGGCACGCTCCGCAGAAGCGCGCGACGAACCCCGCGCCCGGGTGTTCTAATCCCGCCCCCAAGCCGCTACGCAGCGGGCATGAAGCCCGTGATCTTCGGCCTGTCCGGCCCCGCGCTCACCGACGGTGAAGCCGCCTTCTTCCGCGATGTGGAGCCGGCCGGCTTCATCCTGTTCGGCCGCAACGTCGTCGATCGCCCGCAGTTGCGCGCACTCACCGACTCGCTGCGTGTGCTCACCGGCCGCGACGACCTGCCGATCCTGATCGACCAGGAGGGCGGGGCGGTCTCCCGCATGAAGCCGCCCGAATGGCCAGCATTCCCGGCCGGCGCCGCCTTCGCCCGGCTGTGGGACGTCGCCCCCGCCTCCGCGATCGAGGCTGCGCGCGCCAATGCCGAGGCGATCGGCCACACGCTGGCGGAGGTCGGCATCACCGTCGACTGCCTGCCGCTGCTCGACGTGCGGCAGCCTGACACCACCGCCGCCGTCGCCGAGCGCACCTATGGCGCCGATCCGCTTCAGGTGGCGGCGATCGGCCGCGCGGTGCTCGACGGCCTCGCGCGCGCCGGGGTGGTCGGCATCGTCAAGCACATGCCCGGCCACGGCCGCGCGGTGGTCGACAGCCATCTCGAACTGCCCGTGGTCGGTGCCGATGCCGCGGCATTGGAGCAGGACATCGCGCCGTTCCTTACCTTGGCGAACGCGCCGATGGGGATGACCGCGCACGTCGTCTACCGCGCCTGGGATGCCGAGCGCCCCGGCACCCTCTCGCCGACCGTGATAGGAGAGGTGATCCGCGGCCGTATCGGCTTCGACGGGCTGCTGATGACCGACGACATCGACATGAAGGCGCTGTCCGGCACCGCCGGCGAAAAGGCCGCGGCGGCAATCGCCGCCGGCTGCGACCTGGTGCTCGACTGCTGGGCGCGCATGGACGAGATGGTCGAGATCGCCGGCCGCCTCGGCGAGATCGCGCCCGAAAGCCGCGCGAGACTGGATCGCGCCATGGCGAGCGTCACGCGGCCGGTCGAAGCAGCCGACATCGCTCCCCTGTTAGAAAAGCGCGACGCCCTCTTGGCGCTCGCCTGAACCAAAACGCGCTGCTCTTCCTCGTACCCCCGGCGAAGGCCGGGGCCCAGTTGGGAAGGCGGCGGTAAGGGAGTGCAACCCCCGCCAGGACATCGCAACTGGGCCCCGGCCTCCGCCGGGGTACGGGTTGCGCGCCAGATCAGTCGCCTGCGATCCTCAGACTCACAGGACGCCGCCCCCTCTGGCAATCCGCACGCGGACCCTGTCTAACACCCTCATGGAAACGGACGACACGCTGACGGTGGAGGTGGAGGGCTGGGAAGGCCCGCTCGATCTGCTGCTGGCGCTCGCCCGGACGCAAAAGGTCGACCTGCGCGAGATCTCGATCCTGAAGCTGGTCGAACAATATCTCGCCTATGTCGAGCAGGCCCGGGCGCTGAAGCTGGAGCTCGCCGCCGACTATCTGGTGATGGCCGCCTGGCTCGCTTTCCTCAAGTCCGCGCTGCTGCTGCCGCGCGACCCGGAGGCTCAGCCGGACCCGGAAGAATTGGCGCTCCGCCTGCAACTCCGTCTCGAGCGGCTGAACGCGATGCGCGAGGCCGGCGCCCGCCTGCTCGCGCGCGACCGCATCGGCCGCGACGTCTTCCCCCGCGGCGCGCCCGAGGGGCTGCGCGTCCTGCGCCAGACGATCTGGCAGGCGGAGATCTACGACCTGGTCGCCGCCTACGGCCGCGTGAGCGCGCGGACCCGCCCGGTGCTCCACATCGTCCAGCATCGCCCGGTGATGACGCTGGAGACCGCGATCGAGCGGGTGTCGGCGATGCTCGGCACCCATCTCGACTGGACCGTCCTCGAACGCTTCCTGCCCGAGGATGCCGATGCGGCCTTCCGCCGCTCGGCGCTCGCGTCCAGCTTCCTCGCGGCGCTCGAACTCGCGCGCCAAGGCAAGGTAGAGCTCGACCAGTCCGCGCCCTTCGCGCCGCTTCGCATCCGGGCCATCCGATGAGCACCGCACCCGACGAACTGGCGCGCGCGGTGGAGGCGGTGCTTTTCGCAGCCGACTCGCCCATGAGCGTCGCCGCGATCCGCGCCTATGTGGGGGAGGGGGCGGACGTTCCGCGTGCGCTCGACCAGCTCGTCGCCGATTACGCCGGCCGCGGCATCGCGCCCGTCCGCCGCGGCGACCGCTGGCATTTCGAGACGGCGCCCGATCTCGCCCGGTTCCTGCGCCGCGATCGCGAGGAGCCGCGCCGCCTGTCCCGCGCCGGCATCGAGACGCTGGCGATCATCGCCTATCACGAGCCGGTCACCCGCGCCGAGATCGAGGCGATTCGCGGCGTGCAGGTCGCAAAGGGCACCATCGACGTGCTGATGGAGGCGGGCTGGGTGCGTCCCGCCGGCCGTCGGGAGGTGCCGGGCCGGCCGCTCACCTACGCCACCACGCCCGAATTCCTGACCCACTTCGGCCTTCGCACGCGCCGCGATCTGCCCGGAATGGACGACTTGCGCGCCGCCGGCCTGCTCGATCCGATCGACGTTGCCCTTGCGGGCGAGCTAGAAAGCGGCGACGAGAGCGACTAAGTGGGCGCCAACGCGTAATGGAGAGTGACAATGGGCGGTCTTAGCATCTGGCATTGGCTGATCGTCGGGATCATCGTGCTCCTGCTGTTCGGCAAGGGCCGCTTTTCCGACATGATGGGCGATGTCGCCAAGGGACTGAAGAGCTTCAAGAAGGGCATGGCCGAGGAAGACGACGATCTGCCGCCCGCGCGCCCGACCCGTCTGGAGCAGCGCACCGACGCCACCCGCGGCTATGATGCCGAGGTCGCGCCCCCGCGTGAGCCGGTTCGCGATCCGGTAGTCGATCCGGTGCGCGACGCCGACCGCACCCGCGACGACCGCTGATCCTGATCTTCACGGGCGCGCCCGGCGCGCCCCTCGACGCGAACGGGCGCTGAATGTTCGATATCGCTCCGACCGAGCTGATGCTGGTGGCCGTGGTTGCGCTGCTGGTGATCGGCCCGAAGGACCTGCCAAAGGCAATGCGCTTCGTCGGCCATTGGGTCGGCAAGGCACGCGGCGTCGCGCGCCAGTTCCGCTCCGGCTTCGACGCCATGGTGCGCGAGGCGGAACTGGCCGAGATGGAAAAGAAGTGGGCGGAAGAAAACGCCCGCATCCTGCGCGAGCATCCGGCGCTTCCGGCTGCGGACACCGCCAGCCCCGCCGCCCCTGAAACGGGCGCAGCGGACACGGCGCCGTTCCCCAATGACGCGCACGACGCGCCCGTCATGGTCGAAAAACCGCATGTCGAGCCCGCGGGCGAGGACGATCGCCCGGCTCAGCCGCCGGCGCTGGATGGAAAGGCGCCGTCGTGAGGGACATCGACGACAGCCAGGCACCGCTGCTCGATCATCTGATCGAGCTTCGCCAGCGCCTGATCTACTCGCTGATCGCGATCGCGATCGCGTTCGGCGCCTGCTTCTATTTCTCCGAACAGATCTTTGCCTTCCTGGTCCAGCCGCTGCTGGCGGCGGGGCAGAAGCGGATCATCTTCACCCAGATCTTCGAAGGCTTCTTCGTTCAGGTGAAGGTCGCCTTCTTTGCGGCGATGATGCTGTCCTTCCCGGTGATCGCGAACCAGCTGTGGCAGTTCGTGGCCCCCGGCCTCTACCGGTCGGAAAAAAAGGCGCTGTTCCCCTTCCTGCTCGCGACGCCGGTCCTGTTCCTGATGGGCGCGGCGCTCGCCTATTACGTGACCATCCCGGTCGCCCTGCATTTCCTGCTCGGCTACCAGGGCAATCTCGGCGGCGTGCAGCAGGAGGCGCTGCCCTCGGTCGCCAACTATCTGTCGTTCGTGATGCAGTTCCTGTTCGCGTTCGGCCTCGCCTTCCTGTTGCCCGTACTGCTGATGCTGCTGGAACTCGCCGGCATCGTCACCCGTGCGCAGCTGGTGAGCGCGCGCCGCTATGCGATCGTGGCTGCCTTCGCGCTTTCGGCGGTGCTGACGCCGCCGGACGTCTGGTCGCAGATGCTCCTCGCGATCCCGCTGGTGCTGCTCTACGAGGTCGCGCTGATCGGCATCTGGTTCACCGAACGCAAGCGCGCCCGCAACGCCCCGCCCGAGGAAGAGGACGAGGCCAAGGCCTGAGCCGGAAGCGCTTCCCACATTCCTTCTGTACCCCGGCGAAGGCCGGGCCCAGTTGGGGGACGATCGAGAGGTGCGCAGTCCCTCGCCGCGACGCGGGGAATATCGAGGGACGGTACCAACCCCTCCACCGTATCCCTGCGAAGGCAGGGATCCAGGGCCAAGCAGAGCAACGGCCGATAGCGTTCCGAACCCTGGGCTCCTGCCTGCGCAGGAGCACTGGAGTAGCTCGTAAGGCCCCCCAGCGCGCCGCAGCGCACTTCCTACGGCGCAGCCAGCGCCGCCGCCTTGTTGATCAACCCGACGAACCGCGCTTCGTCAATCGCGGCCTGCGGGTTGTTCCAGCTCCCGGCCATGGCAACCCAGCCGCCCGACTTCGCGCGCATCAGCAGGGTCATGTTGATGACCCCGGGCTCCGATCCGCCCTTGTAGCCCACCCAATCCCAGCGGGCGGCGTTCGCCGGCGCAATGCCGGGGTTCTTGGACAGCACCGCGCGCGCCTCCGCTCCGGCCGGACCTTCGGTATTGCGTCGCAGCCAGTCCATCACCCGCAGCAGGTCGTCGGCGGAGGCGAACCACTCGATCGTCGCGATCCGGATCGGCTTGCCATCCTGGAACAGCGAGGCGGGGATCGCCGACACCGGTGCTTGCGCGACCGCTCCGTCCAGCAGCGCGCGGCGGCTGGCGACATCCGCCGCCTCCCACTGCCGCCCGAGCGCACCGCCCTCCACGCCCTTGAGCTTGAACGCCTCCAGGGTCCCCAGGAACGGCGTGTTGCGCCCGCGTGCGTCGCGGATACCGATCACCGGCAGCATCGCCTCCACCTTGTCGCGCCCCAACGCGCGCAGCAGGATGTCGGTGGCGGAATTGTCGCTGACGGAGATCATCTGCGTCGCCAGCTCGCGCAGCGAGACGCGCGTGCCTGCAGGCTTGCCCGTATAGCCTCCGCCCGGAAGCGGGCTGCCATCCAGCGTCACCGTGTCGTCCCACCCGCGCTCGCCCGCCCGCGTGGCGCGCACCAGTTCGGCCAGGATCACCAGCTTGAACGTGGAGCCGATCGCAAGCGGCGTGGCAGGATCGTGCGCCGCCAGATGCTTGGGTCCGCCGTCCTCCAGCCGCGCGAGCGCAAAGCCGGTGGCACCCGGCAGGGCACGGATCGCCTCCACCACCGCCTGGATGCTCGCCTCCGGCGCCTCGCGCGGTTCGCTGCCGGTGATCCGGAGGCCGGTCACCAGGTGCGGGGCGGCGGGATCGACCACGATCTGCCCGACCGCAGTCCCGCGCTCGAAGCCGAGGCGGAAGTCGGCGACATGGGGCGTACGCGCCACCAGCGCTTCGAGCCGGGTGGGCTTGCCGAGGCCCCCCGTCAGCTGGTCGCGCACCTGCCGGAATGCCGCCTCCGGGATCGCGGCGCGGAAGCTGGGCGCGAAATAGCGGTCATAGGCGATGCTCCCCGTGATCGCCGCCGCCAGCGCCTCGGCCCGCTGCCGCAACTCCGGCGATGCGGTCACCGCCTGCGCCTCAGCGGCAGGAGCGGGCGCTTCCTGCGCGGCGAGCGACGTGCCCGTCGCAAGCGCGACTCCCAACGCAGCGGCCCGAAACCGGCAAAGCGGCACCCGCTCAGCTCGCCCGCTGCGGGTTCATGCCCGGTGGCGGTGCGTCCATCGTCAGGTCGAGCACTTCCACGCGCGGCAGGCCGGTAGGCTGGGGAATGCGCGACCCGAGTTTCGTCGCGAGGCGAGAGGTGATGGTGTAGCGTTCCACCCGCAGGAGCCCCGGGTCGCCCGGCGGGAGTGCCAGCGGCACATAGCGGCGGGACGCCAGCGACTCGAGCACGCGCTTGTTCCAGCCACCGCTGTAATGCTCGCTCTGCCGCAGCAGCGCTGCGTCGCGGGTGCGGCCGTCCGGACCGATCCAGAAAGCGACGTCGATCCACTGGTCCTCATAACTCTGGAGCGGCGGATCGTCCCACTTGCCGGCGCCGAGCTTGACCGGCTCGCTGTAGAGCAGGCGCGGCGTGCTGGCCGGTTCCGCCTGCACTCGGGCGATCAGCGCATCGACCGCATCCGGCGCTCCCTCGGCCATCGCCAGCCGGGTCTCCAGCACCTGTGTCGCCAGTCGGAAGCCGGCCGCATCGGACGCGGAGGCGGTCTTCAGCTGCCGGAGCGCGGCACGGGCCTCCGGGCGAAACCGCTCGCTGAGCTGCGCAAGGGAGACCTTGAGCGAAGCGGTACGCAGTAGCGCGAAGTTCCGGATCGTCGGCTGCCCGGCTGCCGCCGCGTCCTCGGCAATGGCCTTGTACTCGCGTTCCGCCCCACGGATGTTGCCCAGTTCGGAAAGCCCATCGGCCAGCTCGATACGGCCATAGAGCGTCTGCGGATCGTCCTCCGAGAGCCCCGCGCGCAGGGAGGCGAGCATGCCCCGCATGGCGGCCTTCATCCCGTCGCCATCGCCCAGGTGGGCGTGGATCCGTGCGTCGGCCCGGTAGAGCACGGCCACGTCCACGGGATTGGTCTTTGCAAACCCGCGGTTGCGCCGGATCGCCTCCCCGATCGTCCGCCGGGCGTCGCGATACGCTCCCGCCACGAACTGATTCTCGACATGGGAGAGCGAGGCGGCGACGTCCTCGGCGGGAGGGCAGTGCCGCGCGATGCACGCGGCCAGCCTCTGTTCCGTCTGCTCCAGCCGTACGGCGGTGACGACGACCTCGCCTCCCGCGCTCTCCGGCGCCTCCTGGGCCGCTGCCGTCGAAGCCAGCAGCATGGAAAGGGACACGCCAAGTGCAGTTCGCAGCATCGCCAAGACCTCGCCATCGGGAGTTCCGATGACAAGGCTATCAAGCGGCGACGTGGTCTGTCACGCGCTTTTCAGGCGTCGATGACTTCTTCGTCCAGTCTTGCCGCATTCTCCTGGATGAAGGCGAAGCGGTGGGCGGGATTATTGCCCATCAGCCGGTCGACCAGGTCCTTCACCCCTGCGCGCTCCTCATATTCCTGGGGCAGGGTGATGCGGATCATCGAGCGCGACTTGGGATCCATGGTGGTCTCGCGCAGCTGCATCGGGTTCATCTCGCCCAGGCCCTTGAAGCGCGCGACCTCGACCTTCTTGCCCCTGAACACCGTGCGCTCCAGCTCGGCGCGGTGCGCATCGTCGCGCGCGTACAGGCTCTTGGCGCCTACCGTCAGGCGATAGAGCGGCGGCTGCGCCAGATAGAGGTGCCCGCGCCGCACCAGGTCCGGCATCTCCTGGAAGAAGAAGGTCATCAAGAGCGTCGCGATATGCGCGCCGTCGACGTCCGCGTCCGTCATGATGACGATGCGCTCGTAGCGCAGGTGGCTGGGATCACAGTCCTTGCGCGTGCCGCACCCCATGGCGAGGATCAGGTCGGCGATCTCCTGGTTCGCCAGGATCTTGGCACTGGTGGCGCTGGCTACGTTCAGGATCTTGCCGCGGATCGGAAGGATCGCCTGGGTCTTGCGGTCGCGCGCCTGCTTGGCCGAGCCACCGGCCGAGTCGCCCTCGACGATGAACAGCTCGGTGCCGGCAGGATCGTCGGCGGCGCAGTCGGTGAGCTTGCCGGGCAGGCGCAGCTTGCGGGCCGAGGTCGCCGTCTTGCGCTTGACCTCGCGCTCCTGCTTGCGGCGCAGGCGCTCGTCCATCCGCTCCAGCACATAGCCGAGCAGCGCACGGCCGCGCTCCATGTTGTCGGAAAGATAATGGTCGAAATGGTCGCGCACGGCCTTCTCGACCAGCGCGGTGGCGTCCGGGGAGGTCAGCCGGTCCTTGGTCTGGCTCTGGAACTGCGGATCGCGGATGAACACCGACAGCATCACTTCGGACCCGGTGAGCACGTCGTCGGGCGTCAGGTCCTTGGCCTTTTTCTGCCCCACCAACTCGCCGAAGCCGCGCAGGCCGCGCACCAGCGCTTGGCGCAGGCCCTGCTCGTGGGTGCCGCCGTCCGGCGTCGGAATGGTGTTGCAGTACCAGCTGTAGCTACCGTCGCTCCACAGCGGCCAGGCGACCGCCCATTCGACGCGGCCCTGCGCGTCCGGAAATTCCTGCGTGCCAGCGAAGAAATCCGAGGTCGCGCACTCGCGCCCGCCGATCTGCTCGCGCAGATGGTCTGCGAGCCCGCCGGGGAACTGGAAGACAGCCTCAGCCGGGGTGTCGTCGGAGATCAGCGAGGGAGCACAGCGCCAGCGGATCTCGACGCCCGCGAACAGATACGCTTTGGAGCGGACCAGCTTGTGCAGCCGCGCTGGCTTGAAAAGCATGTCCCCAAAGATTTCGGTATCGGGCGTGAACGCGACCGAAGTACCGCGCCGGTTGGGCGCCGCGCCGACCTTTTCGAGCGGCCCGAGCGTCTGCCCGCGCGCGAAGCGTTGGCGATACAGCTGCCGGTCGCGCGCGACCTCGACCACCGTGTCGGACGACAGCGCATTGACCACGCTGATGCCGACGCCGTGCAGGCCGCCGGAGGTCGCATAGGCCTTGCCGGTGAACTTGCCGCCCGAGTGCAGCGTCGAGAGGATCACCTCCAGCGCCGACTTGTCGGGGAAGCGCGGGTGCGGGTCCACCGGAATGCCGCGGCCGTTGTCGACGATGGTCAGGCGATTGCCTTCCTCCAGCGTCACCTCGATGCGGTTGGCGTGGCCGGCGACGGCCTCATCCATCGCATTGTCGAGCACTTCGGCCGCCAGGTGGTGCAGCGCGCGCTCGTCCGTGCCGCCGATGTACATGCCGGGGCGGCGACGAACCGGCTCCAGCCCCTCGAGCACCTCGATCGACGAGGCGTCGTAGCTGTTGCTGGCGGTGGTGGAGGAGGGCGACGCGAACAGGTCTTCTGCCATGGAACAGCTATAGTACGCGGGCGACCCCAGCGCAAAGCGCGCCGGCCAGGTTCAGTGCCGGATCGCGTGGGCGAGGGCGAGGTGGAAGCTCTTGGGGTCCTCGACCATCGGCGAATGGCCAAGCGCCGGCAGCCGCACCAGCCGCGCGTTGGGAAAGGCCTTCACCGCCGCCTCCGCCGCCTGCGGCACGGTGCGCACCTTCGCCCGCACCGCCTCGGGCGCGGTGTTGGCGCGAAACGCGGTCTTGTCGAGCTGGCCGATGAGGAGGGTGACGGGCACTGCCACGCGCGACAGCTCGGCCGCGACGGGCTGCGTCTCGATCATGTCGGAAAGCCGCGCCTGGGCTTCGCGCACCGTGTCGCCCTCGGCGCTCGCATATTGCCCGGCGAGCATCGCCACCCAGCGATCATAGGCGGGACGCCACTGGCCATGGTAATAGTTGCGCAGCTGATAGGCCTTGATCGAGCCGGCGTCGGTCTTCGCCTCCTCGGCGCGCAGGCCGTCGAGCGGCGTATAGGGCACGCCCTCCGCCAGCGTGTCGTTCAGGCCCAGCGGGTTGACCAGAACCAGCTGCGACAGGCGCTTGGGGTAAAGCAGGGCGAAGCGGGTCGCGAGCACGCCGCCCGTCGAATGGCCGACCAGCACGACCCGCCCGGCACCCGCCTTGTCGAGCAGCGCCGCCGTCAGGCTCGCCAGCGCGTGGAAGCTGTACTGGAAGCCCGCCGGCTTGGACGATTTGCAGAAGCCGATCTGGTCGGGCGCGATCACGCGATAACCGCGTGCCGCCAGGTCTCCGATCGTCTCGCCCCAGGTGGCCGCGCAGAAGTTCTTGCCGTGCAGCAGCACGACGGTGGTGCCGTTGGCGGCCGCAGTCGGGGCGACGTCCAGATAGGCCATGCGCACCGCCTCGCCCTGCGCGCGCGTCTCGAACCAGCGGACCGGATAGGGATAGTCGAACCGCTCCAGGTTCGCGCCGAAATCGGGTTTCGACTGGGCAAGCGCCGGGAACGGCACCCCCGCCAGCGCCAGCGCAATCATCCAACCCGCAGTCTGCATCCTTGCCTCCTCGCCGCCCCGTCAAAATGCGATCGCCCCGGAACCGGGTTCCAGGGCGATCGGTGTTTCGTGCTCTGCCTCAGCGGACGCGCGGGCCGCCATAGGGCAGCGGCGGCGGCGGGCGCCGGTCGCGGCGGGGCAGCTGCGCCTGATAGGCGTGGCCGCAATGCTCGACGCAGTACGGGAAGCCCGGATTCACCTTGTCGCCGCAGAAGTGGAAGTCCGGCTCGCCCGGGTGGCCGATCGGCCACTTGCAGATGCGGTCGTTGAGGTCGAGCAGCGTGGTCTTGCCGGCGATCGCCTCGCTGGGGCGGGCGGGCACCAGGCGGCGCGGCGGGGCGGGCGTGATCGGCGCGCTGTTCTCGCCGGGGTTCTGGCGCAGGAAGCCACCGGGGCCGACCGAACGCAGAGTCGGCTGGGGCCGCGACTCGGCGGCCGGTGCGGTGTCGTCCTCTTCGGCCGGTTCCGGCGCGGCAGCGCGCACCGGCTCGGGCGCGCGTACCGGCGCCGGCTTTACGGGCTCGGGAGCAGGCGGGGGCGACGCTTCGACTCGCTTGGGCGCCGGCGGCTCCGCCGGCGCGGCCACGGGTGCGGCCGGGGCTGCTGCGGCGGCCTTCTTTGCCTCCGGATCATTGGCGCGAACGGGCGAGGGACGCGACTGCAGCCCCAGCCGGTGGGCCTTGCCGATCACCGCATTGCGGCTGATCCCGCCCAGCTCTTCCGCGATCTGGCTCGCCGTCTGCCCGGCTTCCCACATCTTGGTCAGCGTGGCGATGCGTTCCTCGGTCCAACTCATTCGTCGTCGTTCCCCACTCGGTTCCGGTGCGGGTTGCGGCCCGCGACGCCAGCGACTAGGCGGCACCCATGGCCGATCAGCCCCTCGCATCCGAAAACAGGATTTCCGACCCCGGTGTTCCGGTCATCCGGAACGTCAACTGGGGCGGCTTGCGTGCGCTCTATATCAAGGAGGTGCGCCGTTTCTTCAAGGTGCAGCTCCAGACGATCTGGGCACCTGCCGTGCAGACCCTCCTGTACCTCGTGGTGTTCACCACGGCGCTGGGTGCGCGCGGGGCGGTTCCGGTCGGCGGCGGCACCGTCGCCTTTGCCGATTTCCTCGCACCCGGCCTGATCGTCATGGGGATGCTCACCAACGCCTATGCCAATGCCAGCTTCTCGCTGCTGGTGGGCAAGATGCAGGGCACGATCGTCGATTACCTGATGCCGCCGCTCTCCACCGGCGAGCTGCTGGCGGCGCTGACCGGCGGCGCCGTCACGCGCGCGTTCCTGGTGGGTGGCGCGGTCTGGCTGGCGATGGCGCTGTGGCCGGGCGTGCACGTGACGCCGCAGCATCTCTGGGCGATCCTGTGGTTCGGCTTGCTGGGCTCCGTATTCCTGGCGCTGGTGGGCGTGCTCACCTCGATCTGGGCGGAGAAGTTCGACCATGCCGCGGCGGTCCAGAACTTCGTGGTCGGCCCGCTCACGCTCCTGTCCGGCACCTTCTATTCGGTCGAGCGACTGTCGCCGACCTTTCAGGCGATCAGCCACGCCAACCCCTTCTTCTACATCATCTCGGGCTTCCGCTACGGCTTCATCGGCACCGCCGATTCGCCCGTGCTGCTCGGCAGCCTGGTGATCCTGGGCGTCGACGTGGTGCTCGGCATCATCGCCTATCGGCTGCTCGCAACCGGCTGGAAGACCAAGAGCTGAGGCTGCTGCGCCAGCCTTGGTGTTGACCGGCTTCGCCGGTCGCGCGTAAAGCAACGGAAGGGCGGCCTGGCTGGGCCGCCCTTTCGCGTTTCTGGAGCTTTTTCCACCTAGCCTGAAGGAGGCCGTTCGATGTCGATCACCGCGCTCATGCCCGTTTACCCACGGTGCGGCGTGCGCCCGGTGCGAGGCGAGGGCTGCTACCTCTTCAGCGAGGACGGCACGCGCTATCTCGACTTCGCCGCCGGCATCGCGGTGAACGCGCTCGGCCACGGCCACCCGCATCTGGTGAAGACCATCGCCGACCAGGCCGCGACCCTGATGCACGTCTCCAACCTCTACGGCAGCCCGCAGGGGGAGGCGCTGGCGCAGCGCATCGTCGACAACAGCTTTGCCGACACCGTGTTCTTCACCAACTCGGGTGCCGAGGCGGTGGAGTGCGCGATCAAGACCGCGCGCCGCTACCACTACGCCAACGGCAATCCTGAGCGGCACAAGCTCATCACCTTCCAGAACGCCTTCCACGGGCGCACGCTCGGCGCGATCTCCGCGACCGATCAGCCCAAGATGCGCGACGGGTTCGAGCCGCTGCTGCCGGGCTTCGACTATGTGCCCTTCAACGACCTGGAGGGCGCGCTCGCCAAGATCGATGACGAGACCGCCGGCTTCCTGGTCGAGACCGTCCAGGGCGAGGGCGGGCTGATGGCGGCGACGCCGGAGTTCCTCCAGGGCCTGCGCAAGACGTGCGACGAGCACGGCCTGTTGCTGGTGCTGGACGAGGTGCAGTGCGGCTATGGCCGCACCGGTACCTTCTTCGCGCACGAGCAATATGGCGTCACGCCCGACATCATGTCGGTGGCCAAGGGCATCGGCGGCGGCTTCCCGCTCGGCGCCTGCCTCGCGACCGAGGAAGCGGCCAAGGGCATGGTCTACGGCACCCATGGTTCGACCTATGGCGGCAACCCGCTCGCCATGGCGGCGGGCCAGGCGGTGCTCGACGTGATGCTGGAGCCGGGCTTCCTCGATCATGTGAAGCAGATGGGCGAGCGCCTGCGCTCGGCGCTCGAGCAGATGATCCCCAATCACGACCATCTGTTCGAAGAGGTGCGTGGCAAGGGGCTGATGCTCGGCATCAAGCTCAAGGCCGACGCGCGTGAGTTCGTGGCGCATCTGCGCGACAACCATCAGCTGCTGACCGTCTCGGCCGGCGGCAACGTGGTGCGCGTGCTGCCGCCGCTGGTGATCGACGAGCGCCACATCGCCGAGGCGGTGGAAAAGCTCTCGGCCGGCGCGAGCACCTTCGTGCCGCTCGCCGACGATTGATCCTCGCCACCTGACATCGACCGGCCCGTCCTGGCCGTCCGCCCTCTCAAATGGGGCGGCCGGTCGGGCGGGGAGCCAAGGGCCTTTGCCATGACCCAGACCCGTCACTTCCTCGATCTCTCCTCCGCCGGCGCCGATGGCGTCGCCGCGATGCTCGCCGACGCGCTCGATCGCAAGCAGGCGCGTGCCGGCTTCCCCAAGGGGCGCCCCGACGTGGACGCGCCGCTCGCCGGCCACACGCTGGCGATGGTGTTCGAGAAATCCTCCACCCGCACTCGCGTGTCGTTCGACATGGCGATGCGCCAGCTCGGCGGCAGCGCGGTGATCCTCGACAGCGGCACCAGCCAGCTTGGCCGCGGCGAGACGGTTGCCGACACCGCGCGCGTGCTGTCGGGCTATTGCGACGCCATCATGGTCCGCACCGACGACCATGCGAAGCTGGAGGAGATGGCGGCCTATGCCACCGTCCCCGTCATCAATGGCCTCACCGACAATTCGCACCCCTGCCAGATCATGGCGGACCTGCTGACCGTCATCGAGGCGGGCCTGGCGCTGCCGGGCAGCAAATGGGCGTGGCTGGGCGACGGCAACAACGTGCTCCACTCGATCATCGAGGCGGGCGGGCTGATGCACTTCGACGTGGTCGCCGCCTGCCCGGAGGGCTTCGACCCGGCACCGCACGTGCTGGAGGCAGCGGGCGCCCGCGCGCGCGTCTGCCGCGATCCGCTTGAGGCGGTGTCCGGTGCCGACGTGATCGTCACCGACACCTGGATCTCGATGGGCCAGGCCCATGCCGACGCGAAGCTCGCGGCGATGGCGCCGTTCCAGGTGACCGAGGCCCTGATGGCCGCGGCAAAGCCGGACGCCAAGTTCCTCCACTGCCTGCCCGCCCACCGCGGGGAGGAAGTGGTGCCGGAGGTGATCGACGGCCCGCAGTCGCTGATCTGGCCGGAGGCGGCGAACCGCCTTCACGCGCAGAAGTCGGTCCTGCGCTGGTGCTTCGGCCAGATCGGCTGAGCGCCGCCTGAGGAAGCCGGTCCGCGGCACGAGTTGCCGAACGCGGGCGGCTTCCTATCTTGGGGCGACATCCACCGAGCGTCGTTTCGCCCTGCCACACGGGGCGGCTCTTCTTCTCCCATGCGGGCGGAAGGGGAAGGGCAGGGCTCGGACAGGCTCAGCCCGAATGGTAGACGACATGCAGGAACTCACCGCCACCGATCTCGACCGCGCGATCGGCTTCACCATTCCCGACCGGGACGCCCGCGGCCGCATCACCCGGCTGGGGCCGGTGCTCGATTCGATCCTCTCCGCGCACGCCTACCCGCCGGCGATCGAGACGCTGCTGGCCGAGGCGCTGGCGCTCACCGCATTGCTCGGTTCGACGCTGAAGGGCGAGGAGGGCCAGCTCACGCTGCAGGCGCAGACCCAGAACGGCGTCGTGCGGCTGATGGTCTGCGACTTCAAGGCCGGCGAGCTGCGCGGCTATGTGGACTATGACGCCGAGCGTCTGGCGGCGCTGCCGGAGGCGCCGTCGCTGTTCGCGCTGTTCGGCAACGGCTATCTCGCGATCACCTTCGACCAGGCGGTGACCGGCGAGCGCTACCAGGGCATCGTGCCGCTGGACGGCGAGTCGCTGGCGGACGCGGCGCAGAGCTACTTCCTCCAGTCGGAGCAGATCCCGAGCCTGGTGCGCCTGGGTGTCGGTCGCGATGCGGCCGGCCGGCCGGTTGCAGGCGGGCTGTTCCTGCAGCACCTCCCCGATGGCGAGGAGGGGCGCGATCGTATCCACACCCGCCTCGATCACCCGCAGTGGCAGCACGTCGAGGCACTCGGCGCCACCATGGGTGCGGACGAGCTCACGGATGCGGCGCTTCCGCTGGAGACGCTGGTCTGGCGGCTGTTCAACGAGGAGCGCGAGGTGCTGGTGCAGGGAAGCACGGCCATGAGCCGCGGCTGCCGCTGCGACGTGACCTACATCCAGCAGGTGCTGTCGCGCTTCCCGGAGGAGGAGCGGCGCGAGATGGCCGACGAGAACGGCCTGATCACCGTCGACTGCGCCTTTTGCGCCACCAAGTTCCCGGTACCGTTCGAGACGGCACTCTCCTGACGTTGCATCCCCGGCAGGCAGCCCCCACATGCGCGGCGGGGGCTGCCGCGCTGCGGCAAACGGAAGGTGAGACATGAGGGGTGGGGGCGCAGGTCGCGCCATTCTGGCCGCAGTGGCGGCGATACTCGGTGCGGCGTCTGCCGTAGCGGTGGTTCCGGGCTCCGGACTTAAGGCAACAGCGTCGATCGAGCCCGGCCTGTGGCAGGTCCGCGAACGCGGTGCGAAGGCGGGGGGACGCAATCTGTGCGTCCGCGACGTCGGCGCGCTGGTTCAGCTCCGTCATGCCGGCGTTCAGTGCTCGCGCTTCGTCATCGAAGATGCCGGAAATCGCGCGACGGTACACTATACCTGTCCTGGATCGGGACATGGACGGACCACCATCACCGTCAATACCTCGCACGCGCTGACGGTCGAGACGCAGGGCATCGCCGAAGGCTTGCCGTTCCAGGAGGAATATTGGGTCCGGCGCCTCGGCAGCTGTTCGCCCGGCCGCGGTCGTTAAGGCTGGGTTTATGCGGGCCGTTCTACGAAGCGAATAGCCGGATTTCGGCGCATGTTCCCCTAACAACATGATCCTCGGGCCGCTCTTCAGCGGCCCGTTCTTTGCCGGTCTCGCGCTTCGCGGCTGACCGCTTGAGTCGCTGGACGCGATCTCCTAGTCCTCTTGAGGGCGCTACGTAGTAATTCGTACGCGGTTTACCGGAGCGCGGCCACGTACGGTCGCTAAGGGCGTGGCGCGTTTTTGCGGTGCAGCGTATGCCTCCTGTGCTCTTCGGCCTCCGTGGGGGGCGGTTACTTCGGGGCCGAAGCGCATATCAGGGGAGAGTCGGGAGACGATCCGTGGGTTGGCTTTGTATGGTGATGGGCCACAAGCACGCGAAGCGTGTGTGGCACGATGGGGTCGACTTTCGCGCCCGTTGCACGCGCTGCAGCGAGGAGATGCTGCGCGATGACGTCCGGGGCGAATGGCGCCTCTTCGATCCGGTCCGGGACGCCGATCCTACGCGCACCGAGAAGCCGGACCGCCAGTCCCGCGCGGGCTGAGGCGCCGCCTCCGATCCTCACCCGCGGGGCGCGCGCGCCGCAAAGCTGACCAGGCTCTCGCTGCCATCCTTGGCAAGCGCCGACACGCCGACGAAATGGTCGTCGACGATCACGCCCTTCAGCACATGGCTGGTGCCCGTCACGTCCACCTGGTCCGTCCAGTCCTGGCGATCGTTGCGGCGCCAGCGGATGCGATATCCGGCGGCGCCCGGCACCGGCTGCCAGCGCGCCGTCGTGTCGGTGCTGAGCGCGCCCGCGATCGTCACGCCTTCGGGTGCGGCCGGCGCCGCTGCCAGCCGCGCGAGCGTCGCGACGTTCAGCGCCGTCACCTTCGCGAGATAGGGGAAGTCCATCCGGTCGACCGTGTCGCCATAGACGCGACCGCTTTCCGTGCGCAGGTCCTGGTGCTGGGCGTCGTAATTCTCGACGCCGACGGAGAAGCGCACGGCCGGGTAGCCGAGCTTCAGGAACGGCTCATGGTCGCCGCCGCGGCCGAACCGGTCGGGGCGTCGTTCGAGCACCGCGTCGAGCCCGCCCGGCACGGTTCCCGCAACGCCGTCGATCGCCTTGGCGAGCGACCGGCTGGGGCCGTCGTCCTCGCCGCCGGCCGCGCGGCGCGCGATCTGCTGCTCCAGCGATTCGGAACTGCGGATTCCTTCGGAGAACACCCGCACCCGGTCCGCGACTCGCCGCCCGTCGAGGCCGATCGTGTTGCCGACGATGTCGTTGTTGAGCACCGCGCTCACCGTCCAGCCGCGTTCGCGCGCGGTGTCGGCGAGCAGTTCGCCGCCCCACAATCCCTGTTCCTCGCCCGACAGCGCCGCATAGACGATGGTCGCGTCGAACTTCTCCTTGGAAAGAATCCGCGCCGCCTCCAGCACCAGCGCCACGCCCGACGCGTCGTCGTTCGCGCCCGGTGCGTCGCTGGTCGCGTCCATCACGTCCGTCACGCGGCTGTCGATGTGCCCCATCACGATCACCACCCGCTTCGGGTCGCGTCCCTGCTGGAAGCCGAGCACGTCGACGATCTGTACGCCATTGGGTGCGCGCGGGCCGGTGAAGCCGCGGGCGATGTTCGCCACCGTGATGCAGCCGCCGCATGCCTCGCCGATCCGGCCCATCTCGTCGGCGAACCAGCGCCGCGCCGCGCCGATCCCGCGGCTGGGGTGGTCGGCCGACGACAGCGTGTGGCGGGTGCCGAACGACACCAGCTTCTCGACGTCCGCCTTCATCCGCTCGGGCCTGGGCGCCTCGCGCGCCGTGGCAGGGGTGGCGAGGGCAAGGAGCGGCAGCAGGAAAAGGGTTCGCATGGCCAAGGGTTTGACCGCGTTTTTGCCCCGGCTCAAGCGCCGCGTGTCAACTCAGCCGGTCGATCGCCTCGCGGTCCAGGCTGCCCGGGATGATCATCACCGGCACCGGCAGCGTGCCCGCGTCGGTGCCGGAGAAGTGGCTCACCAGCGGCCCGGGGGCGCCGCTTGCCGCCGCGCCCAGCACCAGCGCGGCGATCTCCGGATTGCCGGCGATCATCTCGCGCACGATCGCCGGGCCGTCGCCCTCGCGCACCGTCAACGCCGGCTTCAGGCCCGACTCCTCCAGCAACGTGCCCGCGGCGGCGGCGACCAGCCCTTGCGCGCGCTGCTGGGTTTCCTGCTCCATGGTGGCCATCACGCCACCCCATTGCACGAACTCCGGCCGCTCGATCAGCGCCAGGATCTCGACCGAGCCGCCGGTCTTCACCGCGCGCCGCGCGGCAAAGCGCAGCGCGATCTGCGACTCGGGACTTTCGTCGATCACCACCAGATACGTACGCATCGAAAACGCTCCCCTTTGGTTTGAAGCGTGGCGACGCTCGGCCGTTCGCGCAAGCCCACGGGGTTGACCGGTGCGGCTGTGACGGCAAAGGAAGGTCAGAGCCCCGAGAGGATCCAGCTGTACCCATGTCGATCGAAATCAAGATGCCCGCGCTTTCCCCCACCATGGAGGAGGGAACCCTCGCCAAGTGGCTGGTGAAAGAGGGCGACACCGTTCGTTCCGGCGACCTGATGGCGGAGATCGAGACCGATAAGGCGACGATGGAGTTCGAGGCGGTGGACGAGGGCGTGATCGCCAAGATCCTCGTCGCCGAGGGTTCGGACAATGTGAAGGTCGGCACCGTGATCGCGATCCTGGCGGGTGAGGGCGAGGACGCGAGCTCGATCGAGGCACCGGCAGCCGCTGCACCGGCAGCTGCTGCGCCGGCCGCGACGCCCGCTCCGGCAGCGAGCCCGGCTCCTGCCGAGCAGCCCAAGGCGGAGGCGAAGCCCGCTGCCGCTCCGGCAGCCCCGGCCAGCAGCGGCAGCCGCGTGAAGGCCAGCCCGCTTGCGCGTCGACTCGCCGCCGAAAAGGGCATCGACCTCGCGGGCCTCAGCGGCTCCGGCCCCAACGGCCGCATCGTCAAGGCCGACCTCGACGGCGCCAAGCCGGGCCAGGCGAAGGCAGCGGCTCCCGCACCGGGCGCCTCGGCCAGCGGTGCGGCCAGCATTCCCGCCGGCGGGACTGCGCCGAGCCAGGAGACCAAGGCGGTCTGGTACGACGAGTCGATCCCGCACGAGGTTTCGAAGCTCTCCAACATCCGCAAGACGATCGCGCGCCGCCTGACCGAGGCGAAGCAGACGATCCCGCACATCTACCTTACGGTCGACGTCCGCCTCGACGCGCTGCTCAAGCTGCGCGGCGAGCTCAACAAGAGCCTGGACGCGCGCGGCGTGAAGCTGTCGGTCAACGATCTGCTCATCAAGGCGCTCGGCATCGCGCTCGAGCAGAGCCCGAAGTGCAACGTGACCTTCCTGGGCGACCAGCTCGTCAGCTACAGCCGTGCCGACGTGTCGGTGGCGGTCTCCACGCCGACCGGCCTGATCACCCCGATCATCCGCGACGCGGCTGCCAAGGGCGTCGCCCGCATCTCGACCGAGATGAAGGAGCTCGCCGGCCGCGCCAAGGAGAACAAGCTGAAGCCCGAGGAGTATCAGGGCGGCACCGCCAGCCTGTCCAACATGGGCATGTTCGGCATCAAGCAGTTCGAGGCGGTCATCAACCCGCCGCAGGGCATGATCCTGGCGGTCGGCGCGGGCGAGAAGCGCCCGTACATCGTCGACGACGCGCTCGGTGTCGCCACCGTCATGACCGCGACCGGCAGCTTCGACCACCGCGCCATCGACGGTGCGGACGGCGCGCAGATGCTCAAGCTGTTCAAGGCGCTGGTCGAGCAGCCGATGGGCCTGCTTGCTTGAGGCCCGGGCGCAGCCGGTGGTTGCTAGGCGGAGCGCGGCGATGAAGGTGCGGATTGCGATCGAGCTGATCCAGATCGTGTTGAGCGTCGCGGCCGTCGTCGGGGTGGGGATGCTCTCCGCCTGGTCCTACCGGCCCGCGCGCGATGACGTCGAGCTGGTGACGCTGGGCGCGGTGCTGGTCGTGGTGGTGCTCGGCATCCGCCAGCTGCAGCGCGCCATTGCCGAACAGCGTCTTGCTCGCGAGGGTCTGGCCCATGACTGACGGCCCGCCCCAGGGGCAGCCGGCGCTGCGCGTCACCACCATGCCTGCCGACGCCAATCCTTACGGGGACATCTTCGGCGGCTGGCTGATGAGTCAGATGGACATGGCCGCCGGCCTCACCGCCGCACGCCACGCGCGCGGCCGCGCCGTCACCATCGCGGTCGAGGCGATGCAGTTCCACGCCCCCGTCGCGGTCGGCGACGAGGTGTCGGTCTATGCCGAGCTGGTGAAGACCGGCCGCACCTCCATGACGATCGAGGTCGAGGCCTGGCGCCGCGGCCGCCACGTCGAGGAACAATGCCGGGTCACCCAGGCGCGCTTCGTCTTCGTCGCGATCGACGAGAACCGGCGCCCGCGCCCGATCAACACCGTACAATCCTGAAGAATCGCAGAACGGAAGCACCAAGCCATGGCTGAAACCTACGACCTCATCGTTCTCGGCTCCGGGCCGGGCGGCTATGTCGCGGCGATCCGTGCGGCGCAGCTGGGCCTCAAGACCGCGATCGTCGAGCGCGAGAACCTGGGCGGCATCTGCCTCAACTGGGGCTGCATCCCGACCAAGGCGCTGCTGCGCTCGGCCGAGATCTTCCACTATATGCAGCACGCCAAGGACTATGGTCTCGCCGCCGACAAGATCAGAGCCGACCTGGATGCGGTGGTGAAGCGCTCGCGCGGCGTTGCCAAGCAGCTCAACCAGGGCGTCACCCACCTGATGAAGAAGAACAAGGTGGCGGTGCACATGGGCACCGGCAAGCTGACGGGGAAGGGCAAGCTGACGGTCACCGGCGCAGACGGCAAGACCACCGAGCTTGCGGCCAAGAACATCATCGTCGCCACGGGTGCGCGTGCCCGAGACCTCCCGAACCTGCCGGCGGATGGCAAGCGTGTGTGGACCTATCGCCACGCGATGACGCCGTCCGAGATGCCGACCAAGCTGCTGGTCATCGGATCGGGCGCGATCGGCATCGAGTTCGCCAGCTTCTACAACGACATGGGCTCCGAAGTTACCGTGGTCGAGATGATCGACCGCATCGTGCCCGTCGAGGACGCGGACATTTCCGCCTTCCTCGAAAAGTCGCTCACCAAGCAGGGCATGAAGATCCTGACCGGTGCCAAGATCGACAAGATCTCCGCCGATGCCAACGGCGTGAAGGCGACGATCACGGGCAAGGACGGCAAGGCGTTCGACGGCGAGTACAGCCATGTCATCGTCGCGATCGGCATCGTGCCGAACACCGCCGACATCGGCCTGAAGGAACTGGGCGTCGCGATGAACGACCGCGGCTTCCTGGAGACGGACGCCACCTGCAAGACCAATGTCGAGGGCCTGTGGGCGATCGGCGACATCACCGCGCCGCCCTGGCTCGCGCACAAGGCCAGCCATGAGGGCGTGATCGCGGTCGAGGCGATCGCCGGCAAGCACCCGCATGCCATGGACGTGCGCAACATCCCGGGCTGCACCTATTGCCACCCGCAGATCGCGAGCGTCGGCCTGACCGAGGCGAAGGCCAAGGAAGCGGGCTATGAGGTGAAGGCTGGGACCTTCCCGTTCATCGGCAACGGCAAGGCGATTGCGCTCGGCGAAGCGGAAGGCTTCATCAAGACCGTGTTCGACGCCAAGACCGGCGAGCTGCTGGGGGCGCACATGATCGGCGCCGAGGTGACCGAGATGATCCAGGGTTACACCGTCGGCAAGACGCTGGAGACCACCGAGGCCGAGCTCATGGAAACGGTGTTCCCGCACCCGACCATGTCCGAGGCGATGCACGAGAGCGTGCTCGCCGCCTACGGGCGCGCGCTGCACATCTGATCCGGCCGGCGGGCGGTCCTTCGGGCCGTCCGCTGCCCCCCGTCTGGCCGGCGGCTTCGGAACGCCCCTCGCGAACGCACGTTGTTGCCCGCGAAGGAGACGCCGCCATGACCAAAGCCGTTCCGATGATGATGCTGCCGCTCGTCGCGCTGCTGGGCGCGTGTGGAGGCGGCGAAGAGGTCCGCGTGACCAACGACGAGAACGTCGTCCTCAACGACAGCTACGACAACATGGCCTTCTCCAACGACGGCGAGGATCCGGCCAATGCAGCCGGAAGCGCCGGCGGTGCGGACGGCGCCATGATGGGCAACGGCACCGACGGCAACATGACGATGCCGGCCGGCAACGACACGCTGCCGATCGCCAACGACGCCGCCCCAACTCGCTGACCGGAGCGGCGCCCGCTCCACGCTTCGTCGCAAATCACGGAACGGGCGCCGGAAGCCTGCGTTGCACAGCCCCGAAGGAGAGACTGCATGAAGAAGCTTTTGCTGATCGGGGCCGTGTTGCCCGCACTGGCCGGCCTTGCCGCTTGCGGCGATCGTAGCGCCACCGACAACACCAACGTCGTGGTCGCCGATGAGGGCACCGCCAACGACACCGTGCTGACCGACGAGACGCTGGACGGCAACGAGGCCGCCACCACCGGCAACGCGGCCGATGCCGCCGCGCTGACCGCGCAGAGCTTCGCCAACACCATGGCCGCCAGCGATACGTTCGAGATCGAGTCGGCGAAGATCGCGCAGGACAAGGCGACGGCGCCGGCCCTCAAGCAGTTCGCAGCGCAGATGGTGAAGGATCACACCGCCTCCACCGCCAAGCTGAAGACCGCGGCCGCCAGCGCCAACGTCACCCCGGCACCGGCGCTCACCGCCGAGCAGAACGCGAACCTGGAAGCGCTTCGCGCCGCCAGCGGTGCCGAGTTCGACAATGTCTACAAGCAGCAGCAGGTCGCAGCCCACCAGCAGGCGCTCTCGGCGCTGCAGGGCTATGCCGCCAATGGCGAGGCAGCCTCGCTCAAGACCTTTGCCTCGAACACCGCCAAGGTGGTCGAAGGTCATCTGAAGGAAGTGCAGGGGATGTAATCCCCGGCGGCGGGTGCGAGGGCTCTGCGCTTTCGCACCCGCCGCATTTTCTCCCCCCGAGTGGATTGACCCCGCCTGCATCCGCCCCGACCAAGGGGCGAACGCGTGCAGGGGGACGATGATGCGGAACTTGGGGGTGGCGGCTGCGGCCGCAGCGGCGGCATTCGCGTCGCCGGCATTCAGCCAGACGACGGGGTCGGAGACGGTCGTGGTGACGGCCGATCGCATGCTCGACGTCCAGAGCGGCCGGTTGCTCGATCAGCCGGTGGTGGTGATCACCGACGGGCGCATCGCCTCGGTCGCGACCGGCAACGCGCGGCCGCTGATTCCGGCGGGCGCGACTCGCATCGATCTTCCCGGCAAGACGATCGTCCCCGGCTTGATCGACATGCACGTCCATCTCACCAGCAATCCGAAATACGGCGGCTACACCGGCCTCCAGTTCACCGACAGCTTCTGGGTGGCGCAGGCGGCGGGCAATGCCGCGCGGACGCTGCGCGCCGGCTTCACCACCGTGCGCAACGTTGGGTCGGACAATTACGCCGATGTCGGATTGAAGCAGGCGATCGAGGAGGGATGGATCGACGGCCCCCGCATCGTTCCCGCTGCCTATGCGCTCGGCGCCACCGGCGGTCACTGCGACGAGACCTTCCTGCCGCCTTCCTTCCAGCGCGTCTCGCCGGCGATGGGGGACAGCCCCGAGGAGCTGAAGAAGCGGGTGCGCGAGCAGCGCAAATATGGCGCGGAGGTGATCAAGGTCTGCGCCACCGGCGGCGTCTTCTCCCGCAACACCGAGCCCGGCATCCAGCAGCTCCATGAAGAGGAGCTCAAGGCCGTCGCCGACGAGGCCCATTTCTGGAAGCTCAAGACCGCCGCCCACGCCCATGGTGCCGAAGGGATCAAGGCCGCGATCCGCGCCGGCATCGACACCATCGAGCACGTCAGCTTCATCGACGACGAAGGCATCCGCCTCGCTCGGGAGCGCGGCACCTGGCTCGGCTTCGACGTCTACAACACCGAATATACGCTGGCCGAGGGCAAGGCGAACGGCGTGCTGCCGGAGAATATCGAAAAGGAACGCCGCGTCGGCACGCTCCAGCGCGAGAACTTCGGCCGTGCGGCGAAGGCGGGCGCGCGCATGATCTTCTCGACCGACGCGGGCATCTATCCCCATGGCGACAATGCGCGCCAGTTCGCGGTCATGGTCCGCTTCGGCATGACTCCGCTGGACGCGATCCGCACCGCCACGTGGAATGCCGCGCAGGCGCTCGGCCGAGAGGCGGACGTGGGTGCCATTGCAGTTGGCCGCTTCGGCGATCTCGTGGCGGTCGAAGGCGATCCCATCCGTGACGTGACCCTGCTCGAACGGCCCGCAGCGGTGGTGAAGGGCGGCAAGCTCGTCGCCGGCCATCAGGGCGCCTGACCCGCGGCAGGTGCGGCGGGGCAGGGGAGGGCGACGCCTTCCCCTGCGGGCCGCGCCATTGACCGTGCGCGGGCGAGCGCGTATAGGCGCGCCCGTTCAATGGGATGGTTCCGGTTCGCCGGTCTCGACCTGCTGGGCAGCGCTGAACGTTGTTGGAGACCTAAGGCCCCGGGGCGTGTTGCCGCGTGGCCTTTGCGCATTCCTGTCACGACTCCGGCAAAGTAACCGTTTGAAAGGTGAAGGGCTTCATGCCGACGATCAACCAGCTGGTCCGCAAGGGCCGCGAACTGCAGAAGACCAAGTCCAAGGTCCCTGCGATGGAGCAGAACCCGCAGAAGCGCGGCGTCTGCACCCGTGTGTACACGACGACCCCGAAGAAGCCGAACTCGGCTCTGCGCAAGGTGGCCAAGGTTCGCCTGACCAACCAGCGCGAAGTCATCAGCTACATCCCGGGCGAGGGCCACAACCTCCAGGAGCACTCGGTGGTGCTCATCCGCGGCGGCCGTGTGCGCGACCTTCCGGGCGTGCGCTACCACGTGCTGCGCGGCGTGCTCGACACCCAGGGTGTCAAGGACCGCCGTCAGTCCCGCTCCAAGTACGGCGCCAAGCGTCCGAAGTAAGCCGGCCGCTGTTGCGGTCCATTCAGGCTGAAGTTTTAAAGGAATAAAGCAGATGGCACGTCGTCGTCGTCCCGAGAAGCGGGAAATCCTGCCGGATCCCGTCTACGGGGATCAGGTTCTTTCGAAGTTCATGAATTCGGTGATGCTGGACGGCAAGAAGTCCGTCGCCGAAGCCATTGTCTATGGTGCGTTCGAGACCATCGAAGCGCGCGCCAAGCGTGACCCGATCGGCGTCTTCCACGACGCACTCGGCAACGTGAAGCCGGGCATCGAGGTCCGCAGCCGCCGCGTCGGTGGTGCGACCTACCAGGTTCCGGTCGAAGTCCGTCCGGAGCGTGCACAGGCGCTCGCGATCCGCTGGCTGATCGCATCGGCCCGCAACCGCAGCGAGAACACCATGGCAGCCCGCCTGTCGGGTGAGCTGATGGACGCAGCCAACAACCGCGGCAACGCGGTCAAGAAGCGCGAAGACACGCACCGCATGGCGGAAGCGAACCGCGCCTTCTCGCACTACCGCTGGTAACAGCGGTTCCGGCGGTCTTCCGCTGGCAACACAACCGACCTATATGATGGGGAGCCGGTCACGCCGGCTCCCCACATCGCTAAGGAAGAACGATCATGGCCCGCAGCCATCCGCTCGAGCGCTATCGCAATATCGGCATCATGGCGCACATCGACGCCGGCAAGACGACCACGACCGAACGCATCCTCTATTACACCGGCAAGTCCTACAAGATCGGCGAAGTGCACGAAGGCACCGCGACGATGGACTGGATGGAGCAGGAGCAGGAGCGCGGGATCACGATCACCTCGGCGGCGACCACGTGCAAGTGGCGCGCTGAAGAGGGCAAGGGCGAAGAGCACCTGATCAACATCATCGACACCCCCGGCCACGTCGACTTCACGATCGAAGTCGAGCGTTCGCTGCGCGTGCTCGACGGTGCGGTTGCCTGCTTCGACGGCGTTGCCGGCGTGGAGCCGCAGTCGGAGACCGTGTGGCGCCAGGCGGACAAGTACAAAGTTCCGCGGATGTGCTTCGTCAACAAGCTCGATCGCACCGGCGCGAACTTCTACTACTGCGTGGACACGATCGTCGAGCGTCTCGGCGCGCGTCCGGCCGTGCTGTACATCCCGATCGGCGAGGAAGGCGGCTTCAAGGGCCTGGTCGACCTGGTCGAGAACCGCGCGATCATCTGGCTCGACGAGAGCCTGGGCGCGAAGTTCGAATATCGCGAGATCCCCGACGAGCTGAAGGAAAAGGCCGCGAAGTATCGCAGCGACCTGATCGAGATGGCCGTCGAGCAGGACGATGCGCTCATGGAAGCGTATCTCGAGGGCAACGAGCCGTCGGTCGCCGACCTCAAGAAGCTGATCCGCAAGGGCACGCTCGAGATGTCGTTCGTTCCGATCCTTTGCGGTTCGGCGTTCAAGAACAAGGGCGTTCAGCCGCTGCTCGACGCGGTGGTCGACTATCTGCCTTCGCCGCTCGACATTCCCGACGTGCAGGGCGTGAAGCTCGACGGCGAGACCGCGGACTCGCGTCCGCCGGAAGACAATGCGCCGTTCTCGGCTCTGGCCTTCAAGATCATGAACGATCCGTTCGTCGGCTCGCTCACCTTCACCCGCATCTATTCGGGCACGCTGACCAAGGGCAGCTACCTGAACTCGGTGAAGGACAAGAAGGAAAAGATCGGCCGTATGCTCCTCATGCACGCGAACTCGCGTGAGGACATCGAGGAAGCGCGCGCCGGCGACATCGTCGCGATCGCGGGCCTCAAGGAGACCACGACCGGCGACACGCTGTGCGACGCGTCGAACCCGATCATCCTGGAGCGGATGGAATTCCCCGAGCCCGTGATCGAGCTTTCGGTGGAGCCGAAGACCAAGGCCGACCAGGAAAAGATGGGCATCGCGCTCAACCGCCTGGCTGCCGAGGATCCCTCGTTCCGCGTGTCGACCGACCATGAGTCGGGCCAGACCATCATCAAGGGGATGGGCGAGCTCCACCTCGAGATCCTGGTCGACCGCATGAAGCGCGAGTTCAAGGTCGAGGCGAACGTCGGTGCGCCGCAGGTGGCGTATCGCGAGTATCTCGCCAAGCCCGTCGAGCTGACCTACACCCACAAGAAGCAGTCGGGTGGTTCGGGCCAGTTCGGTGAAGTCAAGGTTCAGGTGAAGCCGGGCGAGCGTGGCTCGGGCTACCAGTTCTTCGACGAGATCAAGGGCGGCAACATCCCGCGCGAATACATCCCGTCGGTGGAGAAGGGCTTCCGCGAGACGGCACAGACGGGCTCGCTGATCGGCTTCCCGATCATCGACTTCGAAGTGCACCTGATCGACGGTAAGTACCACGACGTCGACTCGTCGGCGCTGGCGTTCGAAATCTGCGCCCGTGGCGCGATGCGCGAGGCCGCTCAGAAGGCCGGCATCAAGCTGCTCGAGCCGGTCATGAAGGTCGAGGTCGTCACCCCGGAGGAATACCTGGGCGACGTTATCGGCGACATGAACAGCCGTCGTGGCCAGATCCAGGGCACCGACAGCCGCGGCAACGCGCAGGTGGTCGAGGCGATGGTGCCGCTGGCCAACATGTTCGGCTATGTGAACCAGCTCCGCTCGTTCACCCAGGGCCGTGCGCAGTACTCGATGCAGTTCTCGCATTATGACGAAGTGCCGCAGAACGTGGCCGACGAAGTGAAGGCGAAGCTGGCGTAACCCTGAAACAGTCGCTATGGGGCCGCGTTCGCGTGGCCCCTGATGCGGCAGCGGATTCGAATCAGAAGGTAGGAAAATGGCAAAAGCGAAATTCGAGCGGAACAAGCCGCACCTCAACATCGGTACCATCGGCCACGTCGACCACGGCAAGACGTCGCTGACCGCTGCGATCACGAAGATCCTGGCTGAGAACGTTGCGGGTAACGCTGCGGTCGACTTCGCCAACATCGACAAGGCTCCGGAAGAGCGCGAGCGCGGCATCACGATCTCGACCGCACACGTCGAGTACGAGACCGACTCGCGTCACTACGCGCACGTCGATTGCCCGGGCCACGCTGACTATGTGAAGAACATGATCACCGGTGCGGCGCAGATGGACGGCGCGATCCTGGTGGTCGCAGCGACCGACGGCCCGATGCCGCAGACCAAGGAGCACATCCTGCTCGCTCGCCAGGTTGGCGTGCCGACCATGGTGGTCTTCCTCAACAAGGTCGACCTCGTCGACGACGAGGAAATCCTTGAGCTGGTCGAAATGGAAATCCGCGAAGAGCTCTCCAAGCGTGAGTTCGACGGCGACAACATTCCGATCATCCGTGGCTCGGCGACCGCAGCTCTCTCGGGCTCGGACGACAAGCTCGGCAAGGACGCGATCCTGGCCCTCATGGCAGCAGTCGACGAGTCGATCCCGCAGCCGGAGCGTCCGCTCGACAAGCCGTTCATGATGCCGATCGAAGACGTGTTCTCGATCTCGGGTCGCGGCACCGTCGTCACCGGCCGCGTCGAGACCGGCGTTGTGAAGGTTGGCGAGGAAGTCGAGATCGTCGGCATCCAGGAAGCCGTCCGCAAGACCGTCGTCACCGGCGTTGAAATGTTCCGCAAGCTGCTCGACCAGGGCCAGGCAGGCGACAACATCGGCGCGCTGATCCGTGGCGTTGGCCGTGAAGAAGTTGAGCGTGGTCAGGTTCTGGCCAAGCCGGGTTCGATCAAGCCGCACACCGACTTCCAGTCGTCGGTCTACGTGCTGTCGAAGGACGAGGGTGGCCGTCACACGCCGTTCTTCGCCAACTACCGCCCGCAGTTCTACTTCCGCACCACGGACGTGACCGGCACGATCGAGCTGCCGGAAGGCACCGAGATGGTCATGCCGGGCGACGAAGTCGCGCTGGGCGTCAAGCTCATCGCACCGATCGCGATGGACGTTGGTCAGCGCTTCACCATCCGTGAGGGCGGTCGTACCGTCGGCGCGGGCGTGGTCAGCGAAATCAACAAGTAAGCCGCTCACAAGGCGACTGACAACAGCCGCCCGGCATCCCCAAAAAGGGGGTGCCGGGCGGTTGCCTTTTTGTAGAGGCCTCTGTAAGGGCGGCCTTCCAGTTTTTTTGAGTTTCGGCTCTTTCTCCGCCATCCCGGTTTCTTCCGGGATCTCAACCCGCCGGCGCTGCGCCTGCGGCACGAGCCCTCAGCTTCGGTTGGGGTGACGGCCGGGGTCGTGACCATTTCGCATCGGTAGGGATATGGACAACAACATCCGCATTCGCCTCAAGGCGTTCGACCATCGCGTGCTCGACCAGGCAGCCGGCGACATCGCCGACACCGCCCGTCGTACCGGCGCGCTGATCCGTGGTCCGATTCCGCTGCCCACGCACATCGACAAGTTCACCGTGAACCGCGGCCCGCACATCGACAAGAAGTCGCGCGAGCAGTTCGAGACCCGCACCTACAAGCGTCTCCTCGACATCGTGCAGCCGACCCCGCAGACGGTGGACGCGCTGATGAAGCTCGACCTCGCCGCCGGCGTTGACGTCGAGATCAAGCTGGCGTAATGCGCCGGCACCGCGACGCTTGGTGATTCACCGGGCGTCGCGCTTTCGCTTCCCGCGCTAAGTCGCGGTAGAGGCTGGGAAAGCAGCTACGGGATACCGAACGGCAGGGGATCATTCGATCAAAGCCGTTGTCCGCGTCCCCGCTATCGAGGGAAAAACAGGCGGTTCGTCCGCGGTGTTCCTCGATGACCGGCCCTGGCGGGGGCGTTTGTCGTGAGGGCTGGGGCTCCGGAGCGTGAAAGCGGCCGGGGCCTTTTTCGTTGGCAAGCTCGCCGGGATGGCGAGCCTCTGTTGGAGGAGTGGGTCATGCGCACTGGCGTGATCGCTAAGAAGATGGGAATGACCCGGTTGTTCCAGGATGACGGGCGCCACGTGCCCGTGACCGTCCTGGCGCTGGAAGAGGTTCAGGTGGTGGCGCAGCGCACTGCCGACCGCGACGGTTATGTCGCGGTGCAGATCGGTGCCGGCACTGCCAAGGCGAAGAACGTCGCCAAGCCGCAGCGCGGCCACTTCGGCAAGGCCGAGGTCGAGCCGAAGATGGAAGTCTGCGAGTTCCGCGTTGCCGAAGATGCGCTGCTGGACGTCGGTTCGACGATCTCGGCGGACCATTTCGTCGCCGGCCAGCTCGTCGACGTGTCCGGCAAGACCCAGGGTAAGGGTTTCGCGGGCGCCATGAAGCGCTGGAACTTCGGTGGTCTGCGCGCGACGCACGGCGTTTCGGTCTCGCACCGTTCGCACGGTTCGACCGGTAACCGTCAGGATCCGGGTCGCGTCTTCAAGAACAAGAAGATGGCCGGCCACATGGGCGACCGCAACCGCACGCAGCAGAACCTCGAGATCGTCTCGACGGATGCTGAGCGTGGTCTCATCTTCGTCAAGGGTTCGGTCCCGGGTCACAAGGGCACCTGGCTGATCGTCAAGGACGCGGTGAAGGTCGCGCGCCATGCCGACGCGCCGTACCCCGCCGGCCTGAAGGCCGTCGCCAACAGCAACGAAACCCCGGCCGAGGCGCCCGCACAGGCGGCTCCCGAGGCGACCGAAGGCCAGGAGGGCTGAACGTGAAGGTCAAGGTACAGACCCTCGACGCCGCCGAGAGCGGCGACATCGAGCTGAAGGACGAGGTGTTCGGCGTCGAGCCGCGTGCCGACATCCTGCACCGCGTCGTGACGTGGCAGCTGGAAAAGCGTCGCGGCACCGCCCGTGGCACCCGCGAGCGTGCGGACGTCGCACGCACCGGCAAGAAGCTCGGTCGCCAGAAGGGCGGCGGCGTCGCTCGTCACGGCGATCGTCGCGCTCCGATCTTCGTCGGCGGCGGTAAGGCGCACGGTGCTCGTGTTCGCGACTTCAATCCGTCGCTGAACAAGAAGATCCGCGCGCTGGGCCTGCGCATGGCGCTGTCGAGCCACGCCAAGGCGGGTTCGCTGATCGTCGTCGACGGCCTCACGGTCGAGGACGGCAAGACCAAGGCGCTGACCGGCAACCTGTCGAAGCTGGGCTTCGGCAAGACCGCGCTGGTGATCGACGGCGACGCCGTCGAGACGAGCTTCGCGCTCGCTGCTCGCAACCTGCGGGCCGTGAACGTGCTGCCGGCCGGTGGTGCCAACGTCTACGACATCCTGAAGCATGACACGCTGGTGCTCACCCGCGCCGCTGTCGAAAAGCTGGAGGCGCGCTTCCATGGCTAAGGCAAGCAAGGCGGTCGACGTCCGCCACTACGACGTGGTGCTCGCGCCCCACATCACCGAGAAGTCGACCCTGGTGTCGGAGCAGAACGCAGTCGTGTTCAAGGTGGCGAAGACCGCCTCCAAGCCCGAGATTAAGGCGGCGGTTGAAGCGCTGTTCGACGTGAAGGTCACCGGCGTGAACACGATCGTCGTCAAGGGCAAGACCAAGCGCTGGAAGGGCGAAGCCTACAAGCGCACGGACATCAAGAAGGCGATCGTTACCCTGGCCGAAGGTCAGTCGATCGACGTAACGCAGGGGACCATGGCGTAATGGCACTCAAGCATTACAACCCGACCTCGCCGGCACGGCGCGGCCTGGTCCTCGTCGACCGTTCGGGTCTGTTCAAGGGGCGCCCCGTAAAGGCGCTGACCGAGGGCAAGACCAAGACGGGCGGCCGCAACAACAAGGGTCACGTGACCTCGCGCGGCATCGCCGGCGGTCACAAGCAGCGCTATCGCATCGTCGATTTCAAGCGTCGCCTGTGGGACGTCGAGGGCACCGTGGAGCGGATCGAGTATGATCCCAACCGCACGGCCTTCATCGCGCTCGTCAACTATGGCGAGATCGACGGCAAGCAGAGCCTGGCCTACATCATCGCCCCGCAGCGTCTGGGCGTTGGTGACAAGGTGATCGCCGGTCGCAAGACCGACGTGAAGCCGGGCAACGCGATGGAGCTGGGCCAGGTGCCCGTCGGCACCATCGTCCACAACGTCGAGATGAAGCCTGCCAAGGGTGGTCAGATCGCACGTTCGGCCGGCACCTATGTGCAGGTCGTGGGCCGCGACAAGGGCATGGTCATCGTTCGCCTGAACTCGGGCGAGCAGCGCTACATCCGTGCTGAGTGCATGGCGACGGTCGGTGCGGTTTCGAACCCGGACAACCAGAACCAGAACCTCGGCAAGGCTGGCCGCACCCGTTGGCTGGGCAAGCGCCCGCTGACCCGCGGCGTTGCCAAGAACCCGGTCGACCACCCGCACGGCGGTGGTGAAGGCCGGACCTCGGGCGGCCGTCATCCGGTCACCCCGTGGGGCAAGCCGACGAAGGGTGCGCGCACTCGTCACAACAAGGCGACCGACAAGATGATCATCCGGTCGCGTCACGCGAAGAAGAAGGGCTGATAGATGGCTCGTTCTGTTTGGAAGGGCCCGTTCGTCGAACTGAGCCTGCTGAAGAAGGCGGAGGCCGCTCAGGAAGCCGGTACGCGCGCTGGTCCGATCAAGACCTGGTCGCGTCGTTCGACGATCCTGCCGCAGTTCGTCGGCCTGACGTTCAACGTGTACAACGGTCGCAAGTTCGTGCCGGTGTCGGTCAACGAAGAGATGGTGGGCATGAAGCTCGGCGAGTTCGCTCCCACCCGCTTCTTCCCCGGCCACGCCGCCGACAAGAAGGGTAAGCGCTGATGAGCAAGCAGGCAGCCCCTCGCCGCGTGGGCGAGAAGGAAGCACTGGCAGTCGCCACGCAGGTGCGTGGCTCGGCCCAGAAGCTGAACCTCGTCGCCGGCCTCATCCGCAACCGCTCTGCCGGTGAAGCGATGAACATCCTCGCCTTCTCGAAGAAGGCGATGGCCGTGGACGTCCGCAAGTGCCTCGCTTCGGCGATCGCCAACGCGGAGAACAACCACAACCTCGACGTCGACGCTCTCGTCGTGAAGGAGGCTTCGGTCGGCAAGTCGATCACCATGAAGCGGTTTGCTACCCGCGGCCGTGGTAAGTCGACCCGCATCCTGAAGCCGTTCAGCCGCGTGCGCATCGTCGTTGCCGAGGTGGAGGAAGCGTAATGGGTCAGAAGTCGAACCCCATCGGTCTGCGTCTGCAGATCAACCGCACCTGGGACAGCCGCTGGTTCGCGGAAGGCCATGACTATGGCCGTCTGCTGCTGGAGGATCTCAAGATCCGCAAGTACATCACCGAGACGCTGCCGCAGGCCGCGATCTCGAAGGTGGTGATCGAGCGTCCGGCCAAGCTGTGCCGCGTGTCGATCTATGCAGCCCGTCCGGGCGTGATCATCGGCAAGAAGGGCGCCGACATCGAGAAGCTTCGCAAGAAGCTCGCTGCGATGACCTCGTCCGACGTGTCGCTGAACATCGTCGAGATCCGCAAGCCCGAGATCGACTCCAAGCTGGTGGCACAGGGTGTCGCGGACCAGCTCGAGCGTCGCATCGCCTTCCGTCGCGCCATGAAGCGCGCGGTGCAGTCGGCGCTTCGTCTGGGCGCCGAGGGCATCCGGATCACCTGCGCCGGCCGTCTCGGCGGCGCCGAGATCGCACGTACCGAATGGTACCGTGAGGGTCGCGTTCCGCTGCACACGCTGCGCGCGAACGTCGACTATGCCGAAGCGACTGCACACACCGCCTATGGCGTGTGCGGCGTGAAGGTGTGGATCTTCAAGGGTGAGATCCTCGGCCACGACCCGATGGCGCAGGACCGGCTGATGCTGGAGGCTCAGACCTCCGGCGTGCGTCCGGCCCGCGATGACCGCCGCTAAGGACTAGGAAAATGCTGCAACCAAAGCGCACCAAGTTCCGCAAGGCCTTCAAGGGCCGCATCCATGGCGACGCCAAGGGTGGCACCGCGCTCAACTTCGGCTCCTACGGGCTGAAGGCGATGGAGCCGGAGCGGATCACCGCTCGCCAGATCGAGGCGGCTCGCCGCGCGATCACGCGCCACATCAAGCGCCAGGGCCGTCTCTGGATCCGCGTCTTCCCGGACGTTCCGGTTTCGTCGAAGCCTGCCGAAGTCCGCATGGGCTCGGGCAAGGGTTCGCCGGAGTTCTGGGTCGCTCGCGTCAAGCCGGGCCGGATCCTGTTCGAGCTGGACGGCGTGCCCGGCCCGCTCGCGGCTGAGGCATTCGAGCGTGCAGCGATGAAGCTGCCGATCGCGGTCAAGGTCGTTGCCCGTCTGGGCGACACCTCGCACCTGGAGGGTTGAAAATGACCAAGGCAACCGATCTGCGCGCCAAGAGCGACGATCAGCTGACCGAGGAGCTGGGCAACCTGAAGCGTGAGGCGTTCAACCTCCGCTTCCAGGCTGCGACCAGCCAGATGGAAAAGCCGAGCCGCGTCAAGGAAGTCCGTCGCGACATCGCACGGATCAAGACGCTGCAGAGCGAGCGCACGCGCTCGCAGGCCAAGTAAGGGACGACTGACATGCCGAAGCGCGTGCTGACCGGGACGGTCGTCTCGGACAAGACCGACAAGACGGTGGTGGTGAAGGTGGAGCGCAAGGTGAAGCACGCGCTCTACGGCAAGATCATCCGCCGTTCGAAGAAGTACCATGCCCATGACGAGGGCAACGAGTACCGCGAGGGCGAGACCGTGCGCATCGAAGAGACTGCGCCGATCTCCAAGCTCAAGACCTGGAAGGTCGTGGACCGCGTGAACACCCACGCGACCCCGGCCCAGGTGGCGGCGGAGGCCTAAGGGCCTCCACCTCCGGCCTTTCGGGGCCGGAAACGGGAATTGGGGCAGGGGCTTGCGTTCCTCCCCAGGGACGGCTAGTTGGCCGCTCCCCCTGGCGCGGTTGCCCGCGCCGGGGGTTCGTTTTTGAAGGCGGGCGCCGGTCGGAATCGGGCCCATAGAGAAGGAAGCGCATCATGATTCAGATGCAGTCCAATCTCGACGTCGCAGACAACAGCGGCGCGAAGCGGGTGCAGTGCATCAAAGTGCTGGGCGGCTCCAAGCGCCGCACGGCAGGTGTGGGCGACGTCATCGTCGTCTCCATCAAGGAGGCCGCACCCCGCGGCCGCGTGAAGAAGGGTGACGTGCACCGCGCCGTCATCGTTCGGACCGCCAAGGACATCCGTCGCACCGACGGTTCGGTGATCCGTTTCGACGGCAACGCCGCGGTGCTGGTCAACAAGAACGAGGAGCCGATCGGCACCCGTATCTTTGGCCCGGTGGTTCGCGAGCTGCGTTCGCGCGGCTTCATGAAGATCATCTCGCTCGCGCCGGAGGTGCTGTAATGGCTGCCGCCAAGATCAAGAAGGGTGACCAGGTCATCGTCCTGTCCGGCAAGGACAAGGGCAAGACCGGCGAAGTCGTCCGTTCGATGCCGAAGGACGGCAAGGTTGTGGTGTCGGGCGTGAACATCGCCGTGCGCCACCGCAAGCCGACCCAGGTCAACCCGCAGGGTGGCCTCGAGCGTTCGGAAGCGCCGCTCCACATCTCGAAGGTCGCGCACGTCGTTGACGGCAAGCCGACCCGCGTCCGCTTCGAAGAGCGCGACGGCAAGAAGGTCCGCGTGGCCGTGAAGACGGGGGATGTCATCAATGGCTGACAAGTACACGCCGCGGATGAAGTCGATCTACGACGACCGCATCGTCAAGGCGATGACGGAGAAGTTCGGCTACAAGAACGCGCTCGAAGTGCCCCGGATCGAAAAGATCGTGCTCAACATGGGCGTGGGCGAGGCGACGCAGGACAAGAAGAAGGTCGAGCAGGCGGCTTCCGAAATGGAGCTGATCGCCGGCCAGAAGCCTGTCGTCACCAAGGCGAAGAAGTCGATCGCGCAGTTCAAGCTGCGTGAAGGCATGGCGATCGGCTGCAAGGTCACGCTGCGCCGGGAGCGGATGTACGAGTTCCTCGACCGCTTCATCACGATCGCGCTTCCCCGCGTCCGCGACTTCCGCGGCCTGAACCCGAAGTCCTTTGACGGTCGCGGCAACTATGCCTGCGGCATCAAGGAGCAGATCGTGTTCCCGGAAATCAGCTATGACCGCGTCGACAAGGTGCGCGGCATGGACGTGATCGTCACCACCACCGCCAAGACCGACGACGAAGCTCGCGAGCTTCTGCGTCTGTTCGGCTTCCCGTTCCCGCAGGCGCAGGACGGCGAGCAGCAGAAGGCGGCCTAACCCATTGATGGGATCGCCCCGGCCATCGGTCGGGGCGGTGCCGCAACAAGGGCTTCGGCGCGTTGCCGGGGCCAGACTAGGAAGAGCTTAAGTCCATGGCGAAACTGAGTTCGATCAACAAGAACGAGCGTCGCAAGCAGCTGGTGAAGAAGTACGCCGGCAAGTATGCGAAGCTGAAGGCGCAGGCAGCGGACACCTCGCTGGACGAGACCGAGCGCCTGATCGCGCGCCTGAAGATGGCCGAGATCCCGCGCAACGGCAATCCGACCCGGATTCGCAACCGCTGCGAGGTCACTGGCCGCCCGCGCGCCTACTACCGCAAGTTCCGCCTCGCCCGCGTGATGCTTCGTGATCTTGCCAACCGCGGCATGATCCCCGGCGTCGTCAAGTCGAGCTGGTAAGGACCGTACCGATGGCATTGACCGATCCCCTGGGTGATATGCTCACCCGCATCCGCAACGGCCAGCGCGCGCGCAAGGACTCCGTCCTGTCGCCGGCGTCCAAGCTGCGGACCCGCGTCCTCGACGTGCTTCAGCGCGAGGGCTATATCCGTGGCTACAGCGAAGAGCAGATGGGCCCCGCGGCCGGCGTCCGCATCGAGCTGAAGTATTTCGAGGGTCAGCCGGCGATCAAGCACGTCGCGCGCGTCTCGAAGCCCGGTCGTCGCGTCTACTCGGGCAGCCAGGAGCTGCCGCGCGTTCGCAACGGCCTCGGCATCACGATCGTCTCGACGCCGCGTGGCGTTCTCTCCGACGCCGAAGCGCGCGAGCAGAACGTCGGTGGCGAAGTGCTGGCGGAGGTGTTCTAATGAGCCGCATCGGCAAGAAGGCAGTCCCGGTTCCGGCCGGCGTCACTGCCAACATCGCCGGCCGTGAGCTGAGCGTGAAGGGTCCCAAGGGCACCCTCTCCATGCCGCTCGCGGACGACATCGCCTACGAAGTCACCGACGGTGGCATTTCGGTGCAGCCGGCGAACGACACCAAGCGCGCTCGTGCCTTCTGGGGCATGCAGCGTACCCTGGTGCAGAACCTGGTGACCGGCGTGACCGAGGGCTTCTCCAAGAAGCTGCTCATCACCGGCGTCGGCTATCGTGCGGCAGCGCAGGGCAAGGTCCTCAAGCTGCAGCTCGGCTATTCGCATGACGTGAACTTCGACATCCCCGAGGGGATCGAGGTGAAGACCCCGGATCAGACCACGGTCGAAATCTCGGGCATCGACAAGCAGAAGGTCGGCCAGGTCGCCGCTGAGATCCGCCGCTGGCGGAAGCCGGAGCCCTATAAGGGCAAGGGCATCAAGTACGACGGCGAGTTCATCTTCCGCAAGGAAGGGAAGAAGAAGTGATGTCTACCAAGGGTATGTCGCTGTTCGAGAAGCGCCGCCGCCGCAACCGTACCGCGCTTCGTGCGCGCTCGGGCGGTCGTCCGCGCCTGTCGATCCACCGTTCGGGCAAGCACATCTATGCCCAGGTCATCGACGACGCCGAGGGCCGGACGGTCGCTTCGGCTTCGACGCTGGAAAAGGACGTGCGTGGCCAGAGCGGCGCGAACGTCGATGCCGCCAAGGCGGTTGGCCAGCGCGTCGCGGAGGCCGCAAAGGCTGCCGGCGTGACGCAGGTGGTGTTCGATCGTGGTGGGTTCCTCTTCCACGGACGCGTCAAGGCGCTGGCGGAAGCCGCGCGCGAGAGCGGATTGGAGTTCTAAGATGGCCGACGAGAACAACCAGGCCGAAGCCCCCGTCGAGACGACGGGCGCAGAGGCAGGCGCGCCCCAGGGCCGTGGTCCGCGTGGCGGCCGTGGTCGTGGCGGTGAGCGTGGTCGTGGCGGCCGGGACGGCAACCGCGGGCGTCGCGACGATCGTCGCAACGAGGATGGTGGCGAGGAGCTGATCGAAAAGCTCGTCCACATCAACCGCGTTTCGAAGACTGTGAAGGGCGGTAAGCGCTTCGGCTTCGCAGCCCTCGTCGTCGTTGGCGACGGCAAGGGCCGCGTCGGCTTCGGTCATGGCAAGGCGCGCGAAGTGCCGGAAGCCATCTCCAAGGCGACCGCTTCGGCGAAGAAGGCGATGGTCCGCGTTCCGCTCAAGGACGGTCGCACGCTCCACCACGACGGCAACGGCCACTTCGGTGCCGGTCGCGTGACGGTGCGTTCGGCGCCTGCCGGTACCGGCATCATCGCAGGTGGCCCGATGCGCGCCATCTTCGAGAGCCTGGGCGTGGCCGACGTCGTGACCAAGTCGGTCGGCACGTCGAACCCGTACAACATGATCCGTGCGACCTTCGAGGCGCTGAACGAGCAGACTTCGCCGAAGTCGGTCGCACAGCGTCGTGGCAAGAAGATCGCCGACCTGCTGGGTCGCGGCGGATCGCAGGCTGCCGAGGCGGAAGCCGCGGCGGTGGTGGAGTAATCCCATGGCTACCGTGAAGATCACGCAGACCGGTTCGCCGATCCGGCGCACCAAGGACCAGCGCGCGACGCTCGTCGGCCTGGGCCTCAACAAGATGCACAAGACGGTCGAACTGACCGACACCCCCGAGGTGCGCGGCATGATCCGCAAGGTGCAGCACATGGTGTCGGTCGAAGGCTGAAGCCTTCACCTTCACCGGTGACAAATAAGGGGAAGGGGGCTATGCGGCCCCCTTCCTCATTTCATCAGCGCGTAAAAAGCGAAAGCGAGTGCAACTCATGAAGCTCAACGAACTCACCGACAACCAGGGCGCCCGTCACCGCAAGATGCGCGTCGGCCGCGGCATCGGCTCCGGCAAGGGCAAGACCGCAGGCCGTGGTCAGAAGGGCCAGAAGAGCCGCGAAGGCGTCTCGATCAAGGGCTTCGAGGGCGGTCAGATGCCGCTCCACATGCGTCTGCCGAAGCGCGGCTTCAACAACATCTTCGCCAAGGATTATGCTGAGGTGAACCTCGGCGCGATCCAGAAGCTGGTGGACGCCGGCACGCTGACCGCGACCGACATCGACCACGCAGCGCTCAAGGCAGTTGGCCTGGCCCGCGGCGGCAAGGACGGCGTGCGTCTGCTCGGCAAGGGCGAGCTGACTGCCAAGCTGAGCTTCACCGTCGCCGGCGTGTCGGCTTCGGCGCGCGAGGCAGTCGAGAAGGCTGGCGGCACCGTCAACGTGATCGAGGTCGTGCCGGCTGCCGAGAAGGCAAAGGCCAAGAAGGGCCAGACCCTGGCCGCCAAGAAGGCCGCGCGCGCCTGATCGGCGCCGCCTGAACGTCGTTCGCGTCGGGCCCGTCCGCTTCCGCTCTGCTTCCGGCTTGGCCGAGCGGGCAGGGGTGGGCGGGCCCGCTCGTTTGAAAGGGCCGCCGGCGTTTCGCCGCGGACCCGTTAGACATCCCGGCCTTTAGCCCTATATGGGCGCCGGGGGTGGGGCATCAGCGCCCGCCAGCATCATCGGGACACATTCATGGCAGCGGCATCCGACGGCCTTGCAACCAACCTGAACCTGGCCAAGTTCGGCCAGGCGACCGAGCTCAAGAAGCGCCTGTGGTTCACGCTTGGCGCGCTGATCGTCTTCCGCATGCTCAGCTACGTGCCGCTGCCGGGGATCGATCCGACCCAGCTCGGCCTGCTCGCCAACCAGACGCAGGGCGGCGTGCTCGACTTCTTCAACACCTTTTCGGGCGGCGCGCTGACGCGCATGTCGGTGGTGGCGCTGGGCGTCATGCCGTACATCACCGCCTCGATCGTCGTGCAGCTCGCCAGCTCGCTGTCGCCGCAGCTCGCCGCGATCAAGAAGGAAGGCGAATCGGGCCGCAAGAAGCTCAACCAGTACACCCGCTACGGCACGGTCGCGCTGACGGCGGTGCAGGGCTATTTCATCGCCGTGGGTCTCGAGGCGTTCGGCGCCCAGGCCGGCGCGCAGGCGGTGATCGAGCCGGGCATGACCTTCCGCATCGCGGCGGTCATCTCGCTGATCGGCGGCACCATGTTCCTGATGTGGCTGGGTGAGCAGATCACCAGCCGCGGCATCGGCAACGGCATCTCGCTCATCATCATGGCGGGCATCGTCGCCCACCTGCCCACCACGCTCGTCCAGCTGTTCGAGGGCAGCCGTTCGGGCACGCTCGATCCGCTCAAGCTCGTCGGCATCACGGTTGCGGTGATCGGCCTCGTCCTGTTCATCTGCTTCATGGAGCGCGCCCAGCGGCGCATCCTGATCCAGTATCCCAAGCGCCAGACCGCGCGCGGGGTACAGGCCGACCGCAGCCACCTGCCGCTCAAGATCAACACCGCGGGCGTCATCCCGCCGATCTTCGCGTCGTCGCTGCTGCTGATGCCGGTCACGATCACCCAGTTCGCCGGCCAGGCGGCAGAGGGCCAGAGCTGGTGGGGCGATTTCGTGATCAGCCTCAACCAGTATCTGCAGCACGGCAGCCCCGTGTACATGCTGCTTTACGGCGCCGGCATCGTCTTCTTCTCGTTCTTCTACACCGCCGTGGTGTTCAATCCGGAAGAGACGGCCGACAACCTCAAGCGCTACGGCGGCTTCATCCCCGGCATCCGCCCGGGCAAGAACACCGAGGCGTATTTCGATTACGTGCTGACCCGCATCACCGTGATCGGCGCGGCCTATCTGGTGATCCTCTGCCTGCTTCCGGAGTATCTGGTCTCGGCCCTCGCTATTCCCTTCTATCTTGGTGGGACTAGCCTTCTGATCGTGGTCAACGTAACCATGGACACGGTTACGCAGATCCAGTCGCACCTGCTGGCGCACCAGTATGGGGACCTGATCAAGAAGGCCAAGCTCAAGGGCGGCCGCGCGCGTCGCTGATCGATCGAAGAGGGGAAGACACGTGGACATCATCCTGCTCGGACCGCCGGGCGCCGGCAAGGGTACGCAGGCGAGCCGTCTGGAGCATGATCGCGGGATGGTGCAGCTGTCCACCGGCGACATGCTGCGCGCAGCGGTGAAGGCAGGCTCGCCCGTGGGGCTCAAGGCGAAGGCGGTGATGGAGGCGGGTGAGCTCGTTTCCGACGCGATCGTCTCGGCCCTGATCGGCGAGCGCCTCGACCAGCTCGAGGAAGGGCAGGGCGCGATCTTCGACGGCTATCCGCGCACCGCGGCCCAGGCCGACGCGCTCGACCTGCTGCTCGAGCATCGCGGTCGCCGCCTGGCCTATGTCATCGAGCTGGTGGTGGACGAGGATGCGCTGGTCGAGCGCATCGTCGGCCGCTTCACCTGCGCCGTCTGCGGCACGGGCTATCACGACAAGTTCAAGCTGCCCAAGGTCGAGGCGACCTGCGACGCCTGCGGCTCGATCGAGTTCAAGCGCCGGCCGGACGACAACGAAGAGACGGTGCGCACCCGCATGGCCGAGTATCGCGCCAAGACTGCGCCGATCCTGCCCGGCTACGAAGAACGCGGGCTCGTCGAGCGAGTCGACGGCATGGCCGACATGGACACGGTCGCCACGCAGATCGCGGACATCCTCAACCGCTGAGGCGGGCGGGGGCTTCGGCCCCCGCCTTTCTGTGCCCCGGCGAAGGCCGGGGCCTAGCGACGGTAAGGGCGCGACTCCAGCCGCGGGCCTCTTCAACTAGGTTCCGGTCCGCCCGCAGATACCGGGCTAGCCCCGGGGCTCCGGGGCCTGCCGCCCCCTCCGCCGCAACCACCCGCACGCTCCATCGCAAATTTGGTTCCGCCGGGCGGTTGACAGCTTTCCCGCCCGGGCTTACCTGCGCTTTACCCCGACACACCGGTCCCGGCGGCGCGCACGCGTGTCCGCCGCAATTGTGCGTTTCGGGTCAACGCTACGAGATGGGGCGCGCGTATAGCCATGCGGTGCCTCGTGGAGCTGGGAGAATAAAGTTCATGGCACGTATCGCGGGTGTTAACATCCCGACCAACAAGCGCGTCATCATTGCGCTTCAGTACATCCACGGCATTGGTCCTGCGAAGGCCAAGCAGATCACCGACGCGCTGGGCATCGCTGCCGAGCGTCGCGTGCAGGACCTGAGCGATCAGGAAGTGCTGCAGATCCGCGAGACGATCGACGCCAGCCACACCGTCGAGGGTGACCTCCGTCGCGAAACCGCGATGAACATCAAGCGCCTGATGGACCTGGCCTGCTACCGCGGCCTGCGTCACCGCAAGGGCCTGCCGGTCCGTGGCCAGCGCACGCACACCAATGCGCGCACCCGCAAGGGCAAGGCCAAGCCGATCGCAGGCAAGAAGAAGTAATTCGTCCGGGGGACGAATTACTCCGCCGGAGGCAGGTTTGAGGCGGATTGCCTCCCGGTCGCCGGATCACGCACTTCAGGTCAGGAATACCTATGGCACAGGCTGCACAGCGCCTCCGTCGGCGCGAACGCAAGAACATCACTGCAGGCGTCGCGCACGTGAACGCCAGCTTCAACAACACCATGATCACCATCACCGACGCGCAGGGCAACGCGATCAGCTGGTCTTCGGCCGGCATGATGGGCTTCAAGGGTTCGCGTAAGTCGACCCCGTACGCCGCCCAGGTCGCTGCCGAGGACGCAGGCCGCAAGGCTGCCGACCACGGCGTGCGCACCCTGGAAGTCGAAGTGAAGGGCCCGGGTTCGGGCCGTGAGTCGGCGCTGCGCGCGCTGCAGGCCGTTGGCTTCCAGATCACGTCGATCCGCGACGTGACCTCGATCCCGCACAACGGCGTGCGCCCCTCCAAGCGCCGCCGCGTTTGATCGATCCCGTCCGGCCGTCGCGACCCTTGTTGGCTGCGCGGCCGGATCGTCATTCGGCGCGGGCAGCCCCCGCCTGCGCCCACAACTAGGGGAAGCCCGTGTCTGTCAACGCTAAGAACTGGCAGGAACTCAAGAAGCCCGGCGGCCTCGAGAAGAAGTCCGGTGGCGATTCCAAGCGCAAGGCGACGTTCGTTGCCGAGCCGCTGGAGCGTGGCTTCGGCCTGACGCTCGGCAACTCGCTGCGCCGGGTGCTGCTGTCGTCGCTGCAGGGCGCCGCGGTCACCTCCATCAAGATCGAGAACGTGCTGCACGAATTCTCGAGCCTGGCGGGCGTGCGCGAGGACGTGACCGACATCGTCCTCAACGTGAAGCAGATCGCGCTCAAGATGCAGGGCGAGGGCGCCAAGCGCCTCCAGCTGTCCATGACCGGCCCGGCCGAAGTCAAGGCTGGCGACATCGCCGTTTCGGGCGACATCGAGGTGATGAACCCCGAGCTCGTGATCTGCCACCTCGACGAGGGCGCGACGCTGAACATGGAACTGACCGCCGAGAGCGGGAAGGGCTATGTGCCGGCAGCGAGCAACCGCCCGGCCGACGCGCCGATCGGCCTCATCCCGGTCGATGCGCTGTTCTCGCCGGTGCGCCAGGTGTCGTACAAGGTCGAGAACACCCGCGTGGGTCAGGAGCTCGACTACGACAAGCTGACGCTGACCGTCGAGACCGACGGCACGGTGACCCCGGAGGACGCGATCGCCTATGCGGGCCGCATCCTTCAGGACCAGCTGGCGCTGTTCGTGCACTTCGACGACTCGTCGGTCACCCGTCAGGCGCCGACCGGCGCTGCGGCTCCGGCGCAGGTCGCCGAGTCGGCGGGCGACACCGCGCAGATCAATCGCTTCCTTCTCAAGAAGGTCGACGAGCTGGAACTGTCGGTACGTTCGGCAAACTGCCTGAAGAACGACAACATCATCTACATCGGCGATTTGGTTCAGAAGACCGAGGCAGAGATGCTGCGCACCCCGAACTTCGGCCGCAAGTCGCTCAACGAGATCAAGGAAGTGCTCTCGTCGATGGGCCTGCGCCTCGGCATGGAAATCCCGGGCTGGCCGCCCGAGAACATCGAGGAAATGGCCAAGAAGCTCGAGCAGGAAATCATGGGCTGATCCGCACGCCCGCAGCCTTGCTGCGGGCGAGACGGAACAGCCCCGGCCGGCGGGCCGGTGCAAACCGGCCCGTTCGACGTCGCGGCTTTGCCGCGGCGGGCTCCGGGTTCAGAGCGTCAGGTTCAAAGATGCCGGCACTGCCGGCATGACGGTATTGTTGGGTGGCTCACCGTCCCACCAGGTCTGGGGTTTCCGTGACACGGCCCCTTAACGAACGAAGGAAGTTATCATGCGTCATCGCGTTGGCGGTCGTAAGCTGCAGCGTACCTCGGCCCATCGTCTGGCCCTGTTCCGCAACATGTCGGCCGCGCTGATCAAGCACGAGCAGATCACCACCACCGTCGCCAAGGCGAAGGAACTGCGTCCCTACGTCGAGAAGCTGGTGACGCTGGCGAAGAAGGGTGGCCTGTCCAACCGTCGTCTCGCCCACGCCCGTCTCCTCGACGATGCGCAGTTGGTGAAGCTGTTCGACGTGCTGGCGACCCGCTATGCCGATCGCAACGGCGGCTACACCCGCATCATCAAGGCCGGCATCCGCGCGTCGGACGCCTCGCCGATGGCGATCATCGAGTTCGTCGACCGCGACGTCTCGGCCAAGGGCCAGGACTCCGGTCCGGTCGTGACCGAAGAGGACTTCGACGAAGCCGCATAATCGGCGACGTCGCATGCCGCACCTAAGCGGTTGCAAACAAAGAAGGGCCGGGCCAGTTTGGCGCCGGCCCTTTCTTTTTTCCCCGGAGAGCACCTGGTGTCACGACGCGTCTGCGCGACTGCAATGACTTTGGTTTCGCTGGCGCTCGCCGGCTGCGGCAAGTCCGATCCGGGCTTTCGCGCCGGCATGCCCGGCCTTTCGCAGTCGCCGTCCCACAAAGCCGAGGTAACCATGTCCTACCCCGAAACGCGCCGGGTCGATCAGGTCGACAAGCTCTTCGGCGAGAAGGTCGAAGATCCGTATCGCTGGCTGGAAAACGACGTCCGCACCGATCCGGAGGTGGCCGCCTGGGTCGCAGCACAGAACCGGGTGACCGACGCGTACCTCGCGACGCTGCCCGGCCGCGCCATCTTCAAGGAGCGGCTGCGCACGCTGATCGACTATGAGCGCTTCGGCCTCCCGACCAAGAAGGGCGGCCATTACTTCTACACGCGCAACAGCGGCGTGCAGAACCAGTCGGTCCTCTATGTCCGCGACACCCTCGACGGGCCGGGCCGCGTGCTGATCGATCCCAATGGCTGGGCGGCGGACGGCGCCACCGCGCTGTCCGAATGGGTGCCGTCGGAGAACGGCCGCCTGATCGCCTATGGCATCCAGGACGGCGGCACCGACTGGCGCACGCTCAAGGTGCTCGACGTCGCCACCGGCAAGCCGCTCGAAGACGAGGTCAAGTGGGCGAAGTTCACCGCCGTCGCCTGGGCGCACAACGGGTCGGGCTTCTTCTACTCGCGCTTCCCGGAGCCGGAGCAGGGGGCGGCCTTCCAGGCGCTGAACCTCAACCACGCGCTCTATTTCCACAAGATCGGCACGCCGCAGTCGGCCGACATCAAGGTCTATTCGACCCCCGACAAGCCCAAGCAGAGCCACGTCGGCCAGGTCACCGACGACGGCAAGTGGCTGGTGATCACCACGTCGGAAGGCACCGACAACCGCTACGAGATCACGCTGATCGACCTGACGGACGCCCGCATGCGGCCCCGCACGCTGGTCCGCGGTCTCGAGAACAGCTGGGATCTCGCGGGCAACATCGGCAGCACCTTCTACTTCGTGACCGACAAGGACGCGTCGCGCGGCCGGATCGTCGCGATGGATGCGGCCGCCTCGACCGATCGCCTGCGCGAGATCGTGCCGCAGGATGAAGCGACGCTGCAGGGGGCGAAGATCACCGGTGGCAAGCTGATGGCGAGCTACCTGGTCGACGCGAAGACCGAGGTGCGCCGCTATACGCTCAACGGCGCGCGCGACGGCGCAGTGCCGCTGCCCGGCATCGGCACGGCCAGCGGCTTCGGCGGCGACCAGGACGATCCCGAGACCTTCTTCGCCTTCACCAGCTTCGCCACGCCCACGACGATCTACCGCTACGACGTCCGCACGGGCCAGGCGACGCCGTGGCAGACGCCCAAGGTCGCGTTCAACCCTGCCGACTATGACGTCGCCCAGCGCTTCTACGGCTCCAAGGACGGCACCCGCGTGCCGATGTTCCTGGTCCGCAAGAAGGGGACGACCGGCCCCGCGCCCACGCTCCTCTACGGCTATGGCGGGTTCAACTCGTCGGTGCTGCCCGCCTTCTCGTCCAACCGTCTGGCGTGGCTGGAGCAGGGCGGGGTGCTCGCGGTCGCCAACATCCGCGGCGGCGGCGAATATGGCAAGGCGTGGCACGACGGCGGCCGGCTCGCCAACAAGCAGAACGTCTTCGACGACTTCATCGCCGCGGCCGAGGATCTGATCGCGCAGGGTGACGCCACCAAGCAGCAGCTGGTGATCCAGGGCGGCTCCAACGGCGGCCTGCTGGTGGGTGCGGTCGTCAACCAGCGCCCCGACCTGTTCGCCGCGGCACTTCCCGCGGTGGGCGTCATGGACATGCTGCGCTTCGATCGCTTCACCGCCGGCCGCTACTGGGTCGACGACTATGGCAATCCGGCGGAGGAAGCGGACTTCAAGGCCCTGCGCGCCTATTCGCCGTACCACAACATCCGCAAGGGCAAGGACTATCCCGCGATCCTCGCCACCACCGCGGACACGGACGACCGCGTGGTGCCGGGCCACACCTTCAAGTACGTGGCAGCGCTTCAGGCGGCCAAGATCGGCGACAAGCCGCATCTCGTCCGCATCGAGACCCGCGCCGGCCACGGCTCGGGCAAGCCGACCGACAAGGTCATCGAGGAATATGCCGACCTCTGGGCATTCGCCGCCCGCTGGACCGGCATGGAGGTCAAGCCGGTCGAGTAAGGAGAGCGTGATGGCGTTGAGCGTATCCGTTCGTCCTGAGTAGCCGTTGAGCGAAGTCGAAACGGCGTATCGAAGGACCTGCGCAGGTGCTTCGATACGGCGCTTCGACAAGCTCAGCCCCTTCTCAGCACGAACGGCTTTGCTTGTTCTTATCGGGCTGTCGGGCGCATCCCCACCTCTCCCGTTTGTTTCGAGCAGCCGTCGAGCTTGTCGAGACGGCGTGTCGAGAAACCGGCCGCGGTTCTCTCGACACGGGCTCTCGACAAACTCGATCCCTGCTCGGGACCAACGGAAGGCGGGGGGGCGGAGTAGGTCCCTCGCCAAAGGGGCTGGCAGCGCGCACAAGCTCTGCTATCGCGCGCTGCCATGAGCGTTCATCCCACAGACTCCATCCTGATCGTTGACTTCGGCAGCCAGGTCACGCAGCTGATTGCCCGCCGCGTCCGCGAGGCCGGCGTCTACAGCGAGATCGCGCCCTTCCAGTCCGCGGCCGAAGCCTTCGAGCGAATGCGCCCGCGCGGCGTGATCCTGTCGGGCGGTCCCGCCTCGGTGCCGGAGGAGGGGAGCCCGCGCGCACCCCAGGCGATCTTCGATTCGGGCGTGCCGGTGCTCGGCATCTGCTATGGCCAGCAGGTCATGACCCAGCAGCTCGGCGGCACCGTCGAAAAGGGCATGAGCGGCGAGTTCGGCGAAGCCTATATCGGCGTCGAGGATCGCTGCGGCCTGTTCGACGCGCTCTGGGATGAGGGCGATCGCCATCAGGTGTGGATGAGCCACGGCGACAAGGTGACGGCGCTCGCCCCCGGCTTCCGGGTGGTCGCGACCAGCCCCGGCGCCCCCTTCGCAGTGATCGCCGACGACACGCGCCGCTACTACGGCACCCAGTTCCACCCCGAAGTCGTCCATACCCCCGACGGCGGCCGGCTGATCGGCAACTTCGCCCGCCACGTCTGCGGCCTCACCGGCGACTGGACGATGGCCGAGTTCCGCGAGGCCAAGATCGCCGACATCCGCGCCCAGGTCGGCCAAGGCCGCGTGATCTGCGGCCTGTCGGGCGGCGTCGACTCGGCGGTGGCGGCGGTCCTGATCCACGAGGCGATCGGCGAGCAGCTCACCTGCGTGTTCGTCGACCACGGCCTCATGCGCACCGGCGAGGCCGAGCAGGTCGTCTCGCTGTTCCGCAACCACTACAACATTCCGCTCGTGCACGTGAACGCGGAACCGCTGTTCATGAACGGCCTCGCCGGCGTCACCGACCCGGAGGCCAAGCGCAAGTTCATCGGCAAGACCTTCATCGACGTCTTCGAGGACGAGGCGAAGAAGATCGGCGGCGCCGAGTTCCTGGCCCAGGGCACGCTCTATCCGGACGTGATCGAGAGCGTCAGCTTCACCGGCGGCCCGTCGGTGACGATCAAGAGCCACCACAATGTCGGTGGCCTGCCCGAGCGCATGAACATGAAGCTCGTCGAGCCGCTGCGCGAACTGTTCAAGGACGAGGTCCGCGAGCTCGGCCGCGAGCTGGGCCTGCCCGACGCGTTCGTCGGCCGTCACCCGTTCCCCGGGCCCGGCCTCGCGATCCGCATCCCGGGCGAAGTCACCAAGGAACGCTGCGACATCCTGCGCAAGGCCGACGCCATCTACCTCGAAGAGATCCGCAACGCCGGCCTCTACGACGCGATCTGGCAGGCGTTCGCGGTGCTGCTGCCGGTCCGCTCGGTGGGCGTCATGGGCGATGGACGTACCTATGATTCGGTGCTGGCGCTGCGTGCCGTCACCTCGACCGACGGCATGACCGCCCAGGCGTTCCAGTTCCCCGGCGACTTCCTGCCGCGCGTGGCGACCCGCATCGTCAACGAGGTGAAGGGCATCAACCGCGTCACCTATGATTACACGAGCAAGCCGCCCGGCACGATCGAGTGGGAATGATCCCCGGCTCGCGCTAAGCGACCCGCATCCGTCCGGCGCACTCCACCCGAGTGCGCCGGACGTTGCGTTTGGGGATGTTACGTCCCGCTAGGGCCGCCGGAGCCGGCAGCGGGAGCCCCGCCGGCATGGCTGATCCGCCACACCGTGTTGCCGACGTCGTCCGCCACCAGCAGCGCGCCGGTGCGATCGACCGCAACGCCCACCGGCCGGCCGCGTGCCTTGCCGTCCTTCAGGAAGCCGGTGACGAAATCCTGCGGCATGCCGGTCGGCCGGCCGCCCTGGAAGCGGATGAACGCCACCTTGTAGCCATGCGGGTCGCTGCGGTTCCAGCTGCCATGCTCGCCGACGAAGGCGCCGCCCCGATAGGCCGCAGGGAAGCTCGCGCCCGTGTAGAAGGCGAGGCCGAGCGGCGCGACATGCGATCCCAGCGAGTAATCCGGGGAGATCGCCTTGGCGACCAGTTCGGGTCGCTGCGGCCGCACCCGCGGGTCCACATGCTGTCCATAATAGCTGTACGGCCAGCCATAGAAGCCGCCCGGCTGCACCGACGTCATATAGTCGGGCACCAGGTCCGGGCCCAGCTCGTCACGCTCGTTGATGACGGCCCACAGCGTGTTCGACCCGGGATAGAAGGTCAGCCCGTTGGGATTGCGCAGCCCGCTGGCATATACCTTTAGCAGACCGGTCTTCGGATCGACCTCCAGGATCGCCGCCCGGTCGCGTTCGGCCTCTTCGCCGCGCTCCATGGCATTGCTGTTCGATCCGATGCCCACATAGAGCCGGGTGCCGTCCGGGCTCGCAGTCAGGCTCTTGGTCCAGTGGTGGTTGATCGGTCCCGCCGGCAGGTCGGCCACCTTCACGCCGGGCGCGGTGATCCGCGTCTGCCCGGGCACGAAGGGATAGCGCACGATTGCGTCGGTGTTCGCGACATACAGGTCGCTTCCGATCACCGCCACGCCGAAGGGCGCATTCAGCTTGTCCACCAGCACGGATCGCCCGTCCGGCCGGCCGTCGCCATTGGCGTCGCGCACCAGGGTGATGCGGTTGCTCTGCGGCGGGGCCTCGCCGCTCTTCGCCTGGCCGTGCGCCATCGACATGATCCAGTCGCGGATCGGGTCCTTGGGCCGCTGGACCGGCTCGCCGCCTTCCTTCTTCGATTCCACGATCAGCACGTCGCCGTTCGGGAGCGCCAGCACGTTGCGCGGGTTGGCGAGCCCGGTCGCGATCGCCTCGATGCGGAACCCGGCCGGCACGGTCGGGGTCTCGCCCGCCTTCCAGCCCACGACCTTGTAGACGCCCACGTCGGAGATCAGCGCCTCCTTGGGCTCGGGCAGGAGGGGGTTCGGCCCGTATTGCGCGTTCGGGTCGATCTTCTGGCCGCCTCCGCAGCCGGCTAGGGCGGAAACGGCGAGCAGGGCTGCCAGGCTGCGCTTCATCACAGGTCTCCCGCCACGCGGCGATTGGCGGATTGCCAGAACCATCCGGCCAGCAGCGCGAGCACGACGGCCAGGATCGACAGCATCAGTCCGGTCGGCACCACCGCCGTCCACCCGTCGCGCGTGTGGACGAAGGAGTTGAACACCTCCACCACCCAGGCGGCCACGAACAGCAGCGCATGCGCCGCCCACGCGCCCGTGCGCCGCGCGCGCCTGCGGACCGTTTCCACGATCAGCACCACCCCGGCGACCCCACCCACGACCAGTCCCGCCAGCAGCAGCCAGCTGGAGAAGTTGAGCCACATCATGTCGGGTGCGCGGGAATAGGCGATGTCGGTGATCAGCGCGCCGACGAAGCAGGTGATCGGGACCGGGAGCAGCGCGGAATAGATCCGGTGGCCGAGGACGCCGGGTGGCCGTCGATCGGCGTGCGCGATGCTCTCGGCCATAGGCATGTCCTTCCCTGTGTCTGGAGGCAGTACGAGCGGAAGGGGAAGGGAGTTCCCGCGCGGGCGTCACGCGCGCGCGAAGCTGCCCAAAACGCTGTCTCGTCGATGAATGTCGCGGACGGGCTTCGTTCAGGCCGGCGCGCTTAGCTTCTCCCCATCGAGATCGTGAAGGAGAGAACCATGCGTACGCTGATCATCCTGGCCACTGTGGCCGCTGCGGCTTTCACTCCGGCCGCTGCATCCGCCCAGCGCTACGGCTACAACCACGAAGTCCGGCGCGAGGTGCAGGAATGCCGCCGCGAGCTGCGCCGGGCGGACAGCCGCCGCGAGTATCGCCGCGAACAGCGCGAGTGCCGCCGCGAGATCGCAGACGCGCGCCGCGACAGCCGCCGCGACTGGCGCCATGATCGCCGCGACTGGCGGGACGATCGCGGCCACTATGGCTGGCGCGACCGCAACTACGGCAGCCGCTGGTAAGCGCCGGGCGCCGGGCAGGGTATCGCACCTTGCCCGGCGCTGACGTTCCCGCCGAACCAAGCCGCCGTCCCGGCGTTGGTCTCCCGCAACGGAGAGGCAGGCGGATGGTGGCAGAAGACGACACGCGCCGGGCGGCGCAGCTGGTGGCAGGCGCTGCCGAACCGCTGCCCGATTTCGACGATCCGGCATTCGGAGCGCTGTTCGATCGCTTCGCCGACGCCCGCGTGGTGTGCCTGGGCGAGGCGAGCCACGGCACCTCCGAATTCTACCGCGCCCGCGCCGCCATCACCCGCCACCTGATCGAGCGGCACGGCTTCACCATGGTCGCGGTCGAGGCGGACTGGCCCGATGCGGCGGTCATCGACCGCACCGTGCGCGCAAAGCCTGCGCCGCCCGAGGCGCCGACCCCCTTCACCCGCTTTCCCGCCTGGATGTGGCGCAATGCCGAGTTCGACGGCTTCGTGGAGTGGCTCACCGCCCACAACGCCGAACGGGAGGCGTCCGCCCGCGTCAGCTTCCACGGTCTGGATCTCTACAACATGACGGCGTCGGTCGCCGCCGTGATCGGCTATCTGGAGCGGGTCGATCCGGCGGCCGCCGCCGAGGCCCTCCGCCTCTACGGCTGCCTGAAGCCGTGGAAGGAGCAGCCCGAACGCTATGGCCGCATGGCGCTGAGCGAAGGCCATGGCCGATGCGAATCGGCGGTGGTGCAGCTGCTGCGCGACCTGTTCGCCAACGAAGCCGCCTATGCGCCCGGCGATCCGGACTCGTTCCTCGATGCGGCGCAGAATGCCAGGCTCGTCGCCAATGCAGAGGCCTATTATCGCGCCATGTACTATGGCTCGGCGGCCAGCTGGAACCTGCGCGACGAGCATATGGCCGACACGCTGGAGCTGCTGCTGCAGCGCAAGGGGCCGGATGCCAAGGCGGTGGTCTGGGCGCACAACAGCCATGTCGGCGACGCCCGCCGGACCGACATGGGCCAGAGCCGCGGTGAGCTGAACCTCGGCCAGCTGGTGCGGGAGCGCTACGACGGCGCCGCTTGCCTGATCGGCTTCGGAACCCACGCCGGCACCGTCGCCGCCGCCGACGACTGGGATGAACCGATGCAGGTCATGACGATCAATCCGTCCCGGCCCGACAGTTTCGAACGCATCCTCCACGACAGCGGCGTCCCGCGCTTCCTGCTCGATCTGCGCGAGGGGGCAGTAAGCCCCGAACTGCGCGAGGCCCTCACGGCCGAACGGCTCGAGCGCTACATCGGCGTCATCTACCGCCCCGACACCGAGCGCTGGAGCCACTATTCCGAGGCGTCGCTGGCGCAGGAATATGATGCCTTCCTGTGGTTCGACACCACGACGGCCGTGCAAGCCACGGCGGCAAGCGGCGAGGCGGGGCAGGACGAGACCTGGCCGACGGGATTGTAGAGGGACGACCGCGACCGGCCGGAACCGCGCCGCCGGAGTGGCGCGCGGGCACGCATGGTGCCTATGATCGCCCCGCACCTGTCCGGGAGATCTCAATGCGCTTGCTGCTCGCCGCCTGTCTTGCCGCTGCGGCAATCGCCAGTCCTGCCGCCATGCGTCCGGCGATCGCCCAGTCCCCCGCACTCGATCCGAAGACCGCGGTCTATGAGTTGCGCATCTATTACCCCGCGCCCGGCAAGCTCGCCGCCCTCAACGCCCGCTTTCGCGAGCATACGCTCACGCTCTTCGCCAAGCACGGCATGCACAACGTCGCCTATTGGAACGAGCAGCCGACGGCGGAAGCACCCGAGGGCCGGCTCGTCTACGTGCTCGCCTACCCGAGCCGGGAGGCGCGGGAGGCGAGCTGGAAGGCGTTCGGCGCCGATCCGGAATGGCGTGCGGTGGTCGCCACCTCCGAAGCCGGCGGGAAGCTGGTGACGAAGATCGACAGCGTGTTCATGACGCTGGCCGACTATTCCCCGCGCCTGCCGCTCCGCTGAGCCGAGACGGGGAGGCTGCGTGCCGCCGATCCGGCACGCAGCCGCTCTTCAGCGCTAAGCGGCGCGCAGCGTGCGTGCCGCGGCGACCATCGCCTCAATTGCCGGCTTCACCTCGTCCCATTTGCGCGTCTTCAGTCCGCAGTCCGGGTTCACCCAGAGCTGCTCGGGCCTCAGATGCTGCTGGGCGAGCCGCATCAGCTCGACCATCTCGGCCTCGCCCGGCACGCGCGCGGAGTGGATGTCGTACACGCCCGGCCCGATCGCGCTCGGGTAGCGATACTTGGCGAACGCCTCCAGCAGCTCCATCTGCGACCGCGCCGTCTCGATCGAGATCACATCGGTGTCCATCGCGCCGATCGACGGCAGGATGTCGTTGAACTCGGAATAGCACATGTGCGTGTGGATCTGGGTGCCGTCCGCCACGCCTGCGGCCGAGAGACGGAAACAGTCCACCGCCCAGTCGAGATACTGCTGCCAGTCGCGCTTCCTGAGCGGCAGGCCCTCGCGCAGCGCCGCCTCGTCGATCTGGATCGCCCGGCATCCGGCCGCCTCCAGGTCCTGCACCTCATCGCGGATCGCAAAGGCGATCTGCCGGCAGGAGGTCTCGCGCGGCTGGTCGTCGCGCACGAAGCTCCAGTTGAGGATCGTGACCGGCCCGGTGAGCATGCCCTTCACGGGCTTGTCCGTAAGCCCCTGCGCAAAGCGCCACCAATCCACCGTCATTGGATGGGTGCGGCGGACGTCGCCGAACAGGATCGGCGGCCGGACGCAGCGCGAGCCATAGCTTTGCACCCAGCCGTTCACCGTGAAGGCGAAGCCGGCCAGCTGCTCGCCGAAATACTGCACCATGTCGTTGCGCTCGAACTCGCCGTGGACGAGCATGTCGAGCCCGACCGCTTCCTGCCAGCGGATGGCGCGCTCGGTCTCCTCGCGCAGGAACTGGTGGTAGCCGGCGTCGTCCAAATTGCCGCGATTATGCTCGGCCCGGGCGTGGCGTACCTCGGCGGTCTGCGGGAAGGAGCCGATGGTGGTGGTGGGGAAGGGCGGCAGGTCGAGCAGCTCGGCCTGGGCACGCGTGCGCTCGGCATGGCCGGAACGGCGCTCCCGCATGTCCGGCGTCGCCCCCGCCACCCGCGCCTGCACCGCCGCGTCGTGGATGCGGGGCGACACCTTCCGGTTCGCTGCCGCCTCCGCCGCCGCCGCGAGCGGCCCGGCCACGCTCTCCCGCCCTTCGTTCAGCGCGCGCTTGAGGACGGCCAGTTCCTCCACCTTCTGAATCGCAAAGGCGAGCCACTGCTTCACCTCGGTGTCGAGCTTGGGTTCGAGCGCGAGATCGACGGGCACGTGCAGCAGCGAGCAGGACGGCGCCAGCACCAGGTCGCGCCATGCCGCGATCGGAGCGAGCCGTTCTAGCACCGCGTCCAGGTCGGCACGCCAGACGTTGCGCCCGTCGATCACGCCCAGCGACAGCAGCAGGTCCTTGGGCGCCGCCCGAAGGACGGCATCGAGCTGCCCTGGCGCGCGCACGAGATCGACGTGCAATCCCTGCACCGGCAGCGCGGTCGCCAGAGCCAGATTGTCCTCCAGCCCGCCGAAATAGGTCGTCAGCATCAGCTTCGGGCCGGACCGCTGGAGCGCGGCATAGGCGCGGGTGAAGGCTGCCCGCTGCTGCTCCGACAGATCGGTCACCAGGATCGGCTCGTCGATCTGCACCCACTCGGCCCCGGCATGGGCGAGATGGCCCAGGATGACACGGTAAAGCCCGAGCACCTCGTCGAGCAGGTCGAATGGGTCGATGCCGTGCCCCTTGGCCAGGCTCAGCCAGGTGATCGGGCCGAGCAGCACCGGCCGCGTCTCATAGCCCTGCGCCTGGGCCTCGCGATACTCCTCGACCACCTTCAACCGACCGAGCGCGAGCTTGCGGCCGGGTTCGATCTCCGGGACGATATAGTGGTAGTTGGTGTCGAACCACTTCGTCATCTCGCCGGCGGTCACCGAACCATGCGCATGGCCGCATCCCGCATGCTCGCCGGTGGTGCCCCGCGCCATCGCGAAATAGGTCGCCAGGTCGGTGACCCCGTCCGCCGCGCCATAGCGGCTCGGGATCGCGCCCAGCATCACGCTGGTATCCAGCACGTGGTCATAGAGCGAGAAGTCGTTGGAGGGCAGCCAGTCGGCCCCCAGCGCCTTTTGCCGCGCCCAGGCGGCGGTGCGCAGGCCCGAGGCGGCTTCCTGCAACTCGGCTTCGCCGATCCTGCCGGACCAAAACTTCTCCAATGCGAACTTCAACTCGCGGCGCGGCCCGATGCGGGGAAACCCCAAGGTCGCGATCGTCACTGTCATGTCTTCAACCCCGAAGAGGGCGAAGCGCCGGACCGAGCGCAGGCAGGCACGCGCCAGGGATCGCCCGGCTGCACACGCACGCGACCAGACCGGGCACCCCGCCGGTGGACGTTATGGCGTCAAAGGCAGGTCTCCTGGCTCGCGGGTCAGCACAGACGATCCGTCTTCCCGAGACGCGGGGCGCCTCAGTGACATGATTGGATCGCCGCTCGCCGCTTACAGTTGCGGGGGCAGCGCCGGCCTTGCCCCATCAGGAGCGCACCGGCTTCCCGTCTTAGCTCCGGCGCAGGCAAGCGCCCGGCCGGAGAACCTCGACGCAATAAGCATCGGCAAAAATCATGGTCCGGTCAACCATCATATAAAGAAATCTTTATATGACGCTCTCCCTGGGTTGGAAAAGGGGGGCGGAAGCGCGGGTTCCGCCACCCGATCAGAAAGCGTGGCGCATGCCGATCACGACGTTGCGGCCACGCAGCGGCGACTGCTCCTTGACGAAGGAGGTGTGGGCGAACGCCAGTTCGTTGAGCAGGTTACTGCCGCGTGCATAGAGCTCCACCGCCCGCGCGCCGCCCAGGTCCATGCGATAGCTCAGCGTGGCGTTGAGCATGTCGTAGCCCGCCGTGGGCGTCTCGTAGGAGGCGACCTTGTCCTGCTCGAACGTGCGATAATATTCGACGTCACCCGAAAGCGGCCCGGCGGCAAGGTCGAAGCGCGCGCCCAAGCGTCCAGGCGGGATGCGGGGCAGGTTGTCGTCCGCGCGCTTCAGCTTGGCATCGACATAGTCGCCGAACACCGTCACCCGCGACTGGGGCGTCAGCTGGTAGCTGAGTTGGCCGTCGATCCCGGCGAAGCGCGCATCCGCCGCCGTGTAGATCAGGAAGTCGTGCGGAACGCCGGTCTCGGTCTCGGTCTCGATCAGGCGCGCGAAGACATAATCGTCGACCTCCTGATAGAACAGGCCGATCTCGAACTCGAACGGACCGCCCGCTTTGCGGAACGTCAGGTTGATCGCGTCGGTGGTCTCCAGAATGTCTTCGGCGGACAGCCCCTCCTCGCCCAGGATCGGGTTCCCGACCGCAAGCCCGAGTTCGTAGCTGTTGGTCGCCAGGTTGTTGCCGCGCGCGTACAGCTCGCGCACGCTGGGCGCGCGTTCGGTATGCCCCAGCGAGAGCGCCAGCCCATATCCGCGCCCGATGTTCCAGTTGGCGGCAAGCGAGGCGGAGAAGGGATCGTGCTTCACGGCCGGGTTGCGAGCACGGAACGCGTCGACGTCCTCGCGCTCCAGGATCTGGCGCCAATCCGGGCCATACCATTCGGCGAAGAGGTCCTGCAGCTCGGCATCGAGGGTGATGCGATAGGGCGGCACCGTCACGTCCACCTTGCGCCAGTCCTTGCGGACCGCTGCTTCAACGTCGACGGAGCCGAACGACCGCCGCTCCGACAGGAAGATGCCGAAGTTGTCGGTGAGGTAATCGGGACTTCCGTCAAAGCCATAGGCTCCGTCCGGGAAGGGCTTGTGCCGGTCGTTGACGTTGATGCCGCCAAACCTGCCGTCGGTATATTGCACCCCCAGCACGCCCGTGAACCCGAGGAGCGGCTTGTGCGTCAGCTCGAGGCGCCCGTCCCAGACTTCGTTGGTGTAGCGGCTGAACAGCAGCGCGCCGTCGATCTCGTCATGGGCATAGTCGGTATAGGAGAGGCGCGCGCGCGTGTGGGAAAAGCCGGGTAGGAGGTCGTCATAGTCGGCCCGGACATCGACACGGTCGCTGCGCAGCTTGATATAGGCCGTGTGGTCGTCGGGCGAGCCGAACGGATCCTCCCAGCTGCCATGTGCGCCGCAATGCAGGTCCAGCCCGTGCGTGTGGCAGACGCCGTTCAGATGGCTGTGGCCGGGCAGCCCATATTGGCTCTCGATGCGTGAATAGGCGGCGCCGACATAGCCCTTGGCGGTGATCCAGGAGGCGCCGAACGCATAGCTGGTGCTTTCGGCGAAGGAGTCGCGCAGCTTGTCGGAGCCGTAGCTGTCCGGCACGTCATAGTCGTCCGCCGCTCGACGCGCTCCCTCGGCATGGAGAGCGAACTGGCCGATCCCGGCCGTTACGCGGCCGACGACGGTCTTCTCTTGGTCGCCGGTGCCGAAACGCACCTCCGTCGCGCCGGCAAGGCCGCCGACCGGCACCACCTTGGGCACCTTGCTGTCGATCAGGTTGATCGCGCCGTTGGTGGCATTGCCGCCATAGCGGGTCGCGGCAGGCCCGCGCTGGATCTCGATGGCGTCGAGCAGCAGCGGATCGGTCGTGATCGCGTGGTCCGGCGACACCGATGCCACGTCGAACAGGTTCGCGCCGTCGCTCAGCACCTCGATGCGGGGCACCGTCTGGCCGCGGATCACGGGACGCGATGCGCCGCCGCCGAAATTGTCGAGGTGCACGCCCGGCAGGCCGGCGAGCGTCTCGCCCAGGCCGCCTTCGCGACGATGCGCCAGTTCGTCGCCGGCCAGCACCTGCACCGGCAGGGCATTCTCCTCCGTCTCCAGGGAACGGCCGGTGACGACGATCTCGCGCGTGCCGACGTGGCCACGCGCGTCGACTTCCGCCTCTTCACCCCCGGTCACCGCCTCCTGTGCCCACGCCGGGGCCGGCGCACCCGCCGCAAAAGCGGTCGTCGTCAGCAGCGCTGCTGCGCCGCGGTGCATGTTTCGAAAACCCATGGTCTTGCTCCCCGCCTCTTTAGACCGGCGCCGTCTAGGTGATGTTATATCGTTAAATCAAGATGCGACGTGCGTGTACGTTCGAACGAGTGTTCTGCACCAAGCCGCGCCATTCCCCTCCCGCTGCGGAACGGCCGCGCCACGCCTGTCGTTGAGGCGGAAACGGTGAGGAGCAAGCAGATGGCCACGACACAGCAAGCATCTTCGGGAAATGTCGGCCGCACGGTCGCGATCGGCGCCGCGACGGGAGTGGCCGCCGGCCTCCTCGCCAACTTCCTGCGCAAGGCCGCGGTTCAGGCCCCGACGGTGATGGCCGGCCGCTGGGACAAGGCGCTGGCGGCCGAGCATGCCGCGGCGCTCAAGATCTTCGACCTGCTGGAAAAGACGAAGGACAAGGACACCGCCCGCCGTGCCTTCCTGCTGATGCAGTTGAAGCATGCGATCAGCAAGCATGCGTTCCAGGAAGAGAACGTCGTCTACGCGATGATGCGCGACCAGGGCCTGACGGAGGCGGCGGACCATCTCAATCACGAGCACGGAAATGTGAAGCAGTATTTCTTCGACCTGAGTGAGATGCCCAAGGACGATCCGGCCTGGCTTCCCAAGCTCAAGGAGTTCCGCGTCCTGATCGAAAGCCACATGCGCGAGGAGGAACAGGACCTCTTCCCCAAGCTGCGCGATCAGCTGTCGGAAACGCAGAACAAGCACATCACCGCCGCAATGAACAAGGAAGGCCTCAAGCTCGCCTGAGGGCGCTTCCCTCATCCCGGCCGCGGCCGCCGCTCCGAATCCCAGCGGAGCGGCGGTCACGGCTCCGGCTTGCGGCCCCGCGCACGAACGGCGAGGCCCAGCGCCGCACCCGCCAGTGCAACGGCCCCCAGCGCAATCCCCGGGTGCGTGCGGGTGGCCGTGAAGGCGCTGACCGATCGCCCCTTCTGCTCGCCCTCGGTGACCCCATCCTTGCCGTCCGGCGCGTAGAGATTGCCCGGGTTCACCGGCACCGGCTGGGCGGGGTTGGCCAACAGCACCCCCATGTTCTGCGCCACCCGGTCGAACAGCAGCGGCACCAGCTGGGCACCCAGCACCTGCAGCTTGCCGACGCCGCCCACGGTCAGCGACCGCCGCGGGTGCTGCGCCGCATCCAGGATCGCGTCTGCCACTACCGACGGGGCGTAGAGCGGCGGCGGCAGCTGCGCCTTGTATCCGGTCAGGTTGCGGCCGTGCTGGGGAAAGGGGGTGCCGACCGGGCCGGGCTTGATGAGGGTGATCGACACCGGCGCACCCTCCGCCATCATCTCCAGCCGCAGCGAATCCGTGAACCCCTTCACCGCATGCTTGGACGCCGTGTAGGAGGAGATGACCGGAGACGGCATGTCCGAGTTGATCGACCCCACGTTGATCAGCGCGCCGCCGCCCGGCTTCTCCTTCAGGTGGCGCAGCGCTGCCAGCGATCCGTACACTACCCCCCAGTAATTGGTCTCGAACACCTGGCGGTGGTCGGCGGTGGGCGTCTCCAGCGCTGCGGCATAGACCCCGATGCCGGCATTGTTCACCCAGGTGTCGAAGCCGCCGAAGTGATCGATCGCAAAGGCCGCCGCGCGCTCGACTTCCTCCTCCTGCCCGACGTCGGCCACAAAGGTGGCGGCGCTGCCGCCGGTGGTCTGGATCTGGTCGCGCACGCGCGCCAGCGCGTCGCCGTCGCGCGCGATCAGCACCACCCGCGCGCCTGCCGCCGCCGCCCGGCGGGCCGTCTCCAGCCCATGGCCGGAACTTGCGCCGGTGATGACGATCACCTGCTCGGAAAGCGGCTTCAGCTGGGCCTTCATGCTACCTCGTCTGGCTGTGCGGCGCCTCGAAGGGGAGGGCCGTCCGGAGCGCTGAACGAGCCGGAGTTGCGATCCGATCCCTCCCGGCTCTGGCGGCGGCGGGGGCGCTTGGCTATGCGGGCGCCTTGCAGGGGAGGGGGCGAAGATGAACGCGCGAAACGTCTACATACGAGGCATGGGCCTGGCGACGGCGCTGCTGTTGTCCGCCTGTTCGGACGAGGCGCCGTCTTCGGACCCGGCGCTGCCGCCGCAGGCCGCCGCGACCAGCCTTCCGCCCGCGATGCTCGGCCGCTGGGGGGAGGACGCGGCCTGCGCCCATCCGCTCGAGGTTGCGGCGGATCGCATCGCTGGCGCCCGCATCGACGCGGTGACCAATGCCGCCGATGGCGCGGTCGACGTCGACACCTCCGCGGAGGTCGACGGCATCACCACCGGCCGCCGCTATCGGCTCGCACGGTCCCGCGGAGAACGGCTGGCCGTCACCGTCGACGGCATCACCACCACCCGCATCCGTTGCCCGTGACCCCGGTCGAGGCAGGCCCCGACGATGCCGCCGCGGTGGTCGCGCTGTGGCAGGCGGCTGGGCTGACGCGGCCCTGGAACGATCCCGACGCGGATTTCGCCCGCGCGCTTGCGGCCGCAGACTCGGCGGTGCTGGTGCTGCGCGACGGCGCAGCGCTGATCGGCAGCGTCCTTGTCGGCTATGACGGCCACCGCGGCTGGGTCTATTATCTCGCCGTCGCCCCCGATCGCCGCCGCCACGGGCTCGGCCGCACGTTGATGCTGGCCGCGGAGGCATGGCTGCGCGCCCGCGGCTGTCCCAAGATCCAGCTGATGGTCCGCACCGGCAATGCCGATGCGCTCGCCTTTTACGATCGGCTGGGGCTCGCCCCGCAGGACGTCGTCACCCTCGGCCGCTTCCTGGATCCCGAGCCCGCCTGACTGGGCGGGCCTGCGCCTCGAAACCTTCGCGCCGCGGCCCGCGTTCCAGCCCCTGGTCTCGGCCGCCTCGCCTGATGCGATTCGACCGGCTGCCGGGAGAGGCGGATGGCGCACTTCATGTTCTGCACGGGGATCGAGAGCAGCATCCCCACCATCGACAACGGCCGGGTACGCGTCGACCAGATGGAGTCCTGCGGCCATTACGCGCGCTGGCGGGAGGACTTCGACCTCGTCGAGGACCTCGGCATCCACTTCCTCCGCTTCGGCCCGCCGCTCCACAAGACGCTGCTGGGGCCGGGCAAATATGATTGGGAGTTCGCCGACCTCACGCTCGGGGACCTCCGCCGCCGCAACATCACGCCCATCGTCGATCTCTGCCACTTCGGCGTGCCGGACTTCGTGGGCGACTTCCAGAACCCCGATTTCCCGCAGCTCTTTGCCGATTACGCAGCGGCCTTCGCCCAGCGCTATCCCTGGGTGCAGCTCTATACCCCGGTGAACGAGATGTTCGTCTGCGCGGTCTTCTCCGCGCTCTACGGCTGGTGGAACGAGCAGCTCGCGAGCGACCGCGCCTTTGTGACCGCGCTCAAGAACATCGTCTATGCCAACGTCCTCGCGATGCGGCGCATCCTGGAGCATCGCGCCGACGCGCTGTTCATCCAGAGCGAGTCGTCGGAGTATTTCCACGCCGACAGTCCGGCTGCGATCCGCCCTGCCGAGGTGATGAACGCCCGCCGCTTCCTCAGCCTCGATCTCAACTACGGCCGCCGGGTCGACAGCGCGATGTACGAGTATCTGATGGATAACGGCATGACGCGTGAGGAGTACCACCGCTTCCACGGCAACCGGCTGAAGCAGCACTGCATCCTCGGCACGGACTATTACTGGACCAACGAACATCGCATGCACCAGGACGGCCACAGCTGGGCCTCGGGCGAAGTGTTCGGCTACTGCGAGATCACCCGCCAATATTACGGCCGCTACGGCCTGCCGGTGATGCACACCGAGACCAACATCGCCCAGGGACCGAACGGCGACGAGGGTGTCAACTGGCTGTGGAAGGAATGGGCCAACGTCCTCAGGCTGCGCAACACCGGCATCCCGACGGTGGGCTTCACCTGGTATTCGCTGACCGACCAGATGGATTGGGACACCGCGCTGCGCGAAAAGAACGGCCGGGTGACGCCGGTCGGCCTCTACGACCTTGACCGCAACATCCGCCCGGTGGGCAAGGCGTACAAGCAACTGATCGCCGACTGGCGCGACGTGCTGCCGGCGCAGAGCCTGTGCCTGGTGGTCCCGGTCGTGCCGCCCTCGTGGAGCCACCCCACGGGACCATGACTGCCGGCGAGCCGGTCGATCGCCTGCGCACCGGCCATTTCCGGCAATCGAAGCGTCCGCTCTCCGGTGCCCCTGCCACTGGGAGCTACAAGGCGAGCCACGGCAGGACGGGGAGGGGGCGGCCGGTTTGGCACGCCTCCTCGCACGCTATTCCTCGGCCGAGCTGTCCTTGTCGTCGCCGGTCTTGTCCGGCGACTTCTTCTTCGACGCCTTGCGCGCGCCGGTTCCGGTGGCGCCGCCCCGGCCGGTGCCGGTGCTGCCCCTCGCACCATCGCCGCCCTTGGTCGTGATCGCACCCGGATTTCCGCCTGCACCTTTCTGAGCCATGTCGAGTCTCCGTCAGGGAAGATGATCCAACCCGCCGCCCAGGCCCCAGTTCCGCCGCGCCGCTCGAGCGCTCCCGAGAAGTCGGGCGCGGGGCTGGCGCCCAGTAGCGGGCCGTCAGCGACCCCGGTGGCGCACGTTGACGACAGATTGCCGGCGCGCCAGCGTGCCTCCATGAAGCAGCTGACATTGTTGATGCTCGTCCTTGCCGCTGCCTGCTCAGATGGACCGGCAGGAAACCCGTCTGTCCAGGATAGCCGTTCAAGGCAGTCCCAGGCGTCGTCACAGCCGGCGGTCGTCCTGACAGGGTACGTCACCGATGCCGCCGGCATCATAGATGCCGCGCGAGGAGAAGCGCTTTCCAAGCGCCTGAACGCGCTTGAACAGGCGACGGGTCATCAGATGGTCATCGTGACCGTCCCTTCGCTGGATGGGCGGGACGTTGCCGCCTTCACGACCGCTTTGGCCAACGCCTGGGGGATCGGGCGGGCAGAACACTACGACGGCGTCGTCCTCCTCGTTGCTCCCAACGAACACAAGGTGCGGATCGCAGTCGGCTACGGCCTTGAGAAAACCCTCCCCGACGCGCTTTGCGGCCATATCATCGAGGAGCAAATGCTGCCCCGCTTTCGGCAGGGCGAGCTGGCAACGGGGATCGAAGCCGGAGCGTCGGCCCTGATCAATCAGCTGACCCAGTCTCGGGATCGCTCGCGTCCCGTCCTCCCGACTGCCTGAGTTGTTGGCGACTTGGCGCGGCTGCGCGCAAGTCTCCGAACCAGCTTCACAGCTATCGGCGCCCTCGTTACTGAGGCCGCCAGCGAATGGGGCAGTAACTTCAGGGGGAATGACTTTGCGCACCGTGTGGATCAAGGTTCTGGCGTCGGTTTCCGTGTCGATGCTCGCCTGGGGTGCCGTCCCCGCGGATGCGCAGTTCGGCATGCTCGGCGATCTCGCCAAGCGCGCGGGCGTCTCGATGCCCAGTCTGCGCAAGGAGCCGATCACCACCAGCCTTCCCGACGCGCGCTGGGGCGATCCCAGCCAGGACGGGTTCGTGCCGCGCGAGGCCAAGCGCAACCTTGCCGAACTGCAGCGCACGCCCAACGGCGGCTTCGTCCTGCAGCCGGGCTATTACAGCTTCCACGATCAGAGCTATTGCCTGCACGCCGGCACCCACGGCCCGGGCAACGGCGACGGCTATCTCTATGCCCCGCCGCTCGGTGCGGCCAAGGGCGCCGTGATCACCATCGTCCGCAACTCGGTCCAGCACCCGGAGATCGACCAGCACACCATCCAGGCGCTGCTGTGGGCGATCCTCTCGCGCGCGAAGCTGGAGGACATGTCGAACGAGCATCGCGCCGCGGCCGCCCAGCTGCTGACCCCGCGCCAGCTCGCCGGCCTCAACCGCGGCGTGCTCGACATGCTCTCGTCCGGCCCGATCGCGGACAACCTGCCGTCCGAGGTGCGCGCCGTGCTCCGGGCGGAGGCGGACCTGCGCCAGATGCTGACCACGCCCGGCACCAGCTACAGCGAGCTGGAGCGCGTGGCGGTGCTCGCCGGTATGGCACCCGTGGGGGCGGGCAGCCGCGACGTGCCGACCGGCCGCTGGAGCCACCATCCGGACGGCTACTGGGTCCGCTACCTGCCCAGCAGCTACACCAACACGGTGGTCGAGATCTGGGTCCCCGCCGATGCACCCGGCGCCGGCAAGGAGTTCGACCCCGCCACCCACATCGCCGTCCCGGGCAACACCGCCCGCCAGCGCCTGATCCAGTCCGGCCGCGCCTACCGCGCCAGCTGACCGGGCACGGCTCGCCGGCCATCGGCTAAGCGCGGGCGGCTTCTCCCCTCCCTGGAAGGGAGGGGCCGGGGGTGGGTACCGCCGAGGCACTCGGCGGTCGCCTTCCCGAGGACGCGGGGTTACGGCTCGAACCAACCAAAACCACCAAGGACCCGATGTGACCGCCACCCTGTACGGCATCCGCGCCTGCGACACGATGAAGAAGGCGCGCAGCTGGCTGGAGGAGAAGGGCGTCGCCTTCACCTTCCACGACTACAAGACCGCGGGCGTCGACCGGCAGGCGCTGGAGCGTTGGGTCGACCAGCTCGGCTGGGAGGCGCTGCTCAATCGCTCCGGCACCACCTTCCGCACGCTGCCGGAGGAGCAGCGCGCCGACCTCGACCGCGATCGGGCGATGGCGATCATGCTCGCCAACCCTTCGTCCATCCGCCGCCCGGTGCTGGAGGATGGGGATGCGTTGCTGGTCGGCTTCAAGCCGGATGCCTATGCGCAGCACTGGCGCTGATCCGCGCGAGTGACTGGCGCGCTGGCGCCGCAACCTCTATTCCGCCCCCATGTCCACCACCTCCTCCATCGAGGGCGGCGCGCGTCGTGCTGATCCCGCGTCGCCTCCTCCCAAGCGGCTGACCGTGCCCGCGCTCCGCGCCCGCAAGGGTGCCGATGCCGAGCCGCTGGTGATGATCACCGCCTATACCGCGCGCATGGCGCAGCTGCTCGATCCGCACTGCGACGTGCTGCTCGTCGGCGACAGCCTGGCGCAGGTGATCTACGGCCTGCCGTCGACCGTGCCGGTCACGCTGGAGATGATGGCGGCGCATGGTGCGGCGGTGGTGCGCGGCAGTGCCCATGCGCTGGTCGCGATCGACATGCCCTTCGGCAGCTATGAGGCGAGCCCGGCCCAGGCGTTCGAAAGCGCGGCGCGGCTCCTCAAGGAGACCGGCGCCGCCGCCGTCAAGCTGGAGGGCGGGGAGGCGATGGCGCCCACCGTGCGCTTCCTTACCGAGCGCGGCATCCCCGTGATCGGCCACATCGGCCTGACGCCGCAGGCGGTGAACCTGCTCGGCGGCTATGGCGCGCGCGGCCGCAGCGAGGCGGAGGCCGCCAAGATCGTCGCCGACGGCGTCGCGATCGCGGACGCGGGCGCCTTCATGGTCGTGATCGAGGGCGTGCTGGAGCCGATCGCGATCGCAGTGACGGACCGCATCGCCTGTCCCACCATCGGCATCGGCGCGTCGGCGCAGTGCGACGGCCAGGTCCTGGTGGGGGAGGACATGCTCGGCCTGTTCGATCGCACCGCCCGGTTTGTGAAGCGCTACGAAGATCTCGCCGGCCGTATTTCGGCCGCGGTTGAGGCCTATGCGGGGGAGGTGCGGTCGCGTGCGTTTCCCAACGCCGAACACCTCTATCAACCCAGGGTTTGAACGGCTTTCGTTTCCCTTCCCGCGCGGCTAGATAGCGCGCTTCGTTCGCCGCACGCATGGAGTAGGACTTGGCGCTCACCCCCCAGAATAACCAGGCCTTCCTGCGCGAGGTCGACGAGGAACTGCGGCGCGACCAGGTGGCGAGCTTCGGCCGCCGCTACGGCCTGTGGGTCGCGGTGGCGATCGTCGCGGTGCTGGCGGCGTTCGGCGGCTGGATCTGGTGGCAGCACCACCAGAAGGAGAAGGCGGCCGAACAGGGCGTGCTGCTCCAGCAGGCGATGGACGACCTGGGCGCGAGCAAGGTCAATGCCGCCACGGGCGCGCTTGCCAAGCTCGAGAGCTCGGGCAGCGACGGCTACCGCGCCTCGGCGAAGTTCGTGCAGGCCGACATCCTGCTCAACAAGCAGGACCTGAAGGGCGCCGCCGCCAAGTTCGCCGAGGTCGCGAACGACACCTCGCTTCCGGGCGAGTTCCGCGACCTTGCGCTCCTGCGCCAGACCGCGGCCGAATATGACACGTTGAAGCCCCAGGCCGTCGTCGATCGGCTGCGCGGCCTCGCCAGCAAGCAGAGCCCCTGGTTCGGCAGCGCGGGCGAGATGGTCGCGGTCGCCTATATCCGCCTGGGTCGCCGTGACCTGGCCGGCAAGATGTTCGGGGAAATGGCCCAGACCGAGAGCGTGCCGGAATCGATCCGGCAACGTGCGGTTCAGATGGCCAGTGCTCTTGGCGTAGACGCGCCCGCCCCCAAGGCGCCGACGACCCCCACCTCAGAGGAAAAGAACGCAGGATGAGGACCAGCGCGAAGCTGATGACGGCCGTGGCAGCGCTTTCGCTGCTGGGCGGCTGCGGCATCTTCAAGGGCGATGGCAAGCGCAAGACGCCGATCCTTGGCGAGCGCGTGCCGATCCTGTCCGCGGAGAATGACGTGACGGTCGATCCGTCGCTCGCCGCGGTGCAGGTGCTGCTGCCGCCCCCGGTCGCCAATGCCGACTGGACCCAGCCGGGCGGCAACGAGTCGAAGGCGATGGGCCATCTCGCGCTTGCCGCTGCGCCCAGCCGCGTGTGGACCGCCCGCATTCCCGGCGGCACCACCCGCGTCCGCCTGGGCGCCGCTCCGGTGGTCGCCGGCGGCCGCCTCTACGTCATGGACGTGGAGGGCGTCGTCCACTCCTTCGACGCGACGACCGGCGCTGCCGGCTGGACCGCCAGCACGGTCAAGGATGCCGATAACGGCAACCAGGCGGCGCGCTTCGGCGGCGGCGTGAGCGTCGGCGAAGGGCGCCTGTTCGCCACCAACGGCCTCGGTGACGTGGTCGCGTTCAACGTGGCGGACGGTGCCGAAGTGTGGCGCGCCAAGCCGGGCGGCCCGCTGCGCGGTGCGCCCACGGTCGCCAACGACCAGGTCTATGTCGTCAGCCAGGACAACCAGCTGTTCGCGCTGGCGCAGGCCGATGGCACCGTCGTCTGGACCCAGGCCGGCTCCGTCGAGAGCCAGGGCGTGTTCGGCGTCGCCGCACCCGCCTCGGCACAGGGCACCGTGGTCGCCGGCTTCTCCTCGGGTGAGCTCAACGCCTATCGCTACGAGAACGGCCGCTCGCTCTGGGCGGACAGCCTCTCGCGTACCAGCGCCACCACCTCGGTCTCCTCGCTCGCCGACATCGATGCGGAGCCGGTGATCGACGCCGGCCGCGCCTATGCGGTCGGGCAGGGCGGCCGCATGGTCGCGCTCGAGGTCACCAGCGGCCAGCGCCTGTGGGAGCAGAACCTCGCCGGCATCTCGACGCCCGCCGTCGCCGGAGAGTGGCTGTTCGTCGTCACCGACGATGCGCGCCTGCTTTGCGTCGCGCGCGGCAGCGGCAAGATCCGCTGGATGCACCAGCTGCCCCGCTACCAGAACGAGAAGAAGAAGAAGGGCCCGATCCTGTGGGTCGGCCCGGTGCTCGCCGGCAATCGCCTGGTGCTCGCCAACTCCGAAGGCCAGCTGGTCTATGCCTCGCCCGAGGACGGCACCGTCAGCGCCACCGTGGAGGCTTCCAGCGGCCCGATCGGCCTGTCGCCGATCGTCGCCAACTCGACCCTTTACCTGCTCGATGACTCGGGCACGATCAGCGCCTGGCGCTGATCGCTGCTGAAAACGGACATGCCGCTTCCTACCGTCGCCATTATCGGACGCCCCAATGTGGGCAAGTCGACGCTGTTCAACCGGCTCGTCGGCAAGCGCCTCGCGCTTGTCGATGACCAGCCCGGCGTCACGCGCGACCGGCGGGAGGGGGATGCCAACCTCCTCGGCCTGGAATTCCGGATCATCGACACCGCCGGGTTCGAGGACGAGGACCCGCAGAGCCTGCCCGGCCGCATGCGCCAGCAGACGGAGGCGGCCGTCATGGACGCCGACGTTGCGCTGTTCATGATCGACGCGCGCGTCGGCGTGACCCCGCTCGACGAGGAAATCGCCCGCTGGCTGCGTGCCGCCGATCGCCCCGTCGTCGTACTCGCCAACAAGGCAGAGGGCCGCGCCGGCGAGACGGGCGTGATCGAGGCGATGGCGCTCGGCTTCGGCGATCCGGTGCCGCTTTCGGCCGAGCATGGCGAGGGTGTGGTCGACCTGTTCGACGCGCTGCGCCCGTTCGTCGACCGCGAGGACGAGGAAGAGCCGGAGGAGGATCCCGAATCCCCCGACGCGCCACTCAAGCTCGCGATCGTCGGCCGCCCGAACGCAGGCAAGTCGACGCTCATCAACCGCATGCTTGGCCAGGACCGGCTCATCACCGGCCCGGAAGCCGGCATCACCCGGGATTCTATCGCGATCGAGTGGGAATGGGAGGGCCGTCCGGTCCGCCTGATCGACACCGCCGGCATGCGCAAGCGCGCGCGCGTGCAGGAGAAGCTCGAGAAGCTCTCCGTCGCCGACGCGCTGCGCGCGGTCGACTTCGCCGAGGTCGTCGTGCTGCTGCTCGACGCCACCCGCGGGCTCGAGGTGCAGGACATCAAGATCGCCGATCGCGTGCTGCAGGAAGGTCGCGCGCTGGTGATCGCCCTCAACAAATGGGACGTGGCCGAAAACGCCTCCAGCCTGTTCAACGGCGTCAAGGGTGCGCTCGAGGAAGGCCTGGCCCAGGCAAAGGGCGTGCCGCTGCTCACCGTCTCGGCCTTCAGCGGCAAGGGCATCGACACGCTGCTCAAGGTCGCGTTCGAAACGCGCGAGGCGTGGAGCCGCCGCGTGTCGACCGGCCAGCTCAACCGCTGGTTCGATCGCGCGATCGAGGCCAATCCGCCGCCCGCGCCTGGCGGCAAGCGCATCAAGATGCGCTACATCACCCAGAACAACACGCGTCCGCCCAGCTTCGTGCTGTTCGGCACCCGCGTCGACATGCTGCCGGAAAGCTACAAGCGCTACCTCATCAACGGCATCCGTCGCGAGTTCGATTTCGGCGCGGTGCCGGTGCGACTGAACCTGCGCGCGCCCAAGAACCCGTTCGACAACAAGGACGGATGATCGACGCCCGCGGCCTGCGCTGCCCCTGGCCGGCCCTGCGCCTGGCCAGGGCGCTGCGCCAGGGGGAGCACCCGGAGCCGTTCGAAGTGCTCGCCGATGATCCCAATGCCGAACGCGAGATGCGTGCCGTGGCCGAGGCCGCCGGCCGCCGCCTGATCCGCCTCGCCGACGCCCGCTTCGAAGTCCATCCCGCCTGAGCGGGGCGGATTGCAACCGGCGCCCCGCCGGCGTACCACCACCCCGTTCTCGGGAGTTTTCGAAATGATCCAGCGTCACCGCTAAGGCGGCAAAAACCTGCGCCAGCGGAGCGATCCGCCGACCGGACTCTGTTTCGAGAACATCATGCAACGACTGAAGAACAAGACGTGCGTCGTCACCGGCGCTGCGCGTGGCATCGGCCGCGCCATCGCCGCCCGCTTCCACGACGAAGGGGCGATCGTCATCGCCACCGACATCGACGCCGCCATGGGGGCGGCTGCGGCCGCCGAAATCGGCTGCCGGTTCGAACCCCTCGACGTGCGCGAGGAAGGCGATTGGGCGCGGCTGGCCGGCATCGTCCCGGTGGCGGATGTGGTGGTCAACAATGCCGGCATCACCGGCTTCGAAGGGGGCATGGTGCCCCACGACCCTGAACACGCCAGCCTCGCCGACTGGCGTGCGGTGCATCGCGTCAACCTCGACGGCACCTTCCTCGGCTGCCGCTACGCGATCGGCGCGATGAAGGGGACGGGAAGGGGCTCGATCCTCAACATCTCCTCGCGCTCGGGACTGGTCGGCATCCCGGGCGCGGCGGCCTATGCCGCGTCCAAGGCGGCGATCCGCAACCACAGCAAGACGGTGGCGCTTTATTGCGCGCAGCAGGGCTGGCAGATCCGCTGCAACTCGATCCACCCGGCCGCCATCCTCACCCCGATCTGGGAGCCGATGCTCGGCAGCGGCCCTGATCGGGAGGCGAGGATGCAGGCGTTCGTGGCCGACACCCCGCTCAAGCGCTTCGGCATGCCGGACGAAGTCGCGGCGATCGCGGTGACGCTCGCTTCGGACGAGGCAACCTACGTCACCGGCACCGAGATCAACATCGACGGCGGCCTGCTGGCAGGCTCCGCCGCTTCCCCCGGCTGACCGCAGCGGCGGGCGCGGCCGACCGCGCCCGCCGCCTTCGGCCTAGCCGCGACGACCTCCCACCGGGCGCTGCTGCCGCAGCCAGCCGGTGACATCGGTGACGGCGATCCCCTGCGCCGCGTTGAATGTCCGCTCCCGGTCCCAGGCGACGCCGGTATCGCGCGCGAACGCTAGCCGGTATGCGCGCATGCTATCCCCCGGATGCGCCGCCGCGTCCGCGCGCAACTGCTCCATGCTCCACAGCACGCGCGCCACCGGCCGCCCCAGATGGGCTTCGACCCGGTCCGCCAGCTCGGCATAGGAGACGGTGTCCCCCGCCACGTACACGACTTGGTCGTCCAGCCGCGGCCGATGCGCCAGGATCGCCGCCGTCAGCCGGCCGATGTCCTCAGGCGTGGTCACCGTCAGCCGATGCTCCCAGCTGCCGAGCGCATGCACCCGGCCATGCTCCAGGTCGACCAGCCCAAACGCCGGCTCGAACAGGAAGCTGGTGAACATGCCCGTAGAAACGATTGTCCAGCGCGTGTGCGACTGGCCGCGCAGCAGGTCGCGCACATCGGCCTGCTCGTCGAACACCGGCTGACCGCTGCCGCGCCCCACGACGTCATAGTCGACGCCGAACTGCCAGGGGACATAGCGTTCCACCCCTGCCTTCAGCACGGCCGCGGTGATCCTGCGCTGGGTGCCGGGCCCGCCGACGAACCCCGTGCAACAGATCACGGTGTCGAAGCGCGCGAACACCGCGGCAAGCGCGTCCTCCGTCTCCGTCGCCAGGTCCGCGCGAACGATGTCGATGCCCAGGCTGTGCAACCGTGCCTCGATCCGCTCCTCGGCGGCAGGGTCTTGCCGGGGCCGCAGCAGCACGCTCAGCGTGCGTCCGTCGGCCGTGCGCCGGTCGGCGAGAGCCTCCAGCATCGCAACGCCCAGTTCGCCCGCGCCGAGGACGAGCGTGGCATCGGGCTTGGGTTCGGTCTCGTGCATTCGTATCTCCTCCAATCGGGTGGGGGAGATGGCTCGCCGATCCGCGAGCAAAAGAAGGCACAGGCGTGATACCGCACCCGAAAAGCAGCTTCGAAGACGTGATCGCCCAATCGCAGGCCGCCTGTGCGGCGCTGAGCGACGCGGACGACGGCCTGAAGCGGGAAGTGCTGGCCCATGCCGGCAACCGCTGGTCGCTGGGCATCGTCCATGCGCTGGGCGTCGCGGGAACGCTTCGCCACGCGGAGCTCGCCCGGCGGCTGGACGGGGTCACCCAGCGCATGCTCACCCGCACCCTGCGCCAGCTGGAGCGCGACGGACTGATCGCCCGCCACGACTATCGGGAGGTGCCGCCGCGGGTCGACTATCGGCTGACGGAGCTTGGGCGCGGGCTGCTGGTGGGCATGCTGCCGCTCTGGACCTGGGTGATCGACAACGCAGACGCGTTTCGAGCCGCCCGACGCCGATTCGACGGCGCGGATGCGGACCAGGGCTGAGCCAATCCCTCCGCGCACAAAAAAAGGGCCGGCGTCGCCGCCGGCCCCATCTTTTCGGAAACGGGTAGGGAGGCTCAGCCTTCCTTCACGTCATATTCCGACTTCGCGTTGAGGGCGATGTAGTTCTCCAGGCCCATGCGCTCGATCATCTCGAACTGGCGCTCCAGCGTGTCGACATGCTCTTCCTCATTCTCGAGGATCTCGGCGAACAGGTCGCGGCTGACGAAGTCGCGGACGCTCTCGCAGTACGCAATCGCCTCGCGCAGCTGGGCGACGGCTTCCAGCTCCAGCGCCAGGTCGGCCTTGATTGCCTCGACCACGGTCTCGCCGATGCGCAGGCGGCCGAGCAGCTGGAAGTTGGGCAGGCCGTCCAGGAAGAGGATGCGCTCCGCCAGCCGGTCGGCGTGCTTCATCTCCTCGATCGACTCCTCGCGCTCGAACTTGGCGAGCTTGTATACCCCCCAGTGATCGAACATCCGGTAGTGCAACCAATATTGATTGATCGCCGTCAGCTCATTGCGGAGCGTTTCGTTGAGAAACTCGACGACCTTGGGATCACCCTTCACGTTCACATGCCCTTGCTGGTAAATTATGGGCGTGAATCTACGGTGCTGATCCCAGTTTGAACAGGCGGAAAACGGCAGAAATCTGCGGTGTTCTACCTGCAAGCGTCACGCAATCGCGCGCTCTTCATCGATGATCTCGCGTGCGAATGGCACGCATTGTCCGCACTTCGCCTGTCGGCCGAGCGCCCGATAGGCCTGGCAGGCACTCATCGCGCCGGACCGCGCGGCCCGCCGGACTTCGTCTTCCCGAATCGCATTGCAAACGCAGACGACCATTGCCGATTCCTTGTTGACGGGGATCGGTTAGCGTCATTGCGAACTGCTCGCAACTGTTTTGCGACGCATTCGCAAATCAGGTGGGTTGGCGGTCAAACCGGGAGGGCGGCACCCTTCCGCATCGGCTGGAGCTCGAGTCGCGCCAGCGAACGCCACAGCCACTCGAACGGCCCGTAGCGATAGCGCGACAGCCACGCCGGCGACCACAGCAGCATCGCCGCCCACATCGCGAACACGATCGGATAGAGCGCCGCCCGCGACAGCGTCCCGTACCAGCCCAGCCCATAGCCGTAGAACAGCGTCGTCATGACGATGCTGGTGGTCAGATAGTTGGTGAACGCCATCCGCCCGGCCGCGGCGAGCCGCTCGGTGAGCCCGCCGCCCGGCCGCGCCAGCAGCAGGATCAGGCACGCCCAGCCCAGGATCATCAGCACGCGCAGCGGCGCGGCGAGGGGCATGGTTGCGGTCGCCACCGTCAGCAGCTCGAAATCGCGCGAGACCAGCCATGCCGCGAGCAGCGCATAGCCCGGGATGCCGATGCCGAAGCCGACCAGCATCCACCGCGCATAGCGTGCCCGCGACCAGCCGCCCGTCAGCATCCCCGAACGCAGCCCCGCCATGCCCAGCAGCATATAGCCCAGCGTCTCGGCTCCCACGAACAGCGTGGTCGACAGCGAATGCGCCAGCTCTCCCCAGCGATGCGCGACCAGGCCGCTCCAGCTGCCGCGATGCAGCGCCAGCTCCTCCTGGATATGGGGAGGGCTGGGGACGCCCATGGTGTCGATAAAGGCGCGCAGCGACTTGGCGGCTTCGGCGGCCTTGGCGGGGTCGGGATCATGGATGCCGGCCTGCATCGCCATCACGCCCAGCGGCATCATGGCGTACAACAGCCACGCCACCCCGGCGAGCACCAGCCCACGGGTCACCAGCGACCGCACGCTCGCGTTGCGGCACGTATAGGCGATCGCCCCGATCACCGCATATTGGTTCAGGATGTCGCCCCACCACAGCAGCAGCAGATGGGCGATGCCGAACACGAACAGCCAGGCCATGCGCGCAAAGTGCACCCGCGCCGGGCTCTCGCCCTTGGCCACGGCCCGGTCGATCACCAGCAGCATCGACGCGCCGAACAGGAAGCTGAACAGCCCGCGCATCTTGCCGTCGAACAGCACGAAGTTGATCAGATAGGCGGCCAGGTCGATCCCCTGGTGCCCGCCATAGGCCTTGGGGTTCGTGTACGCCGCATCGGGCATCGCAAAGGCGACGATGTTCATCAGCAGGATGCCGAGCACCGCCACCCCGCGCACCGTATCCAGCGACCCGATCCGGTCCGTCTGCGTCGTCGCCATACCCATTCCCCCACTCGCCCCGCGGGCGTTCTAGAGCAGGATCGCCTTCCACAGAAGCCGAACCAGCCCCGAACCCGTCTTTTCCGTACCCCGGCGAAGGCCGGGGCCCAGTCGGGAAGGCGGATGAAAGGGGCAACCCGCTCCCGCTCTCTTCAGTGCTCCCGCAAAGGCGGGAGCGCAGGGTTCCGAACGCCAACGCCCGTTGCCGTGCCAGGCCCTGGCCCCCTACGCGGGCTTCTGCGAAACAGAGGCCGCCGTCCGTTGACACACCCGTATTCCTGCGCAGGCAGGAATCCAGGGCCAAGCAGACCAACGAGTTTCGGTGCTTGGAACCCTGGGCTCCTGCTTTCGCAGGAGCACTGTCAGGGGCTTCGCTAAAGTCACGCCTGCGCAGGGATGCGGACGTGGGTGGGGCGGTGCGCACGCCCGCAGCGGCAATGAAGCGCTACCGTGAGGGGCACGCCGTGCCCCCCATCGCGCTCACCCGCCCGGCCGCTCCCGCAGCCGCGGCACCAGCTTGGTCGCGCGCCAGCCGGGCACCAGCAGCATCGGCTCCACGTCCACCAGCCATCCCGGCCCGATCAGGTCGCCCAGCTGCGGCGAGTCGAGCCCGAGCGAACCCGCACGCCACCCGATCCACACGAAGCCCGACATCGCAAGCAGCCCGCGCAATCGCTCCAGCGCTGCGGGCAAGGCCTCGCGCGAGGGGACGACCACCACGGCGGCGTCCAGGCCCGCCGACGGCGCCGCCTCGATCGACAGCCCCGGCACCGCCGCGTCGATCGCCCGGGCGATCTCCTCCGGCACGCCGCTGATCCACAGCCGCATGCCGCGTTTCAGGTTCAACTGGGCGGCAAGGCTGGCAGAATCCGGGGTCATGCGCGGCCTCCTTGAGGGATTGCCTCAAGGAGACGCCCGCACGCCCCTGGCGGTTCCGTCAGGCGAGGGCGGCGTCGCTGCCCATCAGGTTGGGGAAGAAGCCCTCGTGCGCCGTGCGCAGCGCATCGAGCGACACGACGAAGTCGCCGTCGGCCAGCTCGAAGATCAGCCGGCTGCCGATGGTGCGGCCGATCGGCTCCGCCTCGATCCCTGCCGCCTGCGCCCCCTTCAGGAAGTCGAGCAGCGCGTGGTCGTGCACCGTCACCAGATACACGCCCTGGTCCTCGCCGAAGAAGGAGCATGCGTGGTCGTACGGCTGCTTCTTGTCGAGGATCGCGCCGACGTTGCCGGCCAGCGCCATCTCGGCGAGTGCCACCGCCAGGCCGCCGTCGGACACGTCGTGCGCCGCCGTCACCACGCCCGCGGTGATCGCGGCGCGCAGATAGTCGCCGGTGCGGCGCTCGGCGTCCAGGTCCACCGGCGGCGGCGGGCCTTCCTCGCGGCCGTGGATCTCGCGCAGCCACAGCGACTGGCCGAGGTGGCCGGAGCGGTTGCCGAGCGCGATGATGATGTCGCCGGTCTGCTTGAAGGCGATGGTCATCGACTTCTCCCAGTCGGCCATCAGCCCCAGCCCGCCGATCGCCGGCGTCGGCAGGATCGCCGAGCCGCCGCCGGTCGCCTTCGACTCGTTGTAGAGCGACACGTTGCCCGACACGATCGGGAAGTCGAGTGCGCGGCAGGCCTCGCCCATGCCCTCCAGGCAACCGACGATCTGGCCCATGATCTCCGGCCGCTGCGGGTTGGCGAAGTTCAGGCAGTTGGTGATCGCGAGCGGGGTAGCCCCCACCGCCGTCAGGTTGCGCCACGCCTCGGCCACCGCCTGCTTGCCGCCCTCGACCGGGTCAGCGAAGCAATAGCGCGGCGTGCAGTCGGTGGTGATCGCCAGCGCCTTCTTGGTGCCGTGGACGCGCACCACCGCGGCGTCGCCGCCCGGGCGCTGCACGGTGTCTGCGCCGACCATGTGGTCATACTGTTCCCAGATCCAGCGCCGGCTGGCGATGTCGGGTGAGCCCATCAGCTTGAGCAGGTCCACGGCCGGATCGCCGCACGGCGGCACGTTCGTCAGCTCGGCCGGCTTGGGCGTCGGCACATGCGGCCGGTCGTAGAGCGGCGCCTCGTCGGCGAGCGGGGCGAGCGGAATGTCGGCAACCGTGTCGCCCTTCCACTTCAGCACCATGCGGCCGGTGTCGGTCACGCGGCCGATGATCGCGAAGTCGAGCTCCCACTTGCGGAAGATCGCCTCGGCAAAGTCCTCGCGGCCGGGCTTCAGCACCATGAGCATGCGCTCCTGGCTCTCCGACAGCATCATCTCATAGGGCGTCATGCCCTCTTCGCGCTGGGGCACGTCGTCCATCACCAGCTCGATGCCGACGCCGCCCTTGGACGCCATCTCGACCGAGGAGGAGGTGAGGCCGGCCGCACCCATGTCCTGGATCGCGACGATCGCGTCGGATGCCATCAGCTCCAGGCACGCCTCGATCAGCAGCTTCTCGGTAAAGGGGTCGCCGACCTGGACGGTGGGACGCTTCTCTTCCGAATCCTCGCCGAAATCGGCCGAGGCCATGGTCGCGCCGTGAATGCCGTCGCGGCCGGTCTTCGACCCCACATAGACGATCGGATTGCCGACGCCCGAGGCGGCCGAGTAAAAGATCTTGTCCTGGTCCGCGACGCCCACGGTCATCGCATTGACCAGGATGTTGCCGTCATAGGCCGGGTGGAAGTTCACCTCGCCGCCCACCGTCGGCACGCCCACGCAATTGCCATAGCCGCCGATGCCGTGGACCACGCCCGCGATCAGGTGGCGCATCTTGGGATGGTCGGGCCGGCCGAAGCGAAGCGCGTTCAGGTTCGCGACCGGGCGCGCGCCCATGGTGAACACGTCGCGCAGGATGCCGCCGACGCCCGTCGCCGCGCCCTGGTAAGGCTCGATGTAGGACGGGTGGTTGTGCGACTCCATCTTGAAGATCGCCGCCTGGCCGTCGCCGATGTCGACGACGCCCGCGTTCTCGCCCGGCCCGCAGATCACCTGCGGTCCCTCGGTCGGCAGCTTCTTGAGGTGAATGCGGCTCGACTTGTACGAGCAGTGCTCGGACCACATCACCGAGAAGATGCCCAACTCCGTCAGATTGGGCTCGCGGCCCATCGCGTGCAGGACGCGCTCATATTCCTCGGGGGAAAGGCCGTGCTCGGCGACGATCTCGGGCGTGATCTGGGTCATGCGCGAGCCCTTAGCGACACCGGCGCGAACGGGCTAGAGGGCAGGCGCGCAGACCCGCGGGCGCGTGCGGGATTTTCGCCCCTGCCGGACAAGCCGCTTGCCAGGACCGGCCCTCCGCTCGACCATGGCGAGGAAACCGATGGAGGAGCGCGCACGTGCAGCAGCAGATTTCGGTCATCACGCTCGGCGTCACGGACCTGCACCGATCCCGGCGCTTCTACATGCATGGCTTCGGCTGGACGCCGGTGTTCGAGAATGCGGAGATCGTCTTCTACCAGATGAACGGGCTGGTCCTCGGCACCTTCGATCGCGCGGCGCTGGAACGCGACATGAACCGGTTCGGCTCCGGGGCGGGCGGCGCCTTCTCGCTGGCGCATAACGTGCCGGCCCAGACGGATGTCGAACCCCTCATGGAGCAACTGGTCGCGGCGGGCGGGTGCATCCTCCGCCCGGCGGATGCCCCGCCGCACGGCGGCTATCGCGGCTATGTCGCCGATCCGGACGGGCACGCCTGGGAAATCGCGTGGAACCCGGCGTGGACCATCGACGAGAACGGTCTCGTCACCTTCGCGGCCTGACCCGGCGGCGGCGCCTCAGACGTCGATGCTGTCGTAGACCACGACCCGCGCCCACAGGTCGCCGCAGGTCTCCACGAAGCGCTTGTGGACCGGATGGTCCTGGTACCGGACCTGGTCGGCCACCGTGTCGAACACCATCAGTTCGGACACATGGTAGCTGCTGTCCACCACCGAACGCTGCTCGGTGGGGGCGGGGACGCCGACCCGCAGCTCCCGGATCTCGGGGATGGCGCGCAGCGTCTTGAGGCCGGCGATCAGCTTCTCCCGATCGCCCGCGCGCCCCGGCTCCTTCAGCCAGAAGAAGACGTGGTGGACCATCTGGCCCTGCCGGGGTGCCGCCGCGGCCGCGGCGCGCGATCCGAGCACCGGCAGCCCCAGTGCCGCAGCCAGCCCCATCCATCCTCGACGGTTCACGATCATGCCTGTCTCCATCCTTGCCGCGCCTGCGATCGGGTTCGCAGGCGGTGTTTGCTCGTGGGGGCCGTGCCAGTCGGCGCTTCAGTCCGCACCGCCACCTTCCGCACCTTCCGCCTCCATCGCCGCCACCACCTCCTTGCCGGACTTCTTCGCGTCCAGCAGCGCCAGCAGCCGCGCTGCGCCGTTGTCGGGTGCGGCGTGCGCCGAATAGGCGAGGGGGCGCAGCGCTCGCTTGGCGTCGTCCACCCGGTCGTCGATTAGCGACTGGTGCGCATAGGCGAAGCGCACCGCATCGTCCTGCGGCACCAGTTCATGCGCGCGGGCGAGCGCCTGCTTGGCATTGGCGGTGGGCACCGCGCCCGCCATGCCGAAGCTCGAATAGAAGAGCAGCAGCGTATAGGCGTCGTTCGGATCGATCTTGTTCGCCTTCAGCAGCCAGCTGCGCGCCTCCTTCCACACGGCCGGGTCGGTCGTCTGCGCCTCGCGCGCCCGGTTGAGGATGACTTGCGCCTTGTAGACCAGCGCCTGGGAAGACTTCGGGTCGATCGCCAGCGCCCGGTCGGCCGCCGCTTCGGCCAGGTCATAGCGCCGCGCGTCCAGCGCCATCTCGGCAAGCCAGCCCTGCACGACCGCGTCGTCCGGATAGCGCGCGCCGATCGGGATCGCGTCCTCCAGGATCGGCTGCGCGGTCTTGGTATTGACCCCGCGGTCGGACCGCATGCGCAGCCCGATCATCGCCTTCTCGCCGGGGCTGAGCGCCCGTACCTGCACCACCGGCTTCGGCAGCTTGTCCAGCCCGAATCGCAGCGCGGGGAAGGTCCGCGCCTTCAGCCGCGCGTTCAGCTCCTTGTCGAGCTGCTTCAGGTCGCCGAACGCCTCGCGCGCGGCCTCGACGCTCGGCTTCCCCTGGTTCACCGCCGTCAGGTATTTGGCGAACTGTGCCCGCCGCTCGGGCGGCGCCGCGATGGTGAGATAGTGGGTGAGCAGCCAGCCGCGCGCGTACAGCCCGTCCATCTGATCCCTGCGGATCGTGCTCATGTTGACGGAGAGAAGCTCGGAGGCGGGAAGCGGATCGCCGTGCAGCAGCGAATAGGCGCGGTGCTGCGCGGGCTTGCCGATCCAGGCCGTCTCCTTGTCGAACGACACCGTCGACAGGAACTCCGCATAGCCCTCGGAGAACCAGGCCGGATAGGCGGCGGCGAAATTGCCCAGCAGCAGGTGATGGGCATATTCGTGGAACAGCACGATCCGCGCCTGCTCGCGATCCGATCCCTCGCCGCCCAGCCCGCGCTGCGGGGTGAAGGCCACCGAACCGCTCGCCCGCCCGTCGTAGAAGCCGGCGATGTTGGCGCTGTTCGAACCGTAGAGCCGCCGCACCGCGCTGTCGTTCGGCACGACATAGAGCGTCACCTTGTTGGACTCGTCCTCCGGCCGCGCCGCCACGTTCTGAAAGTAGCGGAAGACGCCGTCGAACAGTTCCAGCTCCTCGGCCCGCTCCTTGACCGACTCCGCATTGCCCTCGGCAAAGACGACGAAGTGCTTGGAGGTCGCCTGGTACCACTCCGCCCTGGCCGGCACCGCCGCCGTCGTCGTCGCCAGCCCCAGGATCATCGACGCAAGCCGTATCGACCGACGCATTCCGTCCTCTCCCCCTTGTCCCTGACGCGCAGCCTATCGAGCGCGGTCGCGCGTGTCAGCCATCTTGCCGCACCGGGCGCAAATGGCCATGTGGGCGCTTTGTGGCCCGCTCCATGGGCACGCGGGGGAAGTTGGAATGGACGCACGCAACGGCATCGGCGGCAACTTGGCCGGCGTCGACCTGCTGGGAGAGATCGACCGGCTGCGCAAGGAGCGCAACGCCGTCATCCTCGCGCACTATTACCAGAAGCCGGAGATCCAGGACCTCGCCGATTTCGTCGGCGACAGCCTCGACCTGTCGCGCAAGGCCGCGGCCACCGATGCCGAGGTGATCGCCTTCTGCGGTGTCCGCTTCATGGCCGAGACCGCCAAGATCCTGAGCCCCGAAAAGATCGTGGTGCTCCCCGACATGGCCGCCGGCTGCAGCCTGGAGGACAGCTGCCCGCCCGAGCAGTTCGCCGCCTTCCGCGCGCAGCACCCGGATCACATCGCGCTCACCTACATCAACTGCTCGACCGAGGTGAAGGCGCTCAGCGACATCATCGTCACCTCGTCCTCGGCGGAAAAGATCCTCAGCCAGATCCCGCCCAGCCAGAAGATCATCTTCGGCCCGGACCGTAATCTCGGCGGCTATCTCGCGCGCAAGACCGGCCGCGACATGCTGCTGTGGCCCGGCGTGTGCATCGTGCACGAGGCGTTCTCGGAAACCGAACTGCTGAAGCTCAAGGCGGAGCATCCCGGCGCGCCGGTCGCCGCGCACCCGGAATGCCCGGCGGTGATCCTCGACCACGCCGACTATGTCGGCTCTACCCGCGGCATCCTGGAATATGCGCAGACCGTGCCCGGCGACACGCTGATCGTCGCGACCGAGCCGCACATCATCCACCAGATGGAAAAGGCGATGCCGGAAAAGCGCTTCATCGGCGCGCCCGGTGCCGACGGCAACTGCAACTGCAACATCTGCCCCTACATGGCGCTCAACACGATCGAGAAGCTCTACCTCGCGCTGCGCGACCTGGAGCCGCGCATCGAGATCGAGGAGAGCCTGCGCCTGAAGGCCAAGGTCTCGCTCGACCGCATGCTCGGCATGGCCAGCGGCACGGTCGGCATGGGCGACCTCGGCCCCGTCCGCGTCACCGGAGACTGATGGCCCGCGCCTGACCCCACCCGCGAGAGGAAGTTCCCATGCCGCATCCGAGCCCCTGGCAGCACCATCGTAGCAGCAGCATCGCCGACGACATCGACTTCGAGATCAAGGGCCAGGAGCTCCAGTTCCTGGAGATCGAGCTCGATCCCGGCGAGAGCGCCGTGGCGGAGGCGGGGGCGCTGGTGTGGAAGGATGCCGCGGTCGACATGACCACGGTGTTCGGCGACGGCAGCGGCGGGCAGGGTGCCGGCTTCATGGGCAAGCTGCTCGGCGCCGGCCGCCGGCTGGTGACGGGCGAGAGCCTGTTCACCACCGTCTTCACCCATCAGGGCCATGGCAAGGCGCGGGTCGCCTTTGCCTCGCCGACGCCCGGCGCGATCCTGCCGATCCGCCTGGGCGACGTGGGCGGGCGGCTGATCTGCCAGAAGGACAGCTTTCTCGCCGCCGCCAAGGGCGTGTCGATCGGCGTCCACTTCCAGAAGCGCGTGCTCACCGGCCTGTTCGGCGGCGAGGGTTTCATCATGCAGAAGCTGGAGGGCGACGGCTGGGTCTTCGTCCAGATGGGCGGCACCGTCGTCGAACGCACGCTGGCACCGGGCGAGGAACTCCACGTCGACACCGGCTGCCTGGCGGCCATGACCGACACGGTGGACTTCGACCTGGTCACGGCCGGCGGCGTGAAGAGCGTGCTGTTCGGCGGCGAGGGCCTGTTCTTCGCCCGCCTGCGCGGCCCCGGCAAGGTCTGGATCCAGTCGCTGCCCTTCTCGCGCCTGGCAGGCCGGATGCTGGCGGCCGCCGGCAGCCGCGGCGGCCAGAACCGCGGCGAAGGCTCGATCCTCGGCGGCCTCGGCGACTTCGTCGGCGGCAACAACTAGGGCAAGCGCGCGCGTCCGGTCAGAACGCTCTGTTCAGGTTCACCGAGAAGGTGGTGGCCGAGGGCGTATAGTCCTTCTTCGCCACGGAGCGGGTGAAGGCGAGGTTGATCGCCGTCGCCCGGTCCAGACTGACGCTGCCGCTCGCCCCGAGCCTCAGCGTTTGTTGCCGGTTGTCCTGCCCGACGCCGTCGACTTTGGTGGTCCCGCCATGGGCATAGACCGCGTCCAGCGACAGCCAGGCCCGGTCGCTCACGTCGTGGCTGAGGTGCCCGTCGACGCCGAACAGGGCTTTTTGCTGCAGCCTGCCGTCGCCTCGATATTCGTCGTTCGCCCCGAACAACTGGACATTGCCGTTCACGGCAAGGAGCGTGCGCGGGCCGAAGTACTTTCCGTACGAAAGCTGCGGCTTCACCATCCACCGGTTCTTGCCGATGTTGAGGAGGCTTTCCGCGTCATAGGCTCCGGTCGGCGCCGTCACGCCGATCGACCCGGTGAGATAGGCGTTCGGCTGCCACGTCGCGAACTCGCGGCGGGTCAGCGCAGGCGCCCCCGCGATGTTCATGACGAAGACGGCGTTCACATCGCCCAGGCCCTCGCTGTAGGTCTGGAGGTTCGTCCCATCCAGACGTGCCGTCACGAAGCCATAGGGGACGATCAGTTGAACACCCGCGGCCTGGCCCGCGATGCCGAAGGACCGCGCATAGCGCGCGATCGGCACATGCGCGTCCACCGATACGCCCTCGATCGGTAGCGACGGATCAACCGAAGCCTCGGTGTTCGAATAGGTATAGTAGAGGAACAGGATGTTCGTATCGACGGGGACATTCTCCCAGTCCCGGGCGCCCTGGGCGAAGGCGGATGGGGACGCCAGGATCAGCCCGCCGGCCAGGGCGGTCGCGAACGCGGCATGGTGCTTGCTCATGGTCGCGACCTCACGGCGTCACGATGTTGAAGAAGATCGGGAAGGTGTCGAGGTTGGAGAACAGCCTGGTGACGGCGCTGCGATCTCCCGAAATCTTGATTGAACCGTCGCTGATCGCTCGGTCGAAACTGGTTTGGCCCAGCGTGATCGCATCCAGCGTCTTGCGCGACAGGGAAAGGGTCGCCGTCGCCTCCGGAGATGCATCGGCCTTGCGATGGGTGAGCGCGCCACCCCGCACCGTTACGACATGGGTCTCCGCCGGGTCGGAGAACACCCAGTTGAGCTTGAGGTCTCCGCTCGCAGCAGCCTTGGGACCGTTCAACCGGATGCCCAGATAGTCGAAGTACATGGCGAGCGGCATCGCCTTGATCGTGTCCGGGGATGCCGTGCCCCCGGCGCCCTTGGGAACGCCGTTGCGCAGTTCGAAGGCGCCCATCAGCATCGCGTTGCGCCACGTTCCGTTCTCGGACTGGAAGCCCATCTGGTCGAGAGTCTCGGCCAGGAGCGCCTTGCCCGCCGCCGACTGCGGGTTCGCGAACACGACGTGCTTCATGAGTTCGGCGACCCAGCGATAGTCGCCCTGGGCAAAGGACGTGCGCCCCAGCGCGATGACCTTGTCCTCGCCGCCCATCGAGGCGACGTATTTCCTCGCGGCTTCCACGGGAGGCAGGGGATTCAGGTTCGCCGGGTTCCCGTCATAGAAGCCCATGTACCGCTGATACACCGCGCGCACATTGTGGCTCATGGAGCCGTAATAGTCCCGGTTATACCACTTCTTGCCGAGCGCCGGCGGAAGGGTCTTCAGTTCCTCGGCGATTTCCATCGGCGTGTAGCCGAGGTTGATGAGCCGCAGCGTCTGATCGTTGATGTACCGGTACATGTCCCGCTGGTCGGCAAGCATGGCCGAAATCCGCGCGGTGCCCCAGGTCGGCCAGTGGTGCTGCGCGAACAATACCTCGGTGGTGGCGCCATAGCGGGCGATCGTGTCGTCGAGGTACGAAGACCAGACGCTGGGGTCGCGCACCTGCGCGCCGCGGATGGTCAGCACGTTGTGCAGGGTGTGCGTCGCGTTCTCGGCGGCGCCGAGCGCGCGATAGGCGGGAATGTACATGTTCATTTCCGCCGGCGCTTCGGTTCCCGGCGTCAGCTGGAACTCGATCTGCAGCCCGTCGATGGTGACCTGTTCGACTGCTTTCCCGCCCGTACCGATGCTGTCGGTCGGCGCGATCAGGCCCACGGTGCCCCGGGAGGTGGTCTTGCCCAGGCCGGCGCCGACCTGTCCGGTCGGGCTCTTCGGAAGCAGGGCGCCGTACATATATTGAGCCCGGCGGCTCATCGCGGTGCCGGCATAGACGTTTTCCGAAACGGCGTGCTCCAGAAAGCCGTCGGGCGCATAGATCTTCACCTTTCCGGCGAGAACATCCGCTTCGCTGACCACGCCTTTCACGCCGCCATAATGATCTACGTGAGAGTGCGAGTAGATCACGGCAACGACGGGCCGGTCGCCGAAATGCTTCCGATAGAGCGCCATTGCGGCCGCCGCGGTCTCGGAAGAAATCAGCGGATCGACGATGATGAGGCCCGACTTGCCCTCGATGATCGTCATGTTGGAGAGGTCGAGCCCCCGAACCTGGTAGATATGTTCGGAAACCTTGAACAATCCGGCGATGTTGTTCAGCCGTTCCTGGCGCCACAAACTCGGGTTGACGGTCGCCGGTGCTTGCGCGTTGTTCTCGAACGCATAGGACTTCATGTCCCACACGACCTTGCCTTCCGCGTCGCGAATGACATCGCTGAACGCTTCAACAAGCCCCTTTTTCGCATCCTCGAAATCGGAGGTGTCGGAAAAGTCGAGCGTTTTTAGAAACCGCTCCTGCGATTCCGTCGTGGCCGTGGTCACACCCTGTTGCTCCTGTGCCTGGGAGAGCGCGGGGCACAAAAAGAGAAACGGCGTCGAAAGGACGCAAGCCAGCGATCTCATGAAACAACACCCCTGTTGATCAATACGACTACAAGTATAGAGTAGAATTGTTCCGCTGCATTTTCATGGCATCATCGTTATTGTGGCTGATGTTGCGGCACCGTGCTTTTTCGGCACTGGCCCGCCAGCGGTCGTTCCAAGCTGCCGGTTCCGAACCACCCGCGTGCAGGCTTCCTATCGGCCGCTACCAGGCGTGGTAGGCGGGCAGGGTTGGGGCACCGTCGCTTCGCCGCGCTCGATCCTCGGCGCCCTCGGCGACTTCGCCGGCGGCAACGACCAGGCAAGCCCGGGGACGCCAAGGCCCGCTCTTTTCCCCCCATACCCAGGCGGTACGCGCTTCCTGCGCCGATTATCCCTATGCCGTTTGGCTTCGAAAGCGCATGTTACCGGTTGCAGTGCTTCAGACTCGGGTGAAGCCAGTCGACAGGATGATGAGCGTAGATGTTGACGGTATCCGGTGCGCTACTGCTCGCGGTCATCCCCCTGGGCTCAGTGCCGGCGGCGGATTTCCCGGCCGCGGCGAGCGCTGCCTCGGCAACCCTGGCTGCGCCCTCCGCCCTGCTTGTCGATCCGGCACTCCTTTCAGCGCAGCCGCCTCAGTCGCAGTCCAGCACGGCTGTTCCGCCAGCGGTCAGCCCGGTTCAAGTCTCGCCGGAGTCGCCGGGTACAGTACCCCCGTTGGACACGGCTACGCCCCTCCAGGTGCCGTCTGCCGAAGAGGCGGCGCACGGTGACATCATCATCACGGGGCGCCGGGAGCCGGCAGGAGATCCGCTGCGCGCGGTGAATGCCGAGTCTTTTGCCGTCACGCAGAAGGTCGACGACACCGTCATCGGACCTGTCGCAAGAACCTACAAGAAGACTGTGCCCAGCCCGATCCGCAAGGGGATCCACAACTTCCTGTACAACATCCGTGAACCGATCGTGTTCTTGAACTTCTTGCTTCAGCTCAAGCCTGGGAAGGCAGCGGAGACGGTCGGCCGCTTCGTGATCAATACCACCGTCGGCGCTGCCGGGTTCGTGGACATGGCCAAGCGGAAGCCGTTCCATCTGCCGCGGCGGTCGAACGGGTTTGCAAACACGCTGGGTTTTTATGGCGTGAAGAACGGACCGTTCCTGTTCCTGCCCCTGGTCGGCCCCACGACCGTCCGGGACCTGCTGGGCGGCGCCGTCGATCGGCTGGTCCTGCCGGTCGGCGTCGGCAGTCCGTTCACGAGCCTGAGCTATTCGGTGCCCGCCGGGGTCCTGGGCGCGCTCGATCATCGTTCCGAATTCGATCAGACGCTCAAGGACCTGCACGACAATTCGCCCGATCCCTATGCCGCAACCCGGGCATTCTATCTCAACCGGAGGCAGGCCGAGATCGACCAGCTGCGCGGACGTGTCGAAGGCGATCCGGCCGGCATGTCGGGCCCGCCGCCGAGCGTGAACCCGTTCGTCCCCAAGTATCTGGAGCCGAAGCCAACCCCAGACCCGCAGCCCGAACCCTCGGAGCCAGTCGAGGGAAACTGAGCCCGGCAGGTTGCGTGGTCCGGTCCTACCAGCGCGCGCCGCGAACGGCGTGCTTGGCGGTCTGATAAGGACGGCACGAACGGGCGGAGTCTGAAGCGCGATCGGCCTTGTGCGCCAGTGTCGCATCCGCCCCAAGCCGCGCCCTGGGGCGGCGCCGGCCTCCCGCGCCGGGACTCTCCAGTACCGTAAGCCCTTGTGCCACGGCTCGGAAAGGGCCATTTGCGCCCCCATGCCCTTTGGTAAAGTTCCCGAACCGCTCGCCGCGGCGCTTGTTGCGCGTGGCTATGAAGCGCCCACGGCCGTCCAGGCCGCCGTCGTCCAGCCCGAAGCCGAAGGGCGCGACCTCATCGTCTCCGCCCAGACCGGCTCCGGCAAGACCGTCGCCTTTGGCCTCGCCATGGCCCCGCAGCTGCTGGAGGAGGACGGCGCGATCGGCCCCGCCGGCGCCCCGCTCGCCATCGCCATCGCCCCGACCCGCGAGCTCGCGCTCCAGGTCGCGCGCGAACTCGGCTGGCTCTATGGCCAGACCGGCGCCCGCATCGCCACCTGCGTCGGCGGCATGGACCCGTCGCGTGAGCGTCGCAGCCTCAGCCACGGCGCCCACATCGTCGTCGGCACCCCCGGCCGCCTGCGCGACCATCTCGAACGCGGCGCGCTCGACCTGTCGGCGATCCGAGTCGCGGTGCTCGACGAGGCCGACGAGATGCTCGACATGGGCTTCCGCGAGGACCTGGAGCAGATCCTCGACGCGACCGCCGACGGCCGCCGCACGCTGCTGTTCTCCGCGACCATGCCGCGCCCGATCGTCGCACTCGCCAAGCGCTACCAGCGCGACGCGCTCCGCATCGAGACGCTGTCCGCTGATCGCGGTCACGGTGACATCGCCTACCAGTGCGTCACCGTCGCCCCGTCCGACATCGAGCACGCGGTGGTGAACCTGCTGCGCTTCCACGAGCCGGACACCGCCTTCCTCTTCTGCGCCACCCGTGAAGCGGTCCGCCGCCTCCACGCGAGCCTGGTCGAGCGCGGCTTCGACGCCGTGGCGCTTTCGGGCGAGCACAGCCAGAACGAGCGCAACCACGCGCTCCAGGCGCTGCGCGATCGCCGCGCCCGCGTCTGCGTCGCGACCGACGTTGCCGCGCGCGGCATCGATCTGCCCTCGCTCAGCCTGGTGATCCACGTCGAACTGCCGCGCGATGCCGAGGCGCTTCAGCACCGCTCCGGCCGCACCGGCCGCGCGGGCAAGAAGGGCATCGCCGCGCTGGTCGTGCCCTATCAGCGCCGCCGCCGCGTCGAGATGATGCTGCGCGGTGCCAAGATCAACGCCGAGTGGGTCGAGGTGCCGAGCGCCGACGCCATCCGCGAGGCCGATCGCGAGCGCCTGCTCGCCAAGCTCAGCGACACGGTGGAGCTGGACGAGGAGGATCGCGCGCTGGGCGCCCGCCTGCTCGAAGGCCGTGAGCCCGCCGACATCGCCGCGATGCTGGTGCGCGCCTATCGCGCCAAGCTGCCGGCGGCCGAGGACCTCGTCGGCGGCAACGACCGCGGCGAGCGTGGCCCCCGCGACGACGGCCCGCGTGCCGGCTTCGAGGACAGCGTCTGGTTCCGCATGAACATCGGTCGCCGCCAGAACGCCGATCCGCGCTGGCTGCTGCCGCTGCTGTGCCGCCGCGGCCACATCACCAAGGGGGAAGTCGGCGCGATCCGCATCGCCGCGGACGAGACCGCCTTCCAGATCCCGCGCGCCGTCGCCAGCCGCTTCGTGGCCGCGATCAAGCGCACCGCGGGCGAGGGCGACGACGACTTCCGCGTGCTGCCGATGGACGGTCCGCCGCCCCCGGGCAGCACGGGCGGCCCGCGCCCGCCCCGCGGCGGCCCCAACCAGCCGCGCCACCACGCCCGCCCGTTCCGCCCCCGCGGCGGCCCGCGCGGCTAATCCGAAAAGGGGGCTCCGGCCCCCTTTTTTGTGCCCGCCCGCGCCCCGGCAGGCACGTTGCTCGAGTGCCAAAGTTCCGGCATCCTTCGCCGATGCAGCCGGCCCTTCCTTCTACGATCATCGCGGCCCTTGCACTCGCCCTGGCTGGGTACGCGACGAGCAGGGCGGCGCCCGCGCCGTTCGACATCGTGGTTCGAGGGTCAGCGGCCGACTGCACCATCGAAGTCGGCGGGCGCACGATCACCCCTCAGGAACTGCTCGCCACCGCCCGTCCCGAAGCGAAGCCCGGACGCAGCGCCCGCATCCGGCTGGACACGAACGAGGTCCCGTATCGCTGCATCGGCGGCGCGATCTACAGCTTGCAATCCGCCGGCTTCGAGGAGGTCACCGTCCTCGATCCGCAACGCCGCCCGCTGATGTAGCGCAACGCCGATGCCGTCTTCTGGTCGGCACGGCATCGCTGCAACCGGCAATTCCAAGGACTCCCCATGCCCCTGTTCGCGCTCGCCCTGTTCCTCCAGTCGGCGGAGCCCGTATCCTGCCCCGGCGCCGACACGCCGTCGGTCGACGCCTGCGCCTCCGCCGAACTCGCCGCGGCCGATGCCGAATTGAACCGCTACTACCAGGCGGCGATGCGCCGGCTGCGCAGCGAAGGGGAGGCGCAGACCGCCAAGGAACTGGTCGAGGCCCAGCGCGCCTGGATCCGTTACCGCGACGCCGAATGCGCGAGTGTGTACCAGAACTGGATCGGCGGCACGATCCGCACCCACATGAGCATCACCTGCCACACGCGCATCACGAAGCTGCGCACCCATGTGATCTGGAGCCACTGGCTCACCTACGCGGACAGCACGCCGCCGATCCTCCCGCGCCCGGACCTGGCGTCGGTGCTCCCGGACAAGGCGCGATAGGCGCGCTTGTGCCCAAGACCCTCACGCTCGAAGGCGCCCGCATCCGCGACATCGCCTCCTTCTACGCAGAGGTGAACCGCGTCTTCATGGCCGGCGAAAACTGGACGCTGGGCGAAAGCCTCGACGCGTTCGAGGACCTGCTGCACGGCGGCTATGGCGCGATCGCGGGCCGCGAACCCGTGCGGCTCGTCTGGAAAGACCTGGAGGCGAGCCAATCGGCCCTCGGCGCAGAGGCCACCGCCGCCCATCTGCGCGCAAAGCTCCAGCGGCCCGACCTTTTCGACGTGGCCCGGATCCGCCGCCAGCTTGACGCCGTCGAAGGCGGCGACGGGCCGACCTACTTCGACACCATCCTCCACATCCTCGCCGACCATCCCAACATCGAACTGGTCGCCGCCTAGCCGCGTCGCGCTAGGCGAAGTGCTCCATCCCGTCCGCGGACACGGTGACCCAGCCGTGCTTGCGGTCTTCCCACACGGAATAGTGCGGGGCCGGAAAGCCGGGATCGGCAAAGGCGCCCACCGCAACTGCCGTCAGCCCCGGCATGCCCTCGCTCGCATAGACCAAAGTCGCGCCACAGGTGGGGCAGAACCGAAAACGCGCCACCGCGCCGCTGTCGCCCTGCTGCGTCCAGGTCCGGAACTCGCCGGCAAGCGCCACCTGTGCGTCCGGCCAGCGCGCCTGCACGGCAAAGGCGCTGCCGCTGCGCTTCTGGCACTCCAGGCAATGGCACACCGACACCCGCACCGGCTCACCCGTACAGGTGGCCCGCAATTGTCCGCACCGGCAGCTTGCCACCCGAACCCGCATTCCGCCCTCCCAGGCAAAGGGGGCGTTGCCGCACCAATCAGGAGCGGCCGCCCGTTCTCGCCTGGCAGGCTACGCCGTTCGCGCGCCCCTCGCCAGCATCGCGAGTCCGTAGCCGAATACAGGAAGCGGCCTGTTCCTGCGGGTGCCAGTCTGGCGAACCCTAGGCTTTCTTCATCGCGCGCGGATCCCGGCAGAGAATCGTCGTCCCCTTCATTTCGACTTCCGCGCGCTCGCCGGGCAAGGCCTCGATTTCGGCCTTCCCCTTCCCGGTGGACACGGTGAGGATCATCGGGCCTTCGATCCGGCAGAGAAAGTTCTTCTTCTGTTGTTCGCAGGCCTTTTGCAGGCGCGCATAGTCCTCGACAGTCGCGCTGTCCCCAGCCGGCTGCATGCCGAAGGAGATCAGGGTACTGCCGCCGAACAGCACCGTCTTCAGCCCTGCCAGCGTGTTGACGCGCCATTCCCCAGTGGTTTGCCCCTGCCGCCCCTTCTCGATCGGGGCCATGCCGAGTTGCGGCGCAAGCCGCTCGCAGAAGCTGGCCTCCTGGGCGGCAGCAGGCGCGCCCGCAATGAGGAAGAAGCCCGCGGCGATGGGATGAAGCTTCAAAGTCCTTGCCCCCCGGAAGGATGAATGTGGAGAATCCAGCGCTAGGCGGGGAGCGTGACACTTCAATGAAGCCGGTAGTTCCTTCCTTTGAGTGGCGCATCGGGCGCCCGGAGCATTGCGGTTCTGATTGCGCGCGCCACGATGCGTGCGAATATCCGCTGGCCCGGCCCAGTGCGGCCGGCTTCGGAAGTCTGGAGATCCCATGGCTGACTCGTTTCCGCACGGCACGGTCCACGACACGCCCGAGGATCTTCAGGCCGCCGTGCAAGCAAGCACCGACCTGTCGTCGCGCTGGCAGGAGCTGACGCCCCTTGGTCGCAACGAGTTCATCTGCTGGGTCACCGACGCGAAGCAGCCAGCGACGCGCCAGCGCCGCCTCCAGCGGATGTGCGAGGAGGTTCTGGCCGGCAAGAAGCGGCCCTGCTGCTGGGCAGGGTGCACGCACCGGACCGACAAGGCGCCAGGGCGGTGGCAGCAGGCAGTCCTGGTCGAGGGGCGCCGCAAGCGCGGCGGTTAGCCGATCGGTGTGCAAGCCCACGGCGCCGGCGAGATCCGCGCGCCGCGACCCGACACGTCCCGTGCTCAGACCCGGCCGCTCCTTCAACGGCAGGGGTCAAGCGCCGGATGCGTCCGCCAGCCCCGGCTCAGGGCGCCGTCGCGGTACGGATGCCGCGGCCGGGCACCACGTCCTGCGACGCCGTCACCGTACCCGACATGGACGATTCGAAGTTCTCGGCCGGCAGCGGCGGCGCGGAAAGCGGGTCGTAGGGGTCGTTGTTGATCGACACCAGCGCGCCCATCTCGGTCGCCGCGAACAGCTTCTTCGCAAAGGCCGACGGCAGCCGGACGCAGCCGTGAGAGGCGGGGCGGCCCGGGATGTTGCCCGCGTGCAGCGCGATGCCGTCCCAGGTCAGCCGCTGCATGAACGGCATGGGTGCGTCGTCATACAGGTTGGATTTGTGCATCACCTTCTTCTGAAGGATCTCGAACTCGCCGGTGGGCGTTTCATGACCAGGCTTGCCGGTGGAAACGGTGGACACGCCGATCAGGGTGCTGCCGCGGAAGACATAGGCCCGCTGCAACGGGATGCTCACGGTCACCGTCACCGGCTCCGAAGTGTCGCCGCCGTCCTTCCAAACAAACTGGCCCGGCTTCAGCGCCTGGCTGGACGCAATGTCGAATTGCGCGATGGCTTCCTGCGCAAAAGCGGGAGCCGCTGGCAGGCAAAGAGCGAGCGCCCCGGCCGCCAGCCAGGCGCGACAATTGCGAATGTTCATTACGCACCTCAACATCATCATCGTGCGGGTGGGGGGAAGTGCGACCCATCCGCTTCACATCTTTCTAAACGTAGGTAAGTCTATTTTGTGCCATTGACAGGCGAGAAAGAATCTGCCGCCCGCGCAACGAAACCCTCCTCAACCCGCTAGCCGTGCGATCCTGCGATGAGCCGCGGCATGGCTGCGGCAGAGCGCGTGCGCGAGTAGGAACTGTTTGGATTTCTTGGCTAAAAGGGTGCCGGGCAGCGCGATGCGGTGTCCAGAGCGGGCTTCAGGGCAGGACATCCACGTGCACAACATCGTCGAAACGGCGCCCTCGCGCCGCGCATTCCTCACCTCTGGTCTCACGGTCGCGGGCGCCGTGGTCGCATCCGGCGCCTTCGCCTCGCCGGTCCGCGCGGCCGTGCCGGCGGCCCCCGTCGCCCCGCTCACCTCGCCGCGCATGGTGCGTCCGGCGCTCTTCCGCCGTGCGGTCGCTGCGCTCCAGGCGCATGGCGGCCGGGTCGCCAATCGCGATCGCATCGCCATCGCCGATTTCGCAGCCTCTTCGTCGGTGCCGCGCTTCCACCTCGTCGACCTTATCAGCGGCCAGACGACGACGCTGCTGGTCGCCCATGGCAGCGGCTCGGATCCCGCGCACAGCGGCTATCTGCAGCGCTTCTCCAACCTCAACGGCTCCAACGCCTCGTGCGAAGGCGCTTTCCTCGCCTCCGACTATTATGTCGGCAAGCATGGCAAGTCGCAGCGGCTGATCGGTCTCGATCCCACCAACAACAATGCGCTCGATCGCGCCATCGTGATCCACGGCGCCTGGTACTCCAACGCCTCGATGCTGCGCACCCATGGCAAGCTCGGCCGCAGCCAGGGCTGCTTCGCGGTCGGCGAGAGCGAGCTGGCGCAGGTGTTCGGCCACCTCGGCAACGGCCGCATGCTCTACGCCGCCAAGGTCTGACGGCACGCCCGGGCCACACGCCCGGGCTGTCCTACACGACCAGGCGTCGTCACAGTCCTCCTCCACATCGGGGAGGACTGCCATGGCCGATCACGCGGACCGCGTCCGGACGCCTTCTAAACGACACCACAGCCCTACAGACGGGCACCACCCGCCCGGCATCCACCGTGTTCCCGCGCAGGCGAGACCCCTGCGAAGCAGGGCGCCCTCCTTTCGTCACACCCGTATCCCTGCGCAGGCAGGAACCCAACGCCCGGCAGAGCAACGGTCCCCCTTCGCACGCACACCAAGGGATCGGCCGCGCCTGGGATCAGCCACCTCCAGCAGCATCGGTGCGAGGGCGATCCACGCCCGCACCAGCCGTTCTTGGCCTAACCTTAGCCTAACCTTCCGCAGTGCAGCACGCCACGCGGCAGGCCCCGGACACCGGTGCGACACGCGTTCTGGGACGGACTCTCGACGAACTTTCCGCCTTGCGGCGGCTCTCCCGGGCACGCTACCGCGCGCCCTTCCTCACGTCCGGCGGAGAACGCGCATGCACTGGTCGCTCGAAGGTTTCGATCTGGATCGCTTCGTCCGCGAGACGCTTGCCGAGGATCTGGGGGAGGGGGGCGACATCACCTCTGCCGCCGTGATCCCCGCCGATGCGCGCTTCGCCGGCGTCATGGACAGCCGCGACGCGATCACCGTCGCGGGCCTCCCGATCGCGGAAGCCTTTTTCCGCGCGCTCGATCCGCAGGTGGAGATCGAGGCGCTGGTGCAGGACGGCGATCGCCTGCCTGCCGGCTCGCACCTGCTGCGCCTGCGCGGCAACGCCCGCGCGCTGCTGACGGCCGAGCGCTCGGCGCTCAACACCGTCCAACATCTCTCCGGCATCGCCACGCTCACCGCCACCTATGTGGACGCGATCCGCGGCACCGGCGCCACGCTGCTCGACACACGCAAGACGCTGCCGGGCCTGCGCCGGCTGGAGAAATACGCCACCCGCATGGGGGGTGCGACCAACCACCGCATGGGGCTGTGGGACTCGGCGATGATCAAGGACAACCATGTCGCGGTGGCGGGCGGCGTCGAGGCCGCGGCGCGCCGGGCGGCGGACGCCGGCATCGCCTCGATCATCGTCGAGGTCGACCGGCTCGACCAGATCACCCCCGCGCTCACCGGCGGCGCCACCCACCTCCTTCTCGACAACATGGACCCGCCGACCTTGCGCGCCGCGGTGGCGGAGGTCGCCGGACGCGTGCCCACCGAGGCCTCGGGCGGCGTCCGGCTCGACACCATTGCCGCAATCGCCGCGACCGGCGTCACCTATGTGTCGGTCGGCCGGCTCACCCAGTCGGCGCCCGCCGCCGATATCGGGCTCGACTTCACCGCCCTCTAATTCGCTTGCCGAAAGGGGCGGGTCGGCTAGGTTCGGCGCTGTTTACAGGGGGAGAAACACCATGCGTCCCAAGTCCATTCAACGCTTCGACATCTTCTATCTGGGCGCGCTGGCGCTCGGGCTCGTCAGCACGGCCATCGGCTGGAACACCACGATGGAGCGGATGCAGGCAGACGCCGCCACTGCCGCCATCGCCACGCCCGTCATGCTCGGCAGCGTGATCGTCGGCTTCGGCATCTCGCTGCTGCTGTGGTTCTTCACCTCGCGCATGCGCAGCAACATCGCCCGGTGGATCGTGGTGATCTTCTTCGTGATCGGCGTGCTCTCGCTGGTGTTCACCCTCCTGAACGGCGCCTATCCGGGCGGCGTCACCGGCATCCTCAGCATCCTGTCGACCGCGCTTCAGGCCGCCGCCGTCGTCATGCTGTTCAAGCCGGACGCCGTCGCCTGGTTCAAGGGGCAGCCGACCGGCCCTGCGGAAACGCCGTTCGAATGATTCGCTTCTGGCACAAGGCGGCGATGCTCCTCGCCGCCGCGCTTCCCGGCACCGCCCTGGCACAAAGCACCCAGTGCAGCGTGCCGGCGGCGCTGCCGCGGCCGCACGCCGACCTGCCGACGCCCAAGCAGCCGCGCCGGGTGATCCCGATCGGCAGCTATACGCTCGCGCTCACCTGGTCGCCGCAATATTGCCGCGGCAAGCGGGCGGGCGACGACAGCTTCCAGTGCGGTCAGGGCAACCGCTTCGGCTTCACCCTGCACGGCCTGTGGCCGGACGGGGAGGGGAAGACCTGGCCGCAATATTGCAAGCCGGTGGCGCTGCTGCCCCAGGCGGTGGTGCGCAAGCATCTGTGCGCGACGCCCTCGGTGCAGCTGCTCCAGCATGAATATGCCAAGCACGGCAGCTGCATGGGGGTGACGCCGGCGGCCTATTTCGCGCGCTCCAACGCGCTCTACGGTCGGCTGCGCTTCCCGGACATGGACGCGCTTTCGCGCCGCTCGCGCCTCACCGCCGGCCAGCTCGCGCAGGCGATCGCCCGGGCGAACCCCGGCATCGCGGCCAACATGATGCGGATCACGGCTACCCGCGACGGTTGGCTGGACGAGGTGTGGCTGTGCCTGGACAAGCGGCTGCGCTACCGCGCCTGCCCGGCGCACCAGGGCGGCCTCACCGGCAACGCCCCGCTCAAGATCTGGCGGGGCGGCCGGTAACGGCCAGCGCCCCGCGCGCGGTCACGGGTTGTCGATCGTGGCCGTGCCGGGGTGGTGCTTGTCCAGGTGGCGCTTGATGATGCGCAGGTTGCGGGTGTTCGACCGGAACAGCAGGTCGGGCACCGCCCCCACCACCGGGATCAGGCCCACCGCCCAGTCGACGCCGACGTTGCCTGCCATGCGCGCCATCTGGAGCTTGGACATGCCCAGGTTGCGGGCCTCCCAGATCATGTAGCTGCCCATCGCGGCGCCGATGAAGCTGCCGCCCACCGGCAGCAGGTTGAACAGGAAGTCGAGGCCCACCGGCACCTTGATGCCCGGGATCACGAAGCTGCGCTCCAGCAGCCGCTCCAGGGCCACCAGCCGCTTGCGCACGGCGGCGGCGTCGCGGCCCAGGGGCACGACTTCGGCCAGGCGGTCGAACGCTTCGGGCGGGATGCGGGAGCTACGGTTCATGGCTGTTAGCTGGGGTCGCCGCGCAGGTGATTCAACGGGTGCCACGCGCGCGGGTTCGGCGCCCAGGCGCGCAGCCGCGGCGACACCAGGGACCAGCGCAGCGGCAGGGCGATCGGCACGAAGCTCGCATCCGCCGCCAGCGCCGCGTCCCCGTCCGCCAGCAGCCGCCCGCGTGTCTCCGCGTCCGGCGCATCGGCGGCGCTGTCGATGATCGAGCGGATCATCGGGTCGCAGGCGACACAGGCGTTGTCGAGGTACCAGCGGCCCGAATCGAGCGGCGCGACCTTGTCGACCAGGCGCAGGTCCGCGTCCGGTGCATCGATCGCCACCCGCTCCACGGGCAGGCCGATGGCGCGCAGTGACCGGGCGATGCCGCGCCACAGCAGGTTGGCGCCGGGCCCCTCCGGCAGTGCGATCCGGAGCGGCGCCATGTCCGGATGGTCCGCCAGCCAGATCGCGACCCGCGCACGCGCTTGCCCAATCGTGTCCTCCGTCGGCGTGACCGGCCAGGGGAACTCGGCAGGGGCGGCTGCGGAGTCGAGCTGCGCCGGGAGCAGCGCGGTGGCAGGCGCCCATTCCTCGCGCACCCCCGCCGCAATGGCGCTCCGGTCGAGCGCGCCCGCCAGCGCGGCCCGGTTGGCGGTCTCGGCCAGGAAGCCCTGCCGCCGTGCGACGGCCAGCCCGAACAGCCCCACCGCCGGATCAACGCGGATGCTCTCCCGCGCGACCTCCGCGACGGCCAGCAACGGCCAGTCATCCACGCCCCCGCCCAGTACCAGGTCGAGGTCGCCCCGCGTAAAGCGCAGCACCGCGCGCGCTGCCCGTTCCCCGCGCAGCTCGATCCTCTCGGCGGGGCTGGGCAGCGTGTCCGCATCCTCGTCGTCCAATCCGCGGATCGGCCGCAGCTGTTGCGCGCCGCGCGCCGGCTGGCCAAGCTCGAATGGTCCCGTCCCTCGCAGCCCGCGTGCCTGGAAGATGGCAAGCTCCGGCTGCGCGAGAAGCTTCAGGAACTCCGGCTGCGGCCGGCGCAGGCGGATCTCGACCACCTCCGGCGTCATTTCGACGATCTCGTCGACCAGCCGCAAGGCGCCGGCCAGGGGCTTATGGTGCGCGGGGCGGACCGCCCGCTTGAGCGTTGCCACGACCTCGCTCGCGGTGACGCGGTTGCCGTCCGGCCACCGCGCGTCACCCAGGCGAAAGATATAGCTCTGGCCCTCGTCGATCACGATCCAGCGCTCGGCAAGCGCGGGCTCGACCTGCCCGGTGGCATCGAAGCGGACGAGGCCCTGTGCCGTCGCGCCCATCAGCACGCGCTCGGCGGGGGAGAGCTCCGTACGCGAAGGATCGGCCACCCGAGCCGTTCCGCCCACGACGCTGACCGCCACCGCCGTATCGTCGGGCCGGCGGTCGCAGCCGCCAAGCGCCAGCGCAGCCGCGGCGAGCAGCAGCGGGAAGCGGGCGTGCGAGAAGGGGAAGGGCGCCATGGCCCCTTCCTGCCATCGAAGGCGGCGGAGCGCCACATGGTGGTGCGGACGGCGGGACTCGAACCCGCACTCCTGTTCGGAAGCCGATTTTAAGTCGGCTGCGTCTACCGGTTTCGCCACGTCCGCATGGCGGCACGGGAACCGCAAGGCTGCATCCGCGTCAAGCGCGGCGTTGCGCCAAGGCGGAACGTCACACGTTTAGGCGCGCGCGCATTTCCTTGCCGGGTTTGAAATAGGGGACGCGCTTGGCATCCACTTCGACGGTCTCGCCGGTCCGCGGGTTGCGGCCGGTCCGGGCATCGCGTGCGCGGGTAGAGAAGGCGCCGAAGCCGCGTAGTTCGACGCGACCTTCCGCCTTCAACTGTTCGACGATGCTGTCGAAGAAAACGGTGACGATCCGTTCCACGTCGCGCGCGGAGAGGCCGGGGTTCTCGGCGACCAGGCGCTGTACGAGTTCAGATCGGATCATGTCGGCCTCATCCATCCCACCACGCATTGGCGGAAGCGGTCATTACGCAGGGGAACCGAACAGCTAATTCGGCAGGAGCCGAACTGCAACACAAGTTAAGGCATTTGCCGCGGCGGGAAGCAACTTCCCGCCGCGGCGCAATGCTTAGCGGCCTTCGCCGCGGGCCTTGAGGGCCTCGCCAAGGATGTCGCCCAGCGACGCGCCCGAGTCGGACGAGCCATACTGTGCAACCGCCTGCTTCTCTTCGGCGATCTGCATCGCCTTGACCGAGAAGGTCGGCTTCTTGGAGCGGTCGAAGCCCGACACCATCGCGTCGAACTTCTGGCCGACCTGGAAGCGCTCCGGACGCTGCTCGTCGCGGTCACGGCCGAGGTCGGTGCGCTTGATGAAGCCGGTCGCGCCATCTTCGCCAGCCTGCACTTCGAGGCCCGCGTCGCGGACTTCAAGCACGGTAACGGTGATGATCGCACCCTTGTTGAGACGGTCGCCGGTGGTGGCGACGCCAACCGCCGGTGCACCCCGCTCGAGCTGCTTCATGCCGAGCGAGATACGCTCCTTGTCCGGCTCCACTGCGAGCACGACGGCCTGAACCATCTCGCCCTTGCGGTGCAGGTTGAGCGCGTCCTCGCCCGAGATGCCCCATGCGATGTCCGACATGTGGACCATGCCGTCGACGTCGCCGTCCAGGCCAACGAACAGACCGAACTCGGTCGCGTTCTTGACTTCGCCCTCGACGGTCGAACCGACCGGGTGCTGCTCGGCGAAACGCTCCCACGGGTTCGCCTGGGCCTGCTTGAGGCCGAGCGAGATGCGGCGCTTTTCCTGATCGACCTCGAGGACGATGACTTCGACCTCCTGGCTGGTCGACACGATCTTGCCCGGGTGGACGTTCTTCTTGGTCCAGCTCATCTCGGACACGTGCACCAGGCCTTCGATGCCCGGCTCCAGCTCGACGAATGCACCATATTCGGTAATGTTGGTCACGCGGCCCGCCAGCTTGGCGCCGACCGGATACTTGACCGATGCGCCATCCCACGGATCGCTCTCAAGCTGCTTCATGCCGAGCGAGATGCGCTGCGTGTCGCGGTTGATGCGGATGATCTGCACGCGCACCGTGTCGCCGATGTTCAGCATCTCGGACGGGTGGCCAACGCGCTTGTAGCTGAGGTCCGTGACGTGCAGCAGGCCGTCGATGCCGCCCAGGTCGACGAACGCACCGTAATCGGTGATGTTCTTGACGACGCCGTCGATCACCTGCCCCTCGTGCAGCGACTGGATCAGGCCCGAACGCTGCTCGGCGCGGGTCTCTTCCAGCACCGCGCGGCGCGAGACGACGATGTTGCCGCGCTTGCGGTCCATCTTGAGGATCTGGAAGGGCTGCGGGATGTCCATCAGCGGCGTGACGTCGCGCACCGGACGGATATCGACCTGCGAGCCCGGCAGGAAGGCCACGGCGCCCGACAGGTCGACCGTGAAGCCGCCCTTGACGCGGCCGAAGATGACACCCTCGACGCGAGCCGACTTGGCGAACTCGGTTTCCAGCTTGTCCCAGGCGGCTTCGCGGCGGGCGCGGTCGCGGCTGAGCATCGCTTCGCCGTTCGCGTTCTCGACGCGGTCGACATAAACCTCGACTTCGTCGCCGACCTTCAGGTCCGCCTTCTGGCCCGGCGCTGCGAACTCGCGCAGCGGCACGCGGCCTTCCGACTTGAGGCCCACGTCGATGACGGCGAGGTCGTTCTCGATGCCGGTGACGGTCCCGATGACCACGCGGCCTTCGAAGCTGTCGGCCTGACCCAGGGTCTGGTCAAGCATCGCCGCGAAATCGTCGCGGCTCGGGTTTGCCAAAGAGGCCATTAGAGTTCCTGGTTCCTGTACGTTTTTCCGGCCGGCCGGTTGGTTCCGGCGGTCTTTGACCGGCGTCGCCGCGGCGGCCGAATGCCGGTCGCGGCATTCGTCGGACGCTTGCTGCAAAGGCCTGCAATTTCATGCGAAAAAGGGCGCGTGAGGAATCGCCTCCGCGCCGGCCCCGCGAGCAATCGCTCGTCGAACCCCGCACGCATAGCCCAGATGCAAGCAATTCGCAAGCTGGGGAGGCGGCCGGACCGGTGCCCCCGATCAGGCGGCGACGCGTGCGTCTACCAATTCCACCGCGCGCTGAACGGCTGCCTCGATCGACAGGAAACTGGTGTCGAGCGGGGCGGCGTCCGCGGCCATCATCATCGGCGCGTTGGCACGCCCGGCATCCCGCTCGTCGCGCGCGCGAATGTCGGCCAGAACCTTGTCGTAGGTGACGGGCGAGCCCTGCTTCTGAAGCTCCAGGTGGCGACGGCGTGCCCGGATGGCAGGCGTCGCCTTCACGAACAGCTTGGCGTGGGCGTCGGGGGCGATCACCGTGCCGATGTCGCGACCGTCGAGGACGGCGCCGCCCGGTTGCGCCGCGAAGCGCCGCTGACGTTGGAGCAGCGCGGCGCGCACCAGCGCATGCGCGGAGACGACCGACGCGATCTGGCCGACCTCGTCGCTCCGCAGCCACGGATCCTCGAGCAGCCGATCCTCGAAGCCGCAGGCGGCGATCGCATCGGCTTCGCGCTCGGGCGTGAGCTTGTCGCGGAGCACGGTTGCGGCGACGGCACGATAGAGCAGCCCGGTGTCGAGATGGGGCAGGTTGTAGTGGCGGGAAAGCGCCCGGGCGATGGTGCCCTTACCCGACGCGGCGGGTCCGTCGACTGCAATGATCATGGGCGACCCCTTGCCGCAACCGGAGCGGTCGTCAAGCGGCGGGGCGCGGCGGGCCGCAGATCTGCCTCGCCTCGAAGCATCCGCCGTCGCTGGGCCGGCGGCAGGCAGCGGTTTTTGACAGCGCCCTTGCGCTATGGCAAGGCGCGCGCCACTTCTCGGGCACCAGTCCCGATACCCAAAATCCCACACCGAAAGGCAAGAGCGGCACATGGTGAAGCCGGAATGGGGCACGAAGCGGACGTGCCCGAAATGCGCGACGCGCTTCTATGACCTGGGCAAGGAAGATCCCGTCACCTGCATCGAATGCGGCGTGACCTGGAATCCGGAGCCGATCCTGAAGTCCAAGCAGCCGCTTCCCTTCGAAGCTGCCAAGCCCATCAGCGAGAAGGAGGCGGACAAGGACGCCGATCTCGGTGACGAGGATCTGGACATCGACGGTGAGGATGAGCCCTCGGCCGACGACGACGTCGATCTCGGCGGCGACGACGATCTGGGCGTGAACACTCAGGACGAAGACGAGGAAAACTGATCCTCGCGCCGGCTAAGGCCGGCAAGTTCAAAAAAGGTGCGGCAAGCGTCGAAAAGGCGCTTGCCAAACCAAAAGGGCCCGCTTAGAGGGCGCCTTCCCCGGACACGGGGTTCCCGGAGCCGCTTCGGAAACGAACGGCAAAAACGGCGTGGGGCCGTAGCTCAGCTGGGAGAGCGTCGCAATGGCATTGCGAAGGTCAGGGGTTCGATCCCCCTCGGCTCCACCATTTCAAGACTCTGCTAGTGCCAGGGCTCGCCTTATCTGCGAATTCTCTTTGAAGAGCGCGTGACCACGTAGAGTCACCGCGGGACCGCAGACGCGCTGTGTGCGCTCCCTTCGGCCGAATAGGTCATCCAGCCCCCGGTGAAGTCCAAGACGTAGTCCGATCGGAGGCGGCGGTACTTTTCTCGTTGGCGCCGGTGCCTGCGTGTCCTGCTGCCGAATCGATCTGAGCCTCGGGCAGCCGAGCCGGTGCATCTCGGCTGACACCGTGTGTCGCGGTGGTCTGACCCACAAGCAGGGAGGAGTGCGGTGCGGAAGGGGCACGCCGTTTCCGCACCGCACTAGCTTACATCGTCATGGTCAGGCTTGCCTGGAAGATGCGGCCGGTCTTCAGATAGCCGCCCGCGCGATCGGCCGAGATGTAGCGCGTCGAGGCGCCCACCGTGTTGTAGTAGGTCGGCTCGTTAGTGATGTTGCGTGCTGCCAGTCCCAGCTCGATCTTGCTGGTCATGGCGAAGGCGACGCCCAGGTTCAGCTCGTTGAGCCCCTGGGTATAGGTGTCGGGCTGGGTGTCCTCGACATTGTACAGCCGCTTGCCGGTGTGGTTGTACCAGAGGTTCGCGCGCACCGGGCCCTGCTCGTAGAAGAGCTCCGCATTGGCGATCAGGTGCGGCGCCTCGGGCAGGCGACTGGTGCGGATTTCGTCCTCGCCCAGCTGATAGGTGACTTCGGTGTCCTGCACGGTCACGTTGCCGCCGATGCCGAAACCGCCCATCCAATCCGTGGGCGCCCAGTCGTTCAGCGCGAAGCGGAACGAGGCCTCGATGCCCTTCGCCGAGCCACCCAGGCCGTTGTACGGCTGATAGTAGATCACCCCGTCCACCGCGCCGGATCCGGTGCGGGTCGCCGTCGGCACGATGACGTTCTTCAGGTCCTTGTAATAGGCGGCAATTTGGAACCAGCGGTTGCGCTCGGTGCGATATTCGACCCCCAGGTCGAAGTTCCAGGCGGATACCGGCTTCAGGTCCGGGTTGGGACGGGTGACCGAGATCAGCTCGTCGGTGATCGCGTCGCGCTCCTCTGTGGTCGGACCTGCAAGCTGGTTGAAGGCCGGGCGGCTGTAGCTGCTGCGCGCCGAGCCGCGAACCGTCCAGCCGCCAGGGGCACGCCACACCGCCAGGACCGACGGGTCGAGATGGTCGTACTTGCGCCCCGCCTCAATGAAGCGCGCGTCGCTGTCGGCTTCGGTATTGGACCAGAAGCTGGCCGTGTAGCGATTATCTTCCCAGCGGATGCCCGGCATGACCTCAATCGTGCCTGCGTTCTCGGTTTCGAAACGCAGCGTCGCGGTCGCGAACACGGCCTTGCGCGTTTCCTCGCCCGACAGGCGCCCGCGGTTGAGGATGTCCTCGCTCAGGCCGTCGATGTCGACATAGCGCGACACCTGTTCCTCGATCGCCTCGCGGCTGATCAGCTTGAACGGGCGGGGAGTCTGGTGCCCCATGAAGCTGTCGAGCGTCTCGCCTGGAAACTGGGCGAGCGGCAGGCCGGGTACCGTGCCGCTGTAGAGGTCGGTCTGGAAGCGATAACGCAGCGATCCGTCGTCGATCGTCAGGCCCTTGCGATCGGCGCCTTCCCACAGGCCGCCCGCCTTGACCAGCGCCAGCACGCCGTCGCCGCGCCAGTCGATGTCGCCCTTGAAGGTCAGCTTCTCTTCCGAAAGGAAGCTGCGATTGGTCTGCACATAATATTGCTGCGGCCGTTCCAGGCTGCCGACATAGGCGGCGGCCTCTGGCGACAGGATCGCGCGCGGCCAGTTGCGATCGGACAGGTCGATCAACAGCCCTTCGCGCGCCACGCCGGTCTGGCCGGGCGTGCCGATGTACGAGATGCCGCGAAACGCCGCCGTGTGCGACCGCGGCTGGTCGAGCCGACCATCGGCATAGGATCCGCTCAACCCGATGCTGACGCGCTCGCCCTTCCAGCGGCCGCCTAGCTGGGTGGAGACCAGCTCCTGCTCCACGTCCTCGACGCGGAAGTAGTGCGCCGGGTTGATGCCCATCGGCCGGTAGATGCCGGTGTCGTCATAGCCGCCGGGATTGGGATTTGTCTGGCCGCTGACCAACTCATTGCGCAGGCCCGTCTGGTTCTGCGTGTTGGTGTTGTTGTAGCGGGCGTAGTTGACGCGCGCGAACAGGTCGAGGGCTTCGGTGCGGTAGTCCAGCGAGCCGCTGGCGCCGTAGCGCTCGATCTCGTTGTTGAAGAAGTTCCACTGGATGCCGTCGGCGGTCACCGAGTCCGGGTTCTCGCGCGGGGTCTCGCCTTTCACCGTCGCCTTGTAAGGGTTCTGGAGCGCGACCGATTCCGCCGCACTCGCTCGGCGCTCGTAATAACCCGCGACGTAGACGCCGAACTGCCCAGCGCTGCCGAAGCGCTTGGCCATGTCGAGGCCGATGGCGCCGCCCATGCCCGCCTGTCCCTGATCGAGTGCCAGGTCCGCGGCCTGCGCCAGCACACGGGCGCGCACAAAGGAACTGCCGAAGTCGAACGCGGTCGGGGTGCGCAGGTCGATGTTGCCTGCAATCGAATCCGCGTCCTTGTCGGCGCCCGGGGTCTTGTCGACGACGATGCCGCCGATCGCGAAAGGCGAGAACAGGTTGAGCGAGATCGCGCGGGTATTGCCGCCCGAGGTCTGGGGCAGGCGTAGCCCATCGAGCGTATAGGCGTTGAAGCCGGTTTCGAACCCGCGGATTGAGACGAACTGCGCCTCGCCGGTGGCCGATCCGTTGCGTGCCTGGTCGACGCTGACCGAGACGCCCGGAAGCTGCTTGGCCAGATCGGCGATGTTGGTTTGGGATCGCAACGAGACGTCGCCGGTCTGCACCACGTCGATCGTGCCGACCGCGTCCTCCTCTTCCTGCACCAGCCGGCGGTCGGCCGCGCCCAGTACGACAATGTCGTTGTCGGTACGCTGCACCTCGGCGTCCACGTCTGCGGCAGGGTCCGGTGCCCCGGCATAGGCGATGGAGGATGCCGAAAGCATCAGGGCAAGCAGCAGCGGCCGCCCGAGCGGGCGGAGGGAAGGCTTTGTCATGGGATCTCCCAGGGATTGCGTCTGTCGAATGCAGATGTGGGCGACCTAAGTCCGCTACGTTACCGATCGGGGACCAATATATGTCGTTGGCATGTCATCTCTGCTGCACTCGCGGTGCGACCAGAGCGTAATCGAGAGGACATACTGCGGACCTACGAGGCGCTTCTTTTTCAGATCGCACAGGTTTGCTCATGAAACTCGGGTCCATGCTGCTGTCAGCCGTTGCCGCTGCCGTTTCTTGCGTGCCGGCGGCGGCGCAGGAACGGCCGGACCTGCAGCTGGAGAAGGTGGTGATGGTGGTCCGGCACGGGCTCCGCGCGCCGCTGGCGGACGAGGCGCCGGTCGGCACGATGGCGCGCCAGCCCTGGCCCCAGTGGCAGGTGCCCGAGAGCTATCTGACCGAGCGCGGTTACACCGGCATGCGGCTGCTGGGTGCGTATGATCGCGACGCCTATGCCGCGCGCGGGCTGTTCGGCGCGGCAGGGTGTCCGGTACCCGGCGCCGTGCGGATCCGGTCCAGCACTGCCCAGCGTGCGATCCAGTCGGGGAAGGCCCTGGCCGAAGGGTTCGCGCCAGGGTGCGGCCTGACCGTCGAGCATGGCGCGCCCGGCGATCGCGACCCGATCTTCGATCCGCGGGGCGCGGGCGTGGTCACCTATGACGGTGCGGCGGCGGTGGCCGCGATCGACCGGCACACTGGCGGTATCCAGGCGTTGGCCGAGCGGCACCGCGCGGCGTTCCGCACGCTTGAGGAGATCCTGGGCTGCCGGGGCAAGGGGATCGCGCGGCCGTGCGACATCCTGGCCGAAGAATCGCTGCTGAAGCCGGCGGCGGAGCCTGCGTCGTTCGACTTTGGCGGCCCGATCCGGACGGCATCGGGGACCGCCCAGGTGCTTCTGCTCGAATATGCCGAGGGCTTCGACCCGGCGCGCGTGGGCTGGGGGCGTGCGACGCCGGAAAAAATCGAGCAGATCGGTGAGCTGCACTCGCTGCTGTTCGACGTCCATGTCCGCGCACCTTATCTGGCCGGGCGGCAGAGTGCGGTGCTCGGCCGGCGCATCCTGTCCTCCCTTCAGGACCCGAGCGGGGCGAAGCTGGATCTGGTGGTCGTTCACGACAACAACCTGAACGCGATGGCCGCGGTGCTGGGGGTGACGTTCAAGGTCGATGGCTATGCCGAGAACGACGCAACCGTGGGCGGAGCGCTGGTATTCGAGTTGCTGCGCAATCCCGGCAGTGCTGAGCGTTATGTGCGGGTGGCCTATCAATCCCAGACGCTGGAGCAGCTGCGCAGCCTGGAGCCGCTGTCGCTCGCGACGCCGCCCAGCTACAAGACCCTGCCGATCGCCGAATGCGCGGGCGGCTTCCAGGGCATGTGCACGCTGCAGCAGTTCGACGCGCTGGTGCGGGGCAGGCTGGCGCCGCTCGATGGTCCAGTGCGCTCTCGGTAGCGCCAGAGGCGGCCGGCTGAACCGCGTCGCGCTGCGCCGCGGACAACGCGCCCGGGATCAACCGCTAATCCGACCCGCTGGCCGTGAGCGCGCGTTCCAGTGCGTCAGCAAGTTCGCTGGCCCGGTATGGTTTCGTCAGCGTCGGGACTTCCGCATATCCTTCGGCGCCTTCCGCGTGGCCGTAGCCGGTCGCGAAAATGAAGGGGATCTTGCGCTCGCGCAGGGTCTCGGCAACCGGGTACGATCGGCCACCGTGAAGATTGATGTCCAGCACCGCCACGTCGAACCGTTCGGTCCGTGCAAGTTCCAGCGCCGTGTCGAGACGCATGGCGGGCCCGACCACTTCGGCTCCCCGTTCGATCAGCAGGTCTTCAAGGTTCATGGCGACCAGCATCTCGTCTTCCACCACGAGGACACGCTTGCCGGTGAGTGTCATTCCTGCCCTTCCATGTTCGGCAGGGGAGCCTCGATCTCGCAGACCACCCCTGTTGGCGGATAGCGCAAACGCACTATCCCGCCGATTTCCGCTGCCAGCCCGCGTTCGATCAAGCGTGAACCGAAGCCCCGGCCTGACGGTGGCGTAACCGACGGGCCACCCTGTTCCTCCCAGCACAGGTGAAAGACGGGTGGCTCACCTTGCTCGACGCTGCAGTCGATCCGGGCGCGCCCGCCTTCTTGCGAAAGCGCACCATATTTGGCGGCATTGGTGCACAGCTCATGCAGCGCAAGCGCCAGACTGACGGACGCCTTGGACCCGATGCGAAGGTCGGGTCCCGCATAGTCGAAGCGGTTGGCCCCGCCGAAAGGCCGAAGCGCATTTTCGATGATCTGCCGGAGCGGCGCAGACGCCCAGCTCTCCCGTGTCAGGAGATTATGGGCGTCCGACAGGGCCAACAACCTGCCCTCGAACGCGCGCCTCGCGTGATCGGGAACGCGCTCATCCCTGAACGACTGGACTGCGAGAGACTGCACGACCGCCAACGTGTTCTTCACGCGGTGGTTCAGCTCGTTCACGAGCAGTTCGCGATGCCTTTCGGCCTCCTTCCGCTCCGTTACGTCGGAGAAGGACACCGCGATGCCGCCGCCCTCCTTGGGAGCCGTTCGTAGTTCGACGAACCGATCCGGCTTCAGCACCGACCGCATTTCCTGCCGGCTCCCGACCCGGTCGATCATGGTGCGACGAAGGACATCCTCGAACGGCGTACCGACCACTTCGGGGAAAACGTCCCACATGACGCGGCCAAGCACGTCGTCGCGGGACCGATCGAAATGCCGTTCGGCGGCACGGTTGAACAGGATCAGCCGCCAGTCCGCATCGATGGCGTAGGGTCAGGACCCATTGATGTGAGCGTCGCGATCTGATTCAGGCTCCGCAAGGAGACCGGGATGAGT